>NZ_JACHKG010000025.1:0-80146 GCF_014203995.1 Paenibacillus sp. JGP012 | reverse complement strand
ATGGAACTTAAACAAGCTGCCGCCTGCGCGATACAGACAGCAGCTTGAAGCAGCCTAACCTTTTTTAATTTGTCCTGTACAAGGGGTACATTTTATTCAATTTTCTTGAAGAACTGTACCTTTTTCTAAATGAGAACTTTTTCAGTGGCCTCGTACTGTACCGGACTCATTTTTAATTTTGTTTTAAACCGTTTGGTATTGTAGTATTCAATATACTTTTTCAATTCTTCCTTAAAGTGTTCCACATTTTCAAACTCGTTGTAGTAAAGAAACTCCGATTTGAGAATGCCAAAGAAACTCTCGATGACGGCGTGTCGTAACAATCCCCTTTTCGTGACATGCTTTGGAGAATGCCTCTTGAACCGTTCCCTTTATATGACTTATACTTTTTCATACGAGCGAAGCTTCGCGGATGACGAAGAGCTTCACGGGTTTCGCTATTGCCGTTTGCGCGAGCTCCAGAACGTCAGGGAACAAGCCCTGATGACGGCAGCCGTGCAGTTGTGGCTTTAAGGCAATAAATAAGCAATTTGGTTCGTACATATCCCCATGGTATTTGTGGCAAGTTAAGCGCTAGATAATCTCTGCCGGTACTAGAAACCACTGTAAAGCCTGCTGAATCCCTCGGGGCCTTCTCCTGAATAGAACCAAGCAAAGCCAGTAAATTGGAACTGCTGCTCTTTTGTCCGAATCGTCAAGCGGTACCACCGCCCAAAGGTATAATTTCCTCGTATAGATATAATTTCACTCGGGCACAATCGGCTCCGCACAGCATGGCCACTCCGATTTTTATCAAGACCTAAATTAAAAAAATCCTTAAAAATAAAGAAGAGCACATATTAGTCGTGACTAATATGTGCTCTTCTTTATTCCATTAAAGCGCCCTTTAATGGAATAAACTAATTTAATTGTCTTGAATTAACCCAACAGTTTGTTTGAGTACTTTATCTCAAAGTCCCATTTCTATCGATAACTATTTATTAATAACAATCGATAATTTGTAGTTGGCATGCTTATTTAGTCCTTCTAAAAATTGATTCATTAACTCGGTGGATGGAAATCTACATTCAAGAATATAACAACCATCTCCACTGATTTTATAATTATTAATTAAATATTCCTCTTGCGTTTTAATGAATGACAGATAAGGTTGATGAAAAATGCTTTCTGTAATTATGGTAATAAAAGCATGTATAAAACAACCAAACTTGACTCGGTTTACTTTAATCGTATACCCCTCAATAACTCCACTATCCTCTAATTTTGCTACTCTTGCCGAAGTGGCTGGTCCAGTCAAATGGATTTTCTCTCCCAATTCTTTCATTGTAATTCGACTGTTTCTTGATAATTCATCTAAGATCTTCATGTCCGTATGATCCAACATTTATTTAATTCCTTTCATTAATAAAGTAAAACGGTCAAAAGACTTTATTTAATCTGTGTATACGTTAATGGGTCATAGTATACACTATACATTGTTCAAAGAAATTTTCAAAAAAAGGAGTTAATATCTATGAATATACACCAAATTCGTAATGCAACAATCGTTGTTGAATACGCAGGGAAAAAGTTCTTAATTGATCCAATGTTTTCAGAAAAAGGAATATTGCCAGCTTTTGGATCGGATGTAGGTTTACCCCCTGCACCAAGACAAGATCAAAAAAATCCTTTAGTAGGCTTACCAACGTCCATTGACAATATTGTGGCTAATGTCAATGCTGTTATTGTTACTCATCTGCATCTAGATCACTGGGATGAAGCCGCAATAGAAGCATTGCCAAAAGACATCAAAGTTTTTTCTCAAAATGATGAAGATGCAAAAGAAATTAGAAACGCCGGTTTCCAAAATGTAGAGGTTTTACAAGAGGATACCGTTTTCGAAGGAATTCAATTAATTAAAACAAAAGGCGAGCATGGTAGAGGTGAAATCTTACAACATGCTGGTCATACATGTGGTGTTGTCTTTAAACATGCTGATGAGAAAATATTATACGTTGCTGGAGATACAGTTTGGTATGATGCTGTGCAAGAAGTAATCGATACGCATAATCCAGAAATCATTGTACTCAATGCAGGGGACAATCAATTCCTTGTGGGTGGTTCTCTGATTATGGGCAAAGATGACGTCTATGAGGTAGTGAAGGCTTCTCCAAACGCAAAAATTGTTGCTGTTCATATGGAAGCTGTAAACCATTGGGGATTATCAAGAGAAGAATTAAAAAGCTTTATTAATGAAAAAGGAATTTCTAATGTATTAGTACCAGATGATGGAGAATCTTATTCATTTTAAGATAATTGCAGAAATGACGATTAGTAAATTTTAATTGAAAGTTGGTTTGGAAGCATGTCAGTAGAAGCTAATAAAGAATTAGTTCGCAGTTTTTTTGATACGATAGAACAAGAAAACTATGAAGCACTTAAAGATTTTTGCCATAAAGACTATGTATTTTATCCACAAATTGACACACCTTATCCGGGTGTAGAAGGCCTTATTGAATCAGAAAAGAAAAACTTTGATGCTTTTCCCGGCTTTAAAATGCCCATTGTAGAAATTGTAGCTGAAGGAGATCTTGTTGCCGCTTATTTTATCTTTGAAGGAAAACATACTGGTATCCCATTTGCCGGTGTCCCTGCAACTGGAAAAGACGCTAAATTTTCTCTTATGATACTTTTACGGATTTCTGAAGGTAAGATTATTGAGCAAAGATCTTTTGTAGATGTTCATGACATCATTCGACAAATAAAGACTTAAATCAAAAATAAATTTGTTTACGGCAAGAGACCCTTTTAGGGTCTCTTTTATTCTAAACAAAGACTATCTGCACTTAAGGCCATTACTCCATAATTCTTCACACTGAATGCCCATAAAATCCATGGACATTTGGCAGGCTACCAACTCGGCTCCTTGTGCAATGACGGACTCTATCAACTCTTCCAAAGACGGAACATTATTATTATTTCATCAGGCCACGAATAATCATTGGGCCAACACCAAGCATATTCATTTTGGACATGCCAAGCTTCTTGCTGTCACGCGGCAGCATCATATCAATAAAGAATCTTATCAACATGGGTACCATATTCTTAACCTTTTCAACAATGAACTAGTTCTTTGCCTTGGGTAGAAAAAACCTAGTTCCTGAAACAAAAAATCGTTATTCAAGCGAAGTCTTATATTCATATGCTTTTATCTAGCCACATGATCTCCATCATGATACTATTTAGATAATCACCTAATCCGAAATGACACAATGTTCTTGTCCTTTTCGGCAAAGGAACCAAGTTCTTGTCCTAAGCTTGGGACAAGAACTTGGTTCCTTAAAACAAAAAAGCCGCTATAATAGCGACTTCAATGGAACAATGTTCTTGTCCCTCGACACGCTGATCCATCAGTCCAAACTCACTCACCTTGTTCCCGATATTTTCGCATCCAGCGCTTCATTCGTCCTGGGTCATGAATCCCGAGATGCTCATTAATCTTTCGATAAGTCTAGCCCTCAACCGTGTGCAGACGAATAGCCTCATGTTTCAACGTCTCCGAATACGTTTTAAACTTTTGTCCCTTAATCGCCATAAAAATACACCCCCTAGAATTTCATCGGCTAAACCCAGGGGTTTTTCCAATGGGTTTTAAAAGCTTAATCTTTTCACATATTTATCAACTGACTGTTGTAGCTTTAATTTCTCAAAAAGGATTCCAGCATCTCGGCATCATTATATGCCATCACCAATCGCTAGTGTATCTTCCCCGGGACATGCCCAGATGCTTAGAAGGCCGGCGGCAACGGCAATAGCTTTGTGAATACACGGGATCATCAGTTCCCCCGTTGCCCTCGCCAAAGACAGGTACCGTACACTGAATGACTTCAAACTTGCATTTAAACTCTCCTGCTTTTGATCCGCTCAAACGGAATGATAGGACTTTCCGGATACAGATCAGCTTCGCCATTTGTTAACCCGGCAATGAACTTGAGTAAGCGTTCGAGAACATATTATCTCATTTTTAGTATTTCCTTTGTTTAGTCCAAACGACATCCTATTTGAAACGAAGGTTTTTAGAGACATAGATAGTTTATAGATGGGCATGGCAAGCGATGTTGTTACGACGGACATTATTATCAGAATCATAAATAATTGAGCATCAATTATGTCATAAGTCAGCCCGACGTCCGCCACAATCAGTCCCATCAGACCTCTTGCATTCATCAATCCGCCAATTGCCGAAGCCGTTCGCCACTCAAACCCTATGGAACGAAGCGCCAGCATACTGCCTACATATTTTCCTATGATCGAGATGCCGACAATGAGCAAGGCAGTCCATAACAAATCCTGCCCCATTATCCCCATTAAATTGATTTTCAACCCTGAAATCGCAAAATAAATCGGGAGAAGCAGCGCACTGGTGATATCCTGCAATTTTCCCGCGACCTCCCTTTGAAAAATCGGGGTTTTCGGCATGACCATTCCCAGCAGGAAACATCCAAACACAGAAGAAATTCCGATCCATTCCGCCGCCATGCAACCGAGCAGGATCAACAATACGATCAAGAACATATCCTCGTATTTCAACGTTTTGTGCCTCTCGACTCGCTGCCCCATTTTCGCCATTAACGGCTTGACTGCCCCAAACATAATGGAGACAAAGATTAAACCATAAAGAGTTGTAATCAATCCATCCATCCAGGAATTGGACTTCACCAAGGCGAGAACGACCGATAAAATGCACCAGGCAAGCACATCGTCCATACTGGCGGCCATTAAGGTGATTCCTGCAATTCTCTTATCAACAGCAACGTCGTCTTTCATCATTCTCGCCAGCATCGGAATAGAGGTCATGGCCATCGCCACGCCCATAAACACGGCAAATTTGAATAACGATATCGATTCTCCCGCATGCTGATGGAACAAAACAAAAGCAATGAGCAATCCGCTTATAAATGGAGGGATAAATCCAGACAACGTAAGCGTTGCAGATTGCTTCATCTGCTCCCGCTTGAATTCCGACATCTCCATGCCAACCAGAAACATAAAAATCGCTAGGCCAATGCCGCTTATGGAGTTGAGCTGAGACGTCACGACTTCAGTAAATATGCTTGACATGCCGGGAACCAGCGAACCAAGAACAGTCGGGCCAATAATAATGCCAGCTATCATTTCACCTACCACTACCGGCTGTCCGATTCTGGCAAAACATTTTCCAACCAAAAAAGTGACCAGCAAAATACATACAAGAGCAAACAGCAATTGAACAAACAATGCACTGTGCATAAGCCACTTCCCACTCTCTTAATTGGCCTGACGAATAAACCGGTTCATTAACATCCATATAAACAGAATATGGACAAAAATCCCTCCTATTACGGTCGCAATAAACGAGAAGCTATTCACAGTCTCCGTCGCAAATGTTTGCGAAGCCCAAAAGGTCGGAATGATACTACCTGCCCATATCCAGCTGGAATGCACGAGATGAGCAAGAAACGGGAAAGCCAATATCACGCCAAGTCCTTTGGTCACGGCAAGACCTTCTACTTTATTGGAAGCCAAGCTCACCATAACCAGGGCGATAAGAGGCGCCTCCAATGAGAACAGCAAAACCGAGGCCAACAGCTTTGCCATTTCAATATACGCTATGCCGTTGAACCATCCCATCAGAAATGTGAATATAGCACTAAGGAATACGGGACTTGCCAAGCGATACATGAGATAACCTTTTCTACCCAACGGCGTTACGGAATAAAAAACAATCATCCCTTCATCCCGGTCGTCCAAAATAAGCAACCCGACCAATATGCCGACCAAAAAAGGAATAAGCAGCATAAAAAAACCAAGGATTAGCATGTTGTATTCCAGCATCGAAAATTCAAAATGCTTTAAGGTAAGCTTATCGATCTCCGGAATGCCGTACCTCACCAGTATCATTAAAAGGATAGGACCAAACAATACGGCCATCAGCATTGGGTCGCGGCGGATTTGACGCAGATCGTTGGAAGACAGCTTCAGCACCTTATTCATAACTTACCGTCTCCTATCCGCATTATAATGCGACCCTCAAACGATTTTTTCGCTATGTAATAGGCGATAAAAATCCATACGCATAGTAAGGCAACACTGCCCAGAAACAACGACGGCGATATACCGCTGCTGCCTCCCTCCAACAATAGAAGAGAAGCTTTTCCAGGGATCAGATTATACACCCACAAATCAGCAACATCCAGATAACCCAATACCGGCAAATAAAAAACGATCACATATAGCGGAGATTTCAGCAAATATTGATTTAGAGTCTCGGAGCGCACAGCCGCAATAAAACCGAGCAATGTAAAAAAGAAGGAGGTCAGCACAATGCCGAAAAACATAGGCACAATATGAATCGGCCCTCTCCAAGTCAAGGCGAGCAAGATGGCGCTGGCAATTAGCGCCATAATCGTCAAAGACAACACTTTCGAAAAAATGTATTCATAAATTCTAAGTGGAGTCACAAATAAATTTTCCAGCGTATTCTGGTCCTTCTCCATTAACAACACGCCGCCAATGATAAAGAAGCCGATAGCGGATGGATCTGTAAAGATAATCAACACTTCCACGGTGTCCTGGTATTCCGTAGGGAGGCTACGCAGCAGCACAACATAAAGAGCAATGATAACCATATAAGCATAATAAAACCCGTAGCGAAATTGTGCGATTACGTCGTATTTAAGCGCATGGAGTAATCTCATATATGGCTCCTGTGCTGCTCTTTTTCCGATTTGCCAACTCCGACTGCAGCAAGCAACTTGTTTTTTCCTGTACTGAAAGCGTCATATCCGTAAGCCCAGAAAAATTGGAAAAGCATGACGAAAACGGCAGCTGTAAAAGGCCTGTGAACGATCGTCTCCGGCTTCGGAATAAACAGCTTGGCAGCTTTCCCGCTAATTTGTTTGCCCGTGAGGTTCACCAGCTTTTTCTTGCCGACAAACGGCAATTTGGACAGCTTGGGAAGCGGCGGCCAGAGCAGCTTTAGATGGGGAGTCATGACGCCGTTCTCTACGCGCCAGCGAGCCCTCTCTCCCATTTTCCTCTGTAAATAGCCTTGTAGCGACCGTATTTTTTCCGGAGAGGCAAAGCTCCATGACGCCTGAGAATGAAACAGTTTCTTCTGCAAGATGGTCCGCAGCTTGGTGTCCAGCTTCGACTCCTTGGTGGGATCTCCATTCGTATTCAGCATCCAGCGCACGAAATACCAGCGCAGTTGAATGCCGGAGGAGAGAATCACATTGTCGAGCAGGTGAGATAAAATGAAAAATCGATGATCTTCAATCGCTTTTGTATATTTGGTCAGCACAAAGTTGCGGATGATCAGCCAATCTTGTGTCAAATTTCGATTGACCCGGTCAATGTATTCTCGATTAAGCCTTCCTTGGCGAACATCTTCATACACGATATTTCCAATATGGAAGGAGGTAAGCAGAGACATGGAAATGCCTTGACTATAGTAGGCGTCAATGATCGTCGCCGCATCGCCGGCCATGCCGTAACGTTTTTCGCTGACAAAGGTATCCGTCGTATATTGAACGTCCTTGTACATGCGGAACTCCAGCATGTCCTCCTTTTTGAGCAAGGACGTTAGAATCGGATAACGGTTCATCACATCCCAGAACTGATCCTTCGGTTTTGCCCCGGCAGGCTGCTTGTTCTGATCAAAGGTTACGCCTACGCTTAGCCGATTGTTGCTCAGACGAATGACCCAAATCCAATACCCGTCGCCCCACAAGTGGCAAGTATGCTTTTGCCTCATGCTTCGTGTACCATTTTCATACGTATAGGCCCATATATCATCAAACTGCTCTTCAAGCACATTGTCGAATTGCGCCCATACTGCCGTCGTCTGAAAATCATCGCCAAAATCGGTGGCATGTCCCATTTTCGTAGCAATCAGCCTCCGTCGTCCTCCGCAGTCGATTACCCATCTTGCTGCGACACTCCCGGATTCCTTGGTTTCTCTACATATCCACTTTACTTCATGCGGCTCTTCTCCGTCTCCGATGAGCACATCGTCGACAAGCGCGGTATCGAGAAAGGTCACGTTGCTGTAGGAACGCACGCGTTCTTGCATAAAATCTTCCGCTTCCGGCCGAACGAGCTGCTTCTCATGAAAGCAAGCCCGGTACTGAAGCGTATTCGGCATAATTTCTTTAAACCAGCTATCCTGGTAAGATAAAGCCCATTCGGTATTATCCTCAAAGGATTTCTTCCATTCCATGCCGTTTGTGAACCAGACGCCTAGTTTTGTATACGAAGTATTCGCAAAGGAATCCAGTTCGCCAAGAGTGCGCAAAAATACGTTGCTGTAGCTAAGCAGAGATTCTCCTACCTTGTAGCTGCGCTTCTGATTGACGACATTATCGATAATCACGACCTGTAATCCCTGTTTCGCGTACATCAGAGCATTAAAAAGACCCACGATACCTGCTCCAACAATGACGACATCTGCCTCTCTATTTATCTTCATGCTTCTACACCTCCTATTCCTGATTCAATTTTTTGCCTGTAATCGTGATGAAAATATCCTCCAGTGTCGCCTCTTGCGTATGCAGACGTTCGATATCCTTTGTTCGGAGCAATTGTATGAACGTTTTGTTTTCGCCAATTCCATCCAGCTCAAATTCTTTGCTTACGTTAACGCCTTGTTCTTTGTACTCCAGCCTAACGAGTTTTTCGCCATAGCGGACCTTCAGGTCGCGGGGCGTATCGATCAGCTTCACTTCGCCATCAACGATAAAGGCGACACGGTCGCAAATCTCCGAGGCAATTCCCATATTATGCGTTGTGATGACGATGGTTTTGCCTTCCTTTTTCTTTTGCCAGATCAGATCCTTGACTAATTTCGAATTGACGGGATCAAGGCCGGAGGTAGGTTCGTCCAGGAAAATGAGATTCGCATCATTAAGAAGTGCACGGCAGAAATTCAATCTCATTTTCATGCCCTTGGAAAAATTAGACACTTTGTCATTGGCATGGTCAGCCAATCCTACCGATGCAAGCAATTGTTTGGGATCAGCGGTTTTTCCGCTGTAAAGGGAGCGAAAAAAAGACAAATTTTCCAAAGCCGTAAATTTGGAATAAAGATTGGGCAGTTCGAACGAAACCCCGATTTTCTCGTAGTAATCGGAATTAATGCCTTTGATCTCCTTTTGTCCCACCTTGACATTTCCTCTGTAGCCCTTAAGGATGCCGATCAGAATTTTTTGGATGGTGCTTTTCCCGGCGCCGGATGGTCCCAGAAAACCAAAAATCTCTCCGCTATGCACCTCAAAGCTTACCCCTTTGACCGCGGGCGCTTTTTTGCCTGGATAGGTAAATATCAAATCCGTTACTTCTATCATTCAGCGCTTCATTCCTTTTTTGAATGAACCCGGGGCAGAAGTATGATCTGTCCCCGAGTAACATATTTAGTAGTGGTACTATAATACTTCGCCAAATACCACTTATTCCCCTTTAATATAAAATAATCCATCCGATTCCAATACTTCTAACCACGTTGGCAGCAAGTCATGATAAATAGAAGGCAAATTAAGCCTCTCAAGCAGTTCCTGCTTAGTAAGAACCTTTTCCTTTTCTGCGCCGGAGAGTAGCCCCGATTGCTCAAGCAATTCTAGCAGCATTCTACTCCCCTGCCGAGTATACTCCGTGATCGGATTGATATTGTGCCCCTCCTTGGGAAACGAATCAAGGAGTCGCCTCACTTGGTCGGCAACAAACCTTAAATTGGGTTCCTCCAGAATGCTGTTGTGATCACATTCAACGGTATGAACATCAATGTTTTGTGTCACCATCCCCTTCCAATATTCGGAGTAATCGTAATCTTGAAGAATATTGACTCCTTTTAAGCCGAAAGGGTTGTCATCAGATACAAAACCTTTGGTCGTCTTAAAGAAGGTTACGTCCGAGATATCATAAGCAGTTGGCCGATACGTTACATAAATTTCCTCCGCATAATCTGAAACCATCAATCCACCTTGAATGAAATTGTAAATTTCATCCGTTTCAATCATCGTACCGCTTCTTTCCTTGGCTAATCTGGCCAGATAACCCACCTGTAGCCGCTTCGGAACATCTCTGATGTCATCTATTGAAATCAGCAAATGTGGATTTTCGTCTGATTTCAAGAACGCATTAGCCAAAAACAGCTTCAAAAAATCGAAATCATAGGTATCGTAGAACTGATCGTTGACGGCATCGGAAGGAGGGTAAGTATCGAACATAACCAAATGCAAAATGATTTCCCCTTCCCTATGCAGCCGTCTTGCAATTTCCATCGCCACCAACGCGCCAAAGGAATATCCACCAAGAAAATAAGGGCCTTGTGGCTGAAGAATACGGATACATTGATAATAATGTTCAACCATTTCCTCAAACATCATAGGCATCGTTTTGCCATCTGTTCCTCTCGCCTGAAAACCATAGATTTTGTAATCCGGCCCCAGCGCTTGAGACAATTGGCGAAAGACGGTGGCATAACCTGTCGCGCCATGAATCCAGAAAGAGGTTTGCCTGGTTCCTTTTGTATTGATCGGGATCAGCTCCGGAGGCAGCTTCGGCTTGCTATTCTGTGAAACCGGCCTTTCCGGATGACCAATCGAAGCCGTTGGCTTCACTTCTGTCGCAAGGAAAACAGACAAGGCACGTATCGTCGGATATTGGAATACCACGCTGGCGTCGATCACCTCGCCGTAACGATCCTGGATCACCCCAACAATTATAGAAGACAACATAGAGTCAACGCCGTATTCGGAAAGCTCGACCTCATCCTCTATCTCCTCCGGCTGCATTTTCAATCGATCCGCCAATACATAACGCAGCTCGCGGGCGAGCAACTGCTCTGTACTCTGTTCTTGAGCTGAGGCAGCAGGCGAGGCAGTTTCCAATGCTTCCTCCGTTACTGCGATAGCCGCACTAGAATCCGTTAACGAATCGCGAGCCGCCATTAAGCCTGAATTGAATTTTGGTGCCCAATAACGTTCTTTCGCAAAGGGATACAGGGGGAGTGACATCTTCCGCACATCTTCCCTTTGATTTAATTTCAGCCAGTCCACACCCCCGCCTGAAACCCAATGCCGGGCCAACTTGTCGAGATCGCCAGCATGGATATCTTCGACATGGAACGTTTCCGCATGGCGGTCAGCCTTACCCGTTCGCTTGATACTTCCCAGATGGAGCCTTGTTTCTCCATGCTCCCCTTGAACGTATTTCTCCAAGATGTCATAGAGCTCTTCAAAGCTTTCGACAATACATGCCAGGCGCTCATTCATTTCTTCCCGCCCCGTTTGCAGCGTGTAGATCATGTCAGCTAACAAGAGTGAACTCGCAGCGCTCTCGGAAGAACCTACACTGGCTCCCCCCAAATGAGACAAATACTCCGCCAAGCGTGCAATCGATGAATAGTCCCGCTGCATATTGACCGTAACGGGTAAATCATCCCGCCCTGTTATCCGCTTGAGGAGAGTGCTCCATTCTTCCCCTCTGATTCCGTACTCTTCGAACGGTTCGCTCCAGTCCAGTTCCTCGACTCTAACCCCGATCATATCCGCAATGGTTGCCGCTGCCGCCTGTCCCCACTGCCCGCTGGTTATTCCCGCCGCAGCAGTGCGAGTCTTGATAAAAGGTAATATACGCCGAACATATTCATGCAGTCGTTGTTCATTTTTGGCAGACAATATGAACAGTCTTGGTTTGGACGGAACATTGCGTGTGGCCTTCTGCTCCTTATCCTGTTCTGGAGCTTCCTCCAGAACAACATGCGCATTTACGCCCCCGAAACCAAAGGAGCTTACTCCTGCCCGCAGAGGAATTTCCTCTCCCCGTTCGTTCTTTAATCGTTTCCATTCCCGTGTGCTTCGAACGATGTAGAAGGGGGATCGCTCCAACTGCACATACGGATTAAGTTCATTTAAATGCAGCAGTCCTGGCAGTTTTTTATGCTTCATGGACAAGATCACTTTTAGGATTCCGGCAATGCCGGACGCAGGCTCCAAATGCCCGATGTTTGTTTTGACAGATCCGATTCCGCAATAGGCTTCACCCAGCTTGTCAACAGCAGCTTGCTTGTCCTTCAGAAGCTGGAAGGCTTTCTTGATGCCTTCGATTTCAGTAGGGTCCCCAAGCTCTGTGCCCGTTCCATGCAGCTCCAGATAACCAACCGTTTCAGGACCGATACCAGCGTCATCATAAGCCGATACCAAAAGCTCGGACTGTGCCGATGAATTGGGAGCGGTCAGAGATTGCGCCTTGCCGCCATGGTTAACGGCGGAGCCACGGATTACTGCATGAATGTTGTCTCGATCCGCCAGCGCTTTGGAGAGCGGCTTGAGTATCAGCATGCCTACTCCTTCGCCCTTGACATAGCCGTTAGCCGATTTATCCAAGGTTTTGCATCGTCCGTCGGACGACAATATCCCCATCCGTCCGGCGCTGACCATGCCGTAAGGTGCTAGGAACAAGCTGACTCCTCCGGCAACTGCGATTTCGCTTTCTCCGCTGCGAATGGATTGAATTGCCCGATGAATCGCAACAGCCGAGCTGGAGCATGCCGTATTATACGGCTCGCTGGGGCCTTTGAAATTCAGTTGATAGGAAATCCGATTCACCAATATGGAAAGCTCGTTTCCAGTGCCCACCAAGGCATTCATTTCTCCATCATCATGCAGCAGTTGCAAATAATCCTGGAACTGGGCGCCGATAAACAGTCCTACACGACGGCCGGAGAAGTGGGAGGGTCTATACCCGGCATCTTCAAAAGCATGCCACACCGCTTGTAGCGCCACCCGTTGCTGCGGGTCCATCATTTCGGCTTCCAGCGGCGTAATCTGGAAGAAGCGAGGGTCAAAGGTGTCCGCATGGCGAACAAATCCGCCCCATCTTGCGTAGCCGCCTTCAATTTCAAACAGTCGCCAATCCCACCGCTCTTCAGGAATTTCTGTAATCAGATCTCTTTCCAGCTCCAGATTGCTCCAAAACTGCTCCAAATCCTCCGATTGAGGAAATTGACCGCTCATCCCAATAATCGCGATCGGCTCGTTCCATTGCACCTGATCGGATTTGTTCCGTTCCGATTGATCGAATTCATTTTTTCTCTGGCTACGGACCGCCGCAGCCATCGCCCTTTCCGGGCGGGTGTTCTTGTTTCCTACGCCAGATTCGGAATAATGGCGAACCAGCTCATCGTTGAAATCACGGAGGAGCGCTTTGGACAGATTGGCGATGTCCCCTTGCTCAAAAAAAATAGTCGGCGTAATGGGAATAGAATACAGGGAAGTCAAGGCATCCGATAATTCCTTCAGCATAACTGAATCAAAGCCAAAGTTGCTCAAGCTTTCATTCACATCAAGATGTTCGATCTCCAATTGGACGATCGCCGCTGCAAGACGCTGGATATCCTGCGAAACTCCGGATAGGAGCTGCGTGGAATCAACAGCAACCGCTTTACTTGATTCAATATCGCTGTCCGCTGATGCGATGCTCGCTTCGGACTCCCTCTTGGCAGAAATCGGATCGAAGGCGCTCTCTTTGATGTCCCGTTTGATAGCTTCCGGACCGAAGCCGCTGACTTCTCTATCCAACCAATGGCGTTCCTTGGCAAAGGGATAACCGGGCAGAGAAATTATGTTTGGCGCGCCAGCGCCATGCAAAAGGCTCCAATCAACCGCTGCGCCAGATATCCATAGTCGCGCAAGCTGCTCTAGATTCCGTTCGAGCGCAAGAGACGCCACAAAATGCTGGGCGGCTTTTCCTTCGCCAAGCATGCTTCCTTCTTCTACGACACGGCCTACAAAGGAGCCGTGCCCAACGCTTCCCTGCGCATAATCGTTCAGGCGTTCCGCCAACTCCGTCAAATCTGCTGCCACAATCGCCAATCTGGCATCCATCGCCTCCCTTCCCTGCTGTAGGGTCCAAGCGACTGCCGATGGCTCGAGCTCATGATGTTTCCGCACATAGTTCATGAGTTGTCGCGCCGCATCCGAAAGCCGGCTCTCATTTCTAGCAGACAACAGGAACAGATAAGGTCCAGGGCTTCCATGCTTCACTAGTCTCTCTTGCTGACGGGGCCATTCTTCCAGAATGACATGGGCATTGGAGCCGCCAGCCCCAAATGAGCTGATTGCAGCGATTCTCTTGCCGGAAATCGGCTGCCATTCCTCCAACTCCTGCTGAACATAAAACGGAGAGCTATGAAAATGAATATTAGGATTAGGCGATTGGGAATGCAGAGATGGCACAAGCTGCTTGTGCTTCATCTGAAGCAATATTTTTGTGATCCCGGCAATTCCCGCCGCCGATTCTAGATGTCCGATATTGGACTTCACCGAGCCTATAGAGCAGTATTGTTCCGCTGTCGTATGCTTGGTGTAAGCCTGTGACAAGCCAGTGATTTCGATGGGGTCGCCAAGCGCAGTGCCAGTGCCATGCGCCTCCATGTAGCTGATTTCCTCCGAGCTCACACCCGCTTCCTTCAATGCAGCCGTGATACATTCGCTTTGCGCGATGGGATTAGGCACGGAATACCCGTTTGTTTTTCCCCCGTGATTCAGGGCACTGCCGCGAATGAGTCCGTGAATGGTATCGCCATCCTCGACAGCTTTGCGTAGCGGCTTAAGCAGCATAGCGCCAATGCCCTCACCGGGCACGTAGCCATCTCCACCTTCGCCGAAGCTGCGGCAGCGACCATCTGTTGAAGCAAACTTCCCTTGACTCAACAGATGATATTTGTACGGGTGAATGGATACATTCACGCCGCCTACAATAGCGGTGTCGCATTCCCCTGAACGAAGGCTTTGGCAGGCCAAATGAAGCGCGGTCAACGATGCTGAACACATAGTATCCACTGCCATGCTGGGACCGTGCAAATCAAGCATGTACGAAATCCGGTTCGCAACCGAAGCATAAGATGAGCTGGGCACAAAACCTTCCCCTTGCTCTGCATTGGAGGCGCCGAGCAATTGATATTGACCGTACATCATGCCGACATAAACGCCTGTCCGGCTTCGCTTGAGGCGGTTTCGCGTATACCCGGCATCCTCCAGTGCATGCCATACCACTTGCATAAACAGCCTTTCCTGAGGGTCCATTAGCGCCGCTTCCCGCGGGGATATCTGGAAGAACAACGCATCGAATTTATCTACATCGGAAATAAATCCTCCCCATTTGCTATAGCTGCTTGTGCGCGAGACATCCCATCTGTCGGACGGAATTTCAGTGATGCAATCCTTGCCTGCCCTCAGGTTGTCCCAGAATTCATCCAGACTGTCCGCCATAGGATATTTGCCGCTTAACCCGATAATGGCGATTGGTTCCCCTTTCGGGAGCTCCTGGCTCGACGGACTCTGGTTTAATGTCCTTTGGTTCGAAGGCTTCTTTCCTCCGGCAGGATGTACAGCGCGGTCATTCCTTAATAATTGGCTTTGATGAGCAGCATTCCCCGTCCCTGAAATTTGTGCTGATGTCCGGGTTTCATTTTCAGCAAGGTAGCCAAACAACATTTGCGCTCGATCCCGATGCTTCTCCAGAAAGTAAGCTGCAAGCTCATCTAATGTCTGGTATTCAAAAAACAGGGTTTTGGATAACATGCCGAAATCCCGTTCCAACACACGCGTCATATTCACAATCATGGCTGAATCAATGCCGTAGGTTTCAAGAGGCTCGTCCGTTTTAATTCTGGAAGCGGGCGTCCTGGTCTCCTCTGACAAAATGTGGACCAGAAACTGCATTAAATGCGGCTTTAAATGTTCCGTTTGTCCTGTCGGAATGCTCTCTTGCTTTTTCATGGATTGATCAGACTCCCTCCACGGTAATCCCGGTTCCCCCAGTACAATCCACTGTCCTGATTCCACGCGCAACAGGGACGACAAGATTTGAAGACCTTCCTCGGTGCGGATCGGCATGAGTCCCCGGTCTTTCATCAACTCCGTGAGCTCAGGCGAAACGTTCATCCCTCCATCGAGCCACAGAGGCCAATTGATCGAAATCGTCGCCCCCTGCCGCTTCCCTTTCTTCTGCCATTTAAGCCGAAGCCTGGCGAATGCATCCATGTAAGCATTGGCATAGGCGTAATCGCTTTGACCTGCGTTGCCCACAACGGAAGCCAGAGAAGAAAACAGAACGAAGAAATCCAGTGGTTCCTCCCGGGTATATCGGTCCAACCATAACGTTCCCTGCACTTTGGGGGCCAGCACCCCCTTGATGTCCTCAAGCTTCTTGTTTCGGATCAATCCGTCACGGACCATGCCCGCACTGTGAACAATGCCTCTTATCGAACCGAATTGCTTGCGCAGCCGATCAATCAAGGTTTGAACCGCGCTCTTGTCCGCTATATCGCACTGACAATACAGAGCCTCCGTTCCTAGCTCCCGCAACTCTATTAATCTGGACTCCATATCGGGATTTTGGGGCGTACGCCCGACCAACGCCAATTTGACCCTTCCCTGAGAGGCGAACCACCGTGCTACAGCGAAGCCAATGGAGCCCATTCCTCCTGTAATGAGATACACGCCTTCCTCATGGAGGAGAAGTTCAGTTGACGGCAACTGTTCAAGCGCAACAGGCTTGATCCGGGTAACAAAACGTTCGCCATTCCTGTAACGAATTATTTTTTCGCTGCCATTAGTTCTCGCTGCCCACTCCTGCATTAACATTTTCCCCAAATCGATAGAGCTGTCCGTTTCTATGCATGCAAACTGATAGTTGGGATGCTCCTGAGCCGCAGAATGCATCCACCCGGCCACTGCGGAATCTGCTGGATCGGTTCCATTGACAGGATGCAAATACTGCAAATAAACAGGATGTTTCCACTGATGCTGAATCATGCTTTGAGTAAGATGAAACAGCGAGAACATGCCCCTCTCCAGTATCGCTTCTATATCTGCGACTTTCTCCTCCCCCCTCTCTTTGCCCGGGGACCAACGCTTTACTATCATGGAAGGCTGAATGCCCTTGTTGTTCAAGGATTCCATTAATTGGCGATAGTGAGTGGATTCTGCGGGATCAAGCCGGTACTTCAAGAAACCAATCTCTTCAAATGTCTCACCCGGCGACACCCAAATAAGGTTTTTATTTACGTATTGTTGCATGCTTTTATACAAATCATCCTCGTCGTCCAGCAGAAGCAAGCTTTCAGGGGGCTTTTGATCTTCGAAAGCCGGCACCGCTTGTGCAGTCCATTGAGGCCGATGATAAGCCGATTCCTCAGAACACGGTGCCAAGTCTTTGTTTCTCCATTCGCGAATGGCAAAGCCTTGCAATTGTGCAATCCGTTCTCCGTCCTCGTCGGCCAAATCAATATCATAACGAGGCATGGCCAATCTGGAATCCTCTGCTCTTCTAACATAAGCGTAAGCAGGTAAAGCCATAGGCCGATAGAGGCGTAGCTCATCCAGGGAAAAAGGAAGAGAAATAGATTCGGCACTCGCGTCTGCCGCTGCTTTAAACGCTGAACCAAGCACCGCCTGAAAAGCGCCGTCGAGTAGCGACGGATGAAGCAAATACGGTTGGTCGCCGCTCACCAGCGATTGCGACAACTTCAGCTTGGCCAATAGCTCATCTCCGTCCCCGCACAGCTGCTGAATCGTATGATAGCTCTTTCCGTAGGCGAATCCCGACTGGGTAAACCATGTATAAAGGGTTTCACCGCTTCGTTGGTTGGCACATCGAAACGATATCTCTGCTACAGGGATGGCGTCGGGCTTGTATTCGTCCCTCTGGTTGTGATGCAGCAAACATCCAGTCGCATGCACAACCCGCTGCTCCGACTTGTCGGGGCTCCAAATTTCAAACTCCAGTCTGTCATCCTGCAAATACAAACTAATACAGATTTCTTTGGACCTTCCGCCATTTAGGCGAAACGGTGTTTGCCATACTAGACCAGCCAATCGCTGGAAGTCCTCTTTTCCTAGCAATCGGGCCGCCGCCAGAGCCATTTCCACATAAGCGGCTGCGGGCAGCATCGGTTCTCCTTCGATTAAATGCTCTCCGATCTGCCAATCCTCCGCTGCGAGCGTAGTCGTAAACTGGACCTCCTTCATGCTGGATGTGTTCCTGTGCACGAGAGGATGAAGCAAGCGCAGTCCTTCTGCTGAAGAAGCCTGCCCACTGACTTCAAACCAATAATGCTCGCGCTGAAACGGATAAGTTGGCATGGACAGAAGCTGTGGTTGCATGGAGGTAAAGAGGGCCTCCCATATTGGTTCATAACCTTGCAGGTAACCCTCGGCCAGCTCCGCCAGCTTGACGGCTAATTCCTCCGAACGGTTCGCTCTGGCATTCTCAATTTCTTCTGCAAGCTGCTTCATTTTGCGCCGATCTCCTGCTTTTTGCTTCAAACTGGACGTATTTATCGCATCAGGCATAAGCTCGGCAAGGCTTCGCTCAAGCTCTTGCTTGCTTCGGACTACAAAGACGGAGCGTACAGGAAAATGCTTGCGGCCCTTGCACAGCGTATAGCTTATGGATGCCAAAGCCTCCTTTTCTCCCTCTCCCTGAAGCCACAGGAGCAAGTCCGCTGCTTTTTGCCGCAAAGCCGACTCGGTTTTGGCGGACAGCGGGATAAAGGCCTGCTCATGCTCAGTGGCTTTGGTTACTCTTCTTTCGTTGAAAGGCGACTCAGCCAGCACCACATGTGCATTAGTACCACTGAAGCCGAAGGAGCTGACGGTCGCAATGCGCGGGACTCCTCCCTTTTTCGGCCAATTCCTCAGTTCCGTGTTCACATAAAAAGGGCTGTCTTTCATATCGATATGCTGATTGCAGCTTTCGTAATTCAGGGATGGTGGTAGCTGGCGATGCTTCATCGCCAGAAGCACCTTGATCACGCCAGCGATTCCCGCCGCCGCCGAAGCGTGGCCAATATTCGTTTTGACTGAGCCGATCGGGCAAAATTGTTTCTTTGAGGTATACGGCCGGAATGCGTTTGTTAGCGCTTCTATTTCAATGGGATCCCCCAGCTTCGTTCCTGTGCCATGCGCTTCGATATATTGAATATCCTCCGGATGAATGCCCGCTTTCCGGTGAACCTCCAGCTCCAATTCCGTTTGGGAAAGAGTGCTCGGGGCGGTTATTCCGTTCGTTTTACCGTCCTGATTAACGCCCGACCCTTTGATCACCCCATAGATGTGGTCGCCGTCCCTCAGCGCGCTCTCCAAATCTTTCAGAACAATAGCTGCTACGCCCTCGCCCGGAACAAATCCGTCCGCCTTCTGATCGAAAGCCCTGCATTGGCCCGTAGGAGACAGCATGCCCGCGCTGCTGGAGGCAATGTGGAAATAAGGGGAAGTCGAAATAAAAGCTCCCCCCGCCACCGCCATCTCGCTTTCCCCGCTCGCAATCGTCTGGCAGGCCAGATGGATGGCTACGAGAGATGAGGAACATGCCGTATTCACTGTAATGCTGGGTCCTTTCAAATTCAAAAAATACGAGATTCGCGCGGGCAAAATGGAACTTTCATTTCCCCACATGGATTGCGGCTCCACTTCATGGGTCAGGTTCATCCTATAATCCGAGCTGCCGACACCGGCAAACACCGCGCATTTCCGGTTCGACAAGACATCGTTGGCATAACCCGCGTCCTCAAGTGCCGACCAACCCTCCTCCAGAAAAAGTCTCTGCTGAGGATCTGTCAATTCTGCTTCCTTCCCGGACATATTGAAGAAAGCCGCGTCAAATTTATCAATGTCATTCAGAAAGCCGCCCCATTTGCTGTATGTTTTGTTCAGCTTTTGCGGATCGGGATCATAGAACTCTTTTGCGCTCCAGCGTTCCCCCGGAACTTCTGAAATCGACGAAATGCCCCGGGACAGGTTATCCCAAAATTGCCCCGCGTTGGCGGCTCCCGGGAAGCGACAGGACAAGCCGATAATGGCGATTTCCTGTCGCGGCGGTATGGCAGCACCCCCGGATTCCCCTTCTGGTTTCCCGACTGGCTCTGCTTCCCGCTCGGAATCCGCCCCCTCCCGTTTGGATGCATAGGCCGGAATCAGCCTTTCCGTTAACGCTACCGAATCCGGCACAACGACCACCTTGCCAATGTTCTCTCTGTTCTCCAGGCATTGATACGCTTTTTGGATATCACTCATTTTAAAAACGTGCCCCACGGTCGGTCTAACCTCTCCAGCTGCCAGCATCCTGCGCATGATGTCCAGATAACCTTGAATCAGCTCCGGCTTCTGCAATACAAGCCTTCGCAGGTCGATGCTGTGGAAAGTTTGATTATGAATCAGTTTGGAAAGATCAAGCTTGGCGGCCTGGTTCAGCCCGGTTTGGGCTATCTCCATGTAGCGGCCGCCTGGCGCCAGCAGATTGATTCCCTTCTGTATCGCATCACCCGAAAGCGTATTAATGACGACATCGACCCCATAACCCCCCGAAAGCTTACGAACGCGCTCTTCAAAGTCCTCCTCGCGATAGTGGATGACATGTTCCACATCCAGGCTGCGTAGATAGTCCGCCTTCTCCTGACTGCCTGCGGTAACGAAGCATTCGACTCCCCGCAACTTGGCCATTTGGACCGCTATCAGACCCACGCCGCCGGCTGCGGTCTGAATTAACATTTTTTCTCCCTTGTTGATTTTCGCCGTTTCGAAAATGTGATGGACTGTCGTAAACACTACAGGGAATGCGCAAGCCTCTTCGAATGAGATCGTACGAGGCTTCTTGACAACAAGCTGCTCCGGCAGGTTCACTACGCTGCTTTGTCCCCCCATACGCTCGCCCATCAGACCGATGACTTCATCGCCAGGCTCAAAGGAGGTTACAGCCGTTCCCGTCTTCATTACGATTCCCGAAATTTCCAGACCGGGCGTAAAGGGGTACTCCGGCATCGTCGGGTACATCCCTTTGACACAGAGCAAATCTCCA
The DNA here is from genome assembly GCF_014203995.1 of Paenibacillus sp. JGP012. NCBI lineage: Bacteria > Bacillati > Bacillota > Bacilli > Caryophanales > Paenibacillaceae > Paenibacillus > Paenibacillus sp. JGP012. The sequence goes on along the minus strand of NZ_JACHKG010000025.1, from coordinate 59,269 downwards.
AAATTCAACGAAAAGGCATGCACGAGAATTTGCACCTCTCCCGCTGAAGGTTCAGCGGGGTTCTGGGGCTGAAGAGTCAAGTGATGAATCAAACTTGGTGATCGAAGCTCCAACGTCTGAAAAGCAGTCCTTTCCTCCTCGCGCGTATTCCGTGCAGTAATCAGACGATATCCTTCCTGTGGGGAAATCTCCCCTTTTTCAATCATTTGAAGCACACGCTTGAATTCCTCGGTTTGGGCCTTCATGTTTTACCTCCATCCCCTGATCACTTCGTCGACCGTTAAAGCACCGCTCGCCAGTTGTTCAAGCATATTGAGTGGTTCTACATCTAGCGAATCTAAACGGGAAGCTGAATGTTCCTCCACTAGCGAATAACCATAAGTTTGCCAAATATGTTCGGTTAGTTCATTGACTGAACCATAATCAAACAACGCCGTCGTTTTTAACACAATACCAAGATCTTCATTTATGAGCCGAATGATTTCAACTCCGGATATGGAGTCTATCCCGTAGGCTGAGAATGGCCGATCATTTAAAATATCTTCCTGGCGAACCTCCATCGATTTGCTGATGTTCCGATAAATAAGCTGCTGTATTTGCGTTTTAATGCGGTCCTCATCCCCATCAGCAAGCTCAGGCCCCTCATCTGAGGCTGCCGTCTGCAGCATGTATTGGTTCGACTGCACGTCTATTTCCTTGAATTGGCGTGCTGTCTCTGACGACGATTCGGTTTTCTCAGCCAAAACGACCGATTGTCCAAGTCCTTGAGCGCCCAAAACATGATTGCATCCGAAACCTTGCTCTCCGCAAAGCCTGATCCAATTGTGCTCATCCAGCAAAGGAGCATCTCTCAGTCGATTCTCCTCGTCCTCATAAAGCCACCACCCCTCCAGCAACCCGAAAGTCAAAGTGGTAAAGGCATGCGCCTTGGTTGCCTCGTTGATAATCAGCCAGCCATGCTGTTGCAGCAAGCTGTTACATTGCCTTAAGGTGTGACCGATATCACGGGTCGCGTGCAGCACATTTGTTGCAATAATGACATCAAACGCATCGACTTCGAAGCCTTGTGCGGCGATATTTTTTTCAATGTCCAACGTCTGAAAAGAAGTAAAAGGATACACCGAACCAAAGGTTTGACGGCCGTATCGAATAAAGCCAGCTGAAATATCCGTATATACATATTCGATTCCTTCAGAATGCCGAACCAGCTCCTTGAGCACGTGGGCGCTGGTTCCCCCCGTGCCTGCTCCTATTTCCAATATCCTGACGTTTCGTGGGGCTGATTCCTTCGACCGTAGCTCCAAATAAAGCTGAACCGCTCTGACGACCACACGATTAAAGTGATCCGCTATCTCGTTGTTTCGATAAATGTTTTGCACAAGCTCCATAGAGCCGTTCGGGAACAAAACATCGGTCGCCAGCACTTTCCCCGTCAATAGGTTCGGGTATTGAAGGTAAGCTGTCCAAAGCAACTGGATGTGCGCTTCGATTTCCGGCCAGCGGCCGATTAACGTTTCCTTGATTTCCATCAACCGCTGATGGGATAGCGACGCTTGTTCGTCATCTTCGGCTTTTGAGGAAACGACATAATTCCCATCACTTTGTTGGAGAAAACCCGCTTGCTCCAGCAAATTCAACATCGCTTCGAATAATCGCCCATATCGCGGAAGAATGCCCAGCTCGCGTTTCAGCCAATCAATGCTCTTCCATTCGCCGCCCGGTCTGAACACTTTCTTTTGTCCAAAAATATCCAGCACCAGCTTCACTCCGAATTGCGTCAATTCCTCGAACGCTTCGATCATGCGCTGTTTCTGATGCGGTTCCATTATCGGCCAAACCGCTTCAACGGCTTTCTCCAGAACGGAGTCTGTTTTGCCTAGCTCGATGGATTTGTCCAAATCGCTGCCGCCTTTGTCAGGCTCCGCTCCGCTCTCCAGACCCATAAGCTCCAGCACATGCCGCTTTGCCTTGATCACCATAACTTGCTTACAGGCATGGGCGATTGTTCTTTGAATCGCCTCCATCCCTTCGGCTGGCAAAATGGACTCTACCCCCATCGCGTTCAAACGCTCATTATACGCCTTGGTTGCCACTACCCCGACTGTTCCCCAATAACCCCAATTGATAATGGAGACGGGGTAGTTCACTTCAGCATTCCATTTGTGGGCAAATGCATCCTTAAAGGTGCAGGCGGCTGCATAATTGCCCTGGCCCGCATTGCCTGAAAACGAGTTGGCGGAAGAGAAAAACAGAGCGAAATCAAGCGGCTCGTCCTCAAGCACCGTCCTTAATACTGCGGCACCTCTTACTTTACTATCCAGCACAGTCCGCAAATCGGTTTCGGACATGTTTTCCAATATCCGATCGCGGAGAACCAATGCAGAATGCACAGCCCCGTGCAATGCTCCATAAATCCCTTTGACCTTCGCAACCGCACGTCGCATGGATTTCACATCGAGAGCGTCCGCCTGAATGTACAAGCCCTCTCCACCTAATGACCGGATCTCCTCCAGCCCTTGCTCCAATTTCGCATCAAGAGGCCTTCTGCCGATCAGCGCAACGCGAGCCCGAGCGGTGCGGGACAAATATTTACCAAATTCCATGCCGATTCCCCCGGCTCCGCCAAGGATTAGAAACACGCCTTGCTCTCGGAATGGAGGGACAGCCGCGCTCGGGAGCGCTATCGGTTCAAGCACGCCGCGATAACGTTGGCCGTCTCGAATAACCGTTACGTCGCCTCGCCGGTTTCCGGGCTCTTGCAGGATCGCTTGAACATACGATTCGCCTGCATCGCTCTTCATGTCAAGATCCAGCCCACATACACTCCATGCGGGACATTCTTTGGCAAGCGACTTTACAAATCCGTGCAGACTTGCCGCTTGCGGCAACAGCGGTTGAACCTCATGAAAGGGAATCGCATAGTTAGTCGCCACTTTAAGCGTGAACGGCTTTCCGGTCTTGCGCAGTTGGCTTAACGCTTTGACTGCCCGGAATAAAGTGAAGATGCCCGATTGCTGACTGTGCTCCAATTGATCCAGATCGTCATGTGCATAAACCTCTTCTCTTACCTCCATGCCGCCCAGAAAATATAACGTGTTCACATTCCGATGACACGCCATAATTTGCACCATCGCTCCCGCATCAAAAGGATTCATCTCCCATGCGCTGGCTGAAATCTGCCTCGTCGCCTTCCCGTACCGAACCGACACAACCTGGTCGCCCGCATATTCAGCGGCTAACGCCTTCTCCAAACCTGCATCATGCTCCGGCGCAATGATCATAACCGCTCCCTGCTCCTTGGCTTCCCTCTCTGTCCAACCGTTTGACAATGGCGCCCTCTTCCACTTTTGCTCATACATCATCCCGTCTACCTCAGCCTGTTTGGCGGCAACCAATAAAACACTGTGCAGGATGACGCAAACGACTCCTCGTTCATCCGTGATCTGAACCTGATATCGCCTTCCGTTTCCTTCCGGAGTTACATATGCATAGCTGATCCTGCCAAGAGGCTGCTGGACCTCCAGACGGCCAATCGAAAACGGAAGCAACGGCTGGCCACTTTGCACCATGCCCGAAATGGTATGAAGCGCGGTATCCAGCAAAGCGGGGTGAAGGCGCCCTGAGGACAATTCCTTCACCGTGGCATCTTCCGGCTCCAGAAGCCCTAGCGCTTCCTCCCGGCTGCCCCAGATTTGTTTCACTCCCCGGAAGACTGGGCCGTAATCCAGACCGACCACACGCAGTTTCCCATACAATTCCTTAGCTGTATAAAGAAGATCGCACCGATTGCGAATGGCCTGGATATCAAGTCGCGGAAGACCGCGCTGAACGTCATTCGATGATTTCCGTCTCCATTCGCCGACAGCATGCTGAATCCATTCTACCCCTTGGAAGGATGAAATCTGAAACTGGAGCGGCTCCAGATTGATGAGACGCAGGTGCATTTCAACCGGCTTCTCTCGCACAACAAGCGGCTTTAGAAATAACAGCTCGCATACTTCATAACCCATCAGTTCACTCGCACTTTCCAGCGCTTGCTGAGCAATTTCCAAATAGCCGGTTCCGGGAAATATAGTTTGACCTCCCACCCGGTGCCCGCTCACGATTGCATCGTCCGGCATCAGCGTTTTTTTCAGCAGGATCGTTCCGATTTTCCAGTTGTTCCGTTTCATAGACTCCTGGACAGAAGAAATAAAAGTGGATCCAGTGAATTCCCGGTCGTTTTCTTTTACTTCAAACCAGCAAGTCTGAAGTTCGAATGGATAGGTCGGAAGCGGCACCTTGCGGACTTCTCCTGAATGAAGCAGCTTCCAGTCCACGGCCAGTCCATTCACATACCGATACGCAATCTGCTTCAGCTCTTCGAACTCATCCTGAGGCGTCAAATCTTCTCCCAAGCTCCATTGCTCGCTTTCAAAGCCCTGCTCATCATCCCGCCCCGCTTTCCCCTGTCCGGAATGGTTCAGGTTCCCCGCCACCATGCCCTCAGACTGGCGTCCTTCAGCACGCTCACGAAGCTTGACGCACAGGTCCTGATGATCTTGGACTATATACCCGTGACGCACTGGAAAGTGCGTTCGTCCCATTTGCAATGTAAACATAATATCTTCAAACGGTGTTTCTCGACCCTCGCCTTCCAAATAACGAAGCAGATCCTGTTCCCTCTGAAATAAGGCAGCTTCCGTCATCGCGCTGATTGGCGCAAATTGACAGGACGGTCTGCGTCCCGCGATTCGCTCCCGAAGGGGAGCTTCCTCAACCACAACATGAGCGTTGGTGCCGCTGAAGCCGAATGAGCTAACCGCAGCCAGCCTTACTTTCCCCCCATCCGTATGCCAGCTTTTCAACGATTTGTTGACATAAAACGGCGTTTTGGAAAATGGAATATGTTCATTTTCCTGCTCAACCAGCAAGGAAGGCGGCAGCTTGCGATGCTTCATACTGAGCAAAATTTTGATCAAGCCTGCAATTCCCGCAGCTGTGAGCGTGTGTCCGATATTGCTTTTGACCGACCCGATTGCACAATACCCGGTTTCATCGCTGTACTGGCGAAACGCATCGGTGAGTGCATCGATTTCAATGGGATCGCCCAGCTTCGTTCCCGTTCCATGCGCTTCAACGTACTGAATATCGGAAGCACGGATTCCGAATTTCCGATACACGTCCAATTCCAGTTCCGTCTGCGACGGAGCGCTCGGCGCGGTAATCCCGTTCGATCTTCCGTCCTGGTTAATGCCCGAACCCTTGATGACTCCATAAATATGGTCTCGGTCCGCCAGAGCCGCTTCCAGCGGCTTCAACAACACGACCCCGACCCCTTCGCTGGGGACAAAACCGTCTGCTCGCTGATCAAAGGCTTTACATTGACCGTCGGCAGACAGCATGCCTGCCCGGCTGGACAGGATATGCACCCGAGGGGTATTCAGAACAGAGACGCCCCCTGCCAGCGCGATTTCGCTTGTTCCTGCCCAAATGCTCTCACAAGCCACATGAAGCGCAACAAGAGAAGAGGAGCACGCCGTATTAATCGCCAGACTTGGACCCTTCAAGTTAAGAAAATACGAAATTCGGGCAGGCATAATCGATTCGTCATTCCCCATAAATGCATATGCGCTAGGCGACACGCCATGCTCCTTCATTAAATTCATATAATCGCCTGAGCCGCAGCCGACAAATACGCCACATTTTGAATGTTCCAAATCGGCAATGGAATAACCTCCATCTTCAATCGCCTTCCAGGACTCCATGAGGAAAACCCGCTGCTGGGGATCAATCATTGCTGCTTCCTTCGGAGAAATGGAGAAAAACAACGGATCAAATTGATCAATATCCGTCAATTGTCCCATCCACTTCGAATAGCTTTTGTCCAGCTTCTGGCGATCTGGATCATAGAAGCTATCCAGCTTCCATCTGTCGATTTCCCGGACGCTGTTCACGCCCTGGGCAAGATTATGCCAGTATTGTTCCAGCGTATCGGCTCCCGGAAAACGTCCCGACATTCCGATAATGGCGATATCCCGTCGGGCAAACGACTTGACGGAAGCAGGGGTTTCCAGCTTTCTTGACAGATGCTGTGCTTGCCATTCATTCTGCTTGTCCGGCTTTTTTTCCGCTGCCTTGATGGATACTGTTCGCAATGGCTCAGGTTCACGCTGAGCATTGAACTCCCGCTCCACAACTGATACACGTTGAGAATCGGAGTCGCCCTGCTCATTCGACAGCATACGGCCCACCTCTACCTTGAACTCCATCAGCACATAGTCAGTAAGTTGATGGATCGAGCCATAATTAAATAGCTCGGTTGGCCGCAGCGACACCTGAAGCGCCTCGTTGAGCCGATTGACAATTTCCACGGCATGGACGGAATCCACGCCAAAATCCACATAAGGGATTTGCTCGTCCAACTCGGACGGGTCAATGTACAGAACCGCCGACAGTGCGTCCCGAATCACACCACTCACGTAGTCCCGCTGATAGCGGGTCCCCCTCCCCCCCTCTTCCAGTGTGAATGCCGGTCGGGACTTGGAAATCGTCACCCGTTCCGCTTGTTTTTCCTCTTGCGGAGGTTGCTCCTGAAGCGGCAACCTCTGCAGCGGTTGTCCCCGCAACTCCCGAACCTCAACTTCGTTCAGATGCAAACAAACGTCTCCCGCACGGTCGCACAACGAGATGTCAAATCGGTGATGGCCAGTCTTGACTACATAGGCATATGTAGCGGTAGAAACGGGACCTAAAAGAGTGACTTCCTGAACGGCGTAAGGAACCAGAGTGCATGGATCCGCTTCCTTCGTTTCTTCAATAACGCCCGCCAATGTCTGCAGGGCTCCGTCTATAAGAACCGGAGCCAAGCGGCATTGTTTCTGCTCTGAAACCGCGATGTCCGGCACCTTCAGCTCAGCCAGCGACTCCCCTTCATTGCCCGACAGGCTGGTAATCGTCTGATAATAGGTTCCGTAACGCATGCCGCACGATTCGAAGCGGTCATAAACCTCTTCCCGTGTGTTGTTCGTGTTGCAGCGCATACGCACCACATCCAGTCCTATGCGACCCCTTGTCGTTTCGCCCGCATTGAAATGAATTTCGCCTGTCGTATGGGTCATCAGCTCCTCTTTGTCGCCGCTTCGAATCTGGAATCGAATGTTTCCGTTTACTCGAAGCAATTCCACGCGAACCGTCAACATCGCCTCCCGGATTATGATCGGCGACAGCCATGTCACTTTCGACAGCCCGCCAACCGCTCCGGCACCCATTTTCTCACACGCGGCCATGATCATTTCAAGCTGCACGGCACCGGGCAATGTCGGCTGTCCCTGAATAAGATGATCCCGCAACACACGGTCATCTCCAGCAAATGTTTTTTCGTAGACAAGACCTTCTTGGCCCAGACTCCTTAAAGCGTTCAGCCCGTCTATAAGGGGATGGCTCTGCTTGAAGTCCGCCTCCTTATTCCCTTGGTTATCAATCCAGTACCGCTCAAGGGCAAAAGGATACAGGGGCAATGACACAATGCTGCAATCCGATTTTCCCGGAAGCCCTGACCAATCAAGCTCAATACCGCTCACCCACAGATTAGCCAGCTTCTCCAATCTTCCTTTCAGCATCCATTTTTCAATCAGTTCTTGACTGTCTTCGTCATCCCCAAGAACAAGCTGGCGTTCTTCACCCCTTCTCACGGTTCCGCGCAGCCATCTTCCGCTTGACCCATCATGATTGGCGAAGGCAGTGAGTTGCTTGACCAGTTCATCGATGTTGGAAACGACCACTGCTAATCGTTCCTCCTGAGCCTCGCGCCCGTTTTGAAGCGTATAGGCAATGTCCTTTAACGAAGGTTTGTCCAAACGAGCAGCAGCTGGCGGATTCGTTGGCAGAGAGAAATGCCCGTTGTCCCCGTGCTTCTCCCAAACATAAGTTGACAGATCCTCAATGCTTCGATATTGATGAATCTCACCTTCGCTAAGATGAAGTGTCCATTTATTATTCAAGAGCTCTAGGAGCCGGGCATACGTCATCTGATCGAATCCGTACTCCTTCAGATCATCCTGCAGTCCGATTTCGTTCCCGTCGACATTCAATACCTGGGCTGCGATCTGCCCAATCTCCTTCATCAGCTGCTCTACGTTGTAATTCTCACCATCGCCACTCTCTTGCTTACTCGTTCCCAGTTCTGTGGCCAAATTGGAAGCCAGCTTCTTCAATCTCTCTTCGTTTCGGGCAGAAAGCACAATCAGCTCTGAACCTGGACCCAAGTGTCCTTTCCGAGCGGCCGACCGCTTCACTGGCCATTCTTCTATGATGAGATGAGCGTTCGAGCCACCCGCTCCAAAGGAGCTGAGCGCAGCCCTAAGCGGCATCTCTTTGGCTTCGCCATTAACGGTTCGGATCGGCCTCTTCCATTCCGCCAGCTCACGCTGCACATAAAATGGCGTCTCTTCAAACCGGATAAAGGAGTTCAGTCTCTCAGCATGAAGAGAGGGCACCAGTTGCTTATGCTTCATTTGCAATAGGATTTTGGTCAGACCTGCTATGCCGGCCGCCGATTCCAGATGTCCGATGTTAGACTTGACCGAACCGATGGCGCAAGCCTGTCGATTGCCGACACCCCCTCCAAACGCCTTCGTAAGCCCTGTAATTTCGATAGGGTCACCCAATGCGGTTCCGGTTCCATGTGCCTCTACATAACTGATTTCTTCTGGAGAGAGGTTGGCTTCCTGCAAAACCTGAGCGATCAGATCGGCCTGCGAATTGGGATTTGGAACGGAATAGCCATTCGTTCGCCCTCCGTGATTAATCGAACTTGCTCTGATTACCCCATAAATCCGGTCCCCGTCCGCTTCCGCTTTCCGCAGAGGTTTGAGCAGGACAGCTCCGACCCCTTCTCCCGGCACATAGCCGTCTCCGCCGTCTCCGAAAGCGCGGCAGCGCCCGTCTGTGGAAGAAAACTTCCCTTGACTGAGCAACACGTACTTGTGAGGATGCAAGGAAAGATTGACTCCTCCGGCAATGGCCACTTCGCTTTCCCCGTTCTGAATGCTTTGGCAAGCCAGATGAATGGCTGTCAGAGAGGAAGAGCACATCGTATCGACCGCAATGGACGGTCCCGCAAAATCAAAGAAATAAGAAACCCTGTTGGCAATAGAGGCAAACGACGAAGCCGGCACTTCCCGCCCGACCATGCCTTTATCTATGCCAACCATCTGATATTGGGCATACATGGCCCCTGCAAAAACGCCTACTTTGTGAGCTGCCAGACGCGCTCTTGTATATCCCGCATCCTCCAGCGTATGCCAAACTGTCTGAAGAAACAGTCGTTCCTGCGGATCAATCAGGCCGGCTTCACGCGGCGAAATCTGGAATAGCCTCGGGTCAAAGCAATCCATATGCTCCAAAAAACCGCCCCATTTGCTGTATGCCGTTCCTTTGCCCGATTTGTCGGGGTTGAAATACAACCCATGATTCCAGCGTTCTTGTGGAATTTCAGTAATGCAATCCCGTCCCGCCTTCAGATTGTCCCATAGGACATCCAGATTCTCCCCCATGGGATATCTTCCGCTCAATCCGATAATGGCGATCGCGTCTTTCTCAGCCGCTGCAGCTACTGCCAGCTTCGCCATTTTCCCAGGAGATTTGTTTTCTGCTTTGGAGGGTCGTTCCTCTGAACGGACTTCCTTCGCTTGAAGAGAAGAAATTCCAAATTGGAGCAGCGTCCGCTCGGAGTGCTCTTTCAGCAAATAATTTCCGAGCTCCCGGATTGAACGATATTCAAAAAACAAGGTTTTGGATAGCGGACCATAAACGTTTTCCAGAGCCGTTGTCATATTCAAAACGGCAACCGATTCTACTCCGTATTCCTCCATAGCTGCCGTTGCAGAAATTTTCTCTGGCGCAAGCTTGATTTGCTTGGACAACAGCTCTTTCAGATACATTTCCAGCGGAGTGCGGGTCTCATCCTCCTGCGCTTGATTCATTGCTGGGGAAATAGACGATTGCGGTGAGGAAATCTTTTCAGGTTGTCCGAGCAGCCATGCCATTTTAGAAAGTTCGCCTTGCACAGCAACAAGTTGAGGCTCATTGCTCTGCAAGCCTTTTTTCAAAGCTTCGTATCCGTTTTGTGTGCTAAGCAGCTGCAATCCCGGCATTCTGAGCTGAACTTGCTTTAAAGCAGCTTCGTCCAGCCGCATGCCGCCTTCCCTCCATAGTGGCCAGTTGAGCGAGAGCGTTTTGCCTTTGCGTCGCCCGGCTTGCTGCTCCCCTTGCCGAAACCGCGCGAATAAATCCAGAAAATGATTGGCGTAGGCATAGCTGCTTTGTCCGACATTCCCGATTTCTCCTGACAGTGAAGAAAAGAAAACAAAAAAATCCAGAGGCTCGTCTTTTGCGGCTTCATCCAAAAACAGTGCGCCGTGAAGTTTGGGAGCCAGCACTTGTTCAACATCCGATTTTGTTCTGGTATAAATCAGACCGTCATTCAAAACGCCTGCGCTATGCAGGATGCCCTTTAACACGCCATACCGCGACTTTATCTCATGAACGACCCTCTGCGCATCTGAATATAGGGAAAGATCGGCTTGCAGGTATAGAACATTGGCGCCCTCTTTTTTCACCCCTTCAATTTGCTCCTCCAGCCTTGGGGACAAAGCGGAACGGCCTGTCAGCACAAGACTAATTCCCCTACAGCTTCTAGCCATTTCCGTTGCGAAAATAATTCCTAAACCGCCGCCTCCCCCCGTAATCAGGTAGGCACCTTCCCTTCCCAGCCAACTGCCGTCGTCCGGAAGGCCGCTTGTCGATAACGGCGTCAGGCCACGCACAAATCTGGCTCCATTCTGATGGCGAATGACATCACAGCCTGCATCTGCCGTCAGCAACTCAGGCAGCCACTCCTCAATACAAAACTCAGGGTCACGGTCAAGAGTCAAAACCCGGCTGCAAAAGGAAGGATGCTCTTGACCCAGCGTCTTCAACCAGCCGCTTGCCGCATCGTACAGCGGCTGCTCGGAGGAAGGTGTGCACGATACGTACAGCAAACGCATGGAAGGTTTTATTTTTTCGAGCAAATAGCTTTGAACCAGAGCTTGTATGGAATAAAGACTCACCTGCAACGCTTCCTGCATTTCCTCGTCGCGTGTCACAAAACCAGAACGCGACCACAGATGCACAATAGATGCAGGAGCTCTTCCGGCCCGTTTAAGCTCCGCAAATAATTTGCGGTAATCCTCCGGTTCGTGAAGAGAAACCGTGAAATGATCTTGGCCCTTTACGGCAAAGCTTTCGCCGGGCTGAACCAGTATAACCGCAGAAGAAGTTCCCGCTGCGCTAAGCCTGGAACGCAATGCTTGGCAGACGTTTTCCCCTTTATCGAATACTAAAAGGTCGCCCTCCAGCTCCTTCAACGAAGAGATCGGAGACATCATGGCTTGTTCCAGCCAAAAGGGGCGCAGGAGGACAAGCGGCGACTGCGTTTCTGCCCGCAAGCCTGCACGACGCCGTACGGTAAATCGGTCGATTCGTACCAGCACCCGTCCGGAGTCATCGACTGCCAGAATGTTGAAGTGTCTTTCTTCCAACGTTTCTGTCTCTGTCGCAGAACCCGTTTCTTCTGTTACATAGGCATAACGAACATTCAGAATGGAATCCTCGATGTTCAAATTTTCTATTTTTCCCGGCAAATACGAGTGGCTGGATTGCCCGATGTCAAACAAGCCGATTACAGACTGGAATAAGCCGTCGAGCAAGGCAGGGTGCAGCCGATATTGGGCAGCATCTTCCTCTAGATGCTCCGGCAAGCGGAGTTCAGCTAAAGCTTCTCCGTTCGATGAATGCATCGCGATTAAAGGGCGAAACGACGCTCCGTAATGCAATCCGATTTGTTCAAAATACTTGTAATAGTCGCTTGCGTCCAATTTCGATGTGCATCTTGACTTGATTTCGGCCAATGGGAGCGTCCCCGTTTGCCCTTGCGAATCCGACTGCCCTTCCGCATAAAGCTCTCCGCTGCAATGCACGGTACGTTGGCCAGCCTCGACTTCGGTCCATAGCTGGAATCTGGCGGCATGCTCGCTAAGCATCGTCAACTCGGCCGTTACTGACTTCTCCTCGTAATCTTCCGCAGAAAAGATAAGAGGAACCTTCCATTCAATCTGGCGAATGCTTTTAAGCTTACCGCCAAGCGCATGTTCGCCTGCGGCAAGGACAAACTCCAAAGCAGCGGCTCCCGGCAGCAAAATATTCCGCTCGACACGATGATCGCGCAGCGTCCACTCTTCATTGCTGAGCAGCGTGGTGTATTTCTGCTCTGTGAATGTAGAATCATTGCGTGCGACCAACGGATGCAACCGACTCTCTCCTTGCAAAGCTCGCTTTTCGTGTAGCCGCGATGCCTCCGAAATCCAATACCTGTCGCGCAGGAAAGGATATCCCGGTAATGGAATGCGACGCGCCTGGCCGCGATAGAGAGCATCCCAGTCAATGGATTCCTTGCTATACAGCCAAAACAAGGCAAGCCGGTCGAGATCTCCCGCTTGAACCAGCGCCTCTACTTCATCCGCGCTCGTCTTAGCTTTACTAATAGAAATTGGATCTTGCAGGCGATTGCCGTTGTATACTCCTGTTTCAGGAAGGATTCCGGCAATCCACTTCTCCAGCTTAAAGATGGCCTCTTCAATCGTAACGGCGGTCAATGCCAGACGTTCATCCCAATGCTCGCGGCCCGCTTGCAGCGTGTAGGCGACATCATGCAATGCAAGCTGTTCTGAGTTTTCACGGAGGAAGTCACTCAGTTTTCGAGCATGGGCCTGAAGACGCTCCTCATTACGCGCCGACAGCAATAAGAGCTGAGGTACGTTGGAATTCCTGGGCATTGGATTCTCGTCAGCATTCCATTCCTCTATCACAATATGAGCGTTCGATCCCCCGGCTCCGAATGAACTGACGCCCGCTGTACGCAAACCATCGGCTTCCCATGAAGCCAACGATTGCTGAACGACAAACGGCGAGTCTGCAAAATCAATATTGGCATTAAGTTTCTCTGCGTGAAGGGATGGAACGAGCTGGCGGTGCTTCATTTGCAGCAGCACTTTGGTGAGACCTGCAATGCCCGCCGCCGACTCCAAATGGCCGATATTGGATTTCACGGAGCCGATCGCCACGCGCGCTGAAGAATTTCCGCCTCTACCGAACACTTTGGACAAACCTGCAATTTCGATAGGGTCTCCCAGGGATGTGCCGGTTCCATGGGCTTCAATGTAACTGACGGTCTCGGGCAGGATTTTGGAAGCTCCCAGCGCCTCTGCAATCAGCTTTCCCTGAGATAGAGGATTCGGGACAGTATAGCCGTTTGTTTTGCCTCCATGATTCAAAGCGCTGCCGCGAATTACCCCGTAGATATGGTCTCCATCAGCCACCGCTCTGGACAAAGGCTTGAGCAATACCGCGCCTACCCCTTCTCCCGGAACATAGCCGTCTCCCCCTTCGCCAAAGCTGCGGCAGCGGCCATCCGTTGAAGCAAATTTCCCTTGAGAGAGAAACAAATATTTACTGGGATGAATGGATACATTGACTCCGCCGGCAATGGCAAGCTCGCTTTCGCCCTTGCGCAGGCTGTCGCAAGCCAGATGAATCGCTGTCAGGGAAGAAGAACACATCGTGTCAAGGGCAAGGCTTGGCCCTTGAAAGTCAAAAATGTAAGATACACGATTGGCAATCGATGCATAGGATGAACTGGGAGCAATAGGATTTCCTTTATACGTCTCCTCTACGCCGAACAATTGATATTGTCCGTACATTACTCCTACATAAACGCCCACGTTTTTGGTCCCAATTGAGCGCCGTGTGTAGCCAGCATCCTCAAGTGTATGCCAGACCGTCTCCAGGAACAGTCTTTCTTGCGGGTCCATCAGCTCCGCTTCTTTCGGAGAAATCTGAAAAAACAGCGGATCGAAGTACTCTACTCCCTCCAAGAAACCTCCCCATTTGGTATAAATGGAGCCCTCCTTATTTTTGTCGGGGTCAAACCATTGGGCGTGATTCCAGCGGTCAGCCGGTATTTCCGTAATGCAGTCCGATCCGGATTTCAGGTTTTCCCAAAACTGTTGAAGGTCGTCCGCCATGGGATAACGTCCGCTAAGGCCAATTATGGCTATTTTTCCTTGGTCTTGAACCGAGTCTTTGCGCTCGCGTTGCTCCGCTCGCTCCTTTTCAACAGCCTGCTCTTGCCGTATAAATCGGCTCGAACCAGAGCCGGAGAAGGACTGCTCGGAAGCCGCCGCGGCTGCGAGATGACCAGCTTCTGTGTGGTGATCCGCGTCTGCCTGATGCGCTGTTGAATCAGCAAATAATTGTTCTAATGTATTTTGATGATTGGCAATAAAATAGTCCGCCACTTGATCAACCGTTTGATATTCAAATAACAGGGTTTTGGGCAATGTCCCAAAATCCGTTTCCAGCCGCCTTGTCAAAGACAGAACAAGAACTGAATCGATCCCAAATTTATCAAAGGAATCTCCGCTTTCCATTCTGGAGGAAGAAATACGCAATTCTTCCGCTAGAATGCCGATTAAATATTGTTCTGCCCTTTCCTTCCATCCCGACTTATCCTTGTGGGCAACTGGCTTAGCGGCTTCCTGTCGTCTTTGAGAGACTAAAGCATTTTTCCTTTGTTGAGTCATAATATTATCCTGCTTTCCGTCAAGCACAACGAATTGCGTGGTTCCATCCAGCTTCGCCGCAGCAACCGCTGCCGCCATCGCCGTTATACCGCGATTCGTACTTAAAGGGATCATTCCCATTCTGCTTTCCATCCAGTGTTTCGTCGTTTCCGATACTTGCATCCCTCCGCTCAACCAGAGCGGCCAGGCGATGGACAAGGTTGTTCCCTGTTCTCCAGCTTCCCGCATACGGCGACTGCGCCTCTCAGCCAGCGAGTCCAAATAACGGTTGGCATACCCGTATCCGCATTGGCCTTCATTGCCAATCCATGAAATCATGGAGGAAAAAAGCAGGAAAAAATCAAGTTTTTCGCCCTGCAAGGCTTCATCCAAATGCTGCGCGCCATAGACTTTGGCTGCCAATATCTGCTCCAAATCACTTTTAGCCATTTTCTGAAGAGAACCGTCACGAAGAACGCCGGCAGCATGGATCACTCCGCGCAGCGAAGAACCGCTATTTTTTATGCTTTCTATTAAAGCAAGCAAGTCTTCTCTTCTGGAAATATCAACTTGCATATACTTCACATTGGAACCAGTCAGACGCATCCGTTCCATTCGCGCATTCGCTTCCTCAGTGAGAGGAGATCTCCCAACCAGAATCACGGAAAGGCGATTCGCCGAAACCGCATGTTCGGCAATGGACAGTCCGAGCGCACCTCCGCCGCCTGTGATGAGATACGTCCCGTTTTCTTGCCAGAGGGAACTGGCATGGCCCCCCGACATCTCATATTCAGCAAAGGTTCGCACATATCTGTCGCTGCTTTTGTATACCACTTCCACAGTACCTGGTTCCGAAATCCCGATTTCATCAAACAACGATTCCAAATCGTTTGCAGGATCGCCGATGGCGACCGTCTTGGTATTCCAGTAGGGATGTTCGTTGTGCATGGATTTAAAAAATCCACCAACGCCCTCTTGCTCGGGAAGAAATCTCGAACGGGATGAATAGGCGTATATCCACTGAACCTCCGATTTTCCGACCACAGCAATTAAAGCTTGCGCAAGGGCCATTAATGAAAATACACCGCGGGAAAGAGCATCCTCCATATGAACCGCATGGAGCGGCCACATGTTGACAATCTCTAATCGCTGAGCCTCGCCCAGCTTCAGTTCCTTCAGCAGAGACTCATAATCTTGAAATTGATCGGGGCGCACGGTATACATGTGTTCGCCTAATCTAGAGAAAGCCTGCCCCACCTTGACCAGAACAGCCCTTCTTCCTTTGTCCTTCAGCCTTCTCCAACACTCCTCGTCCTCATCCAGCAAAACAGCAACACCGCTCTGAGCTTCGCCATCGCCATTGGGAAAATGCGCGGACTCAAGCACAGGTTTGTAGTAATGAAGGGTATTATCAGATAGATCGGAGGTGACAAAATGGGACAACTGCTTCAGCTGTCTGAGCCCCTCTTCCGGCGTCATTCGCTTAGCCTTGATTTCTGCTATAATACCCCTTTTGTTCAGCATAGATTCCTTCATACAGATCCCC
The DNA here is from genome assembly GCF_014203995.1 of Paenibacillus sp. JGP012. Taxonomy (NCBI): domain Bacteria; kingdom Bacillati; phylum Bacillota; class Bacilli; order Caryophanales; family Paenibacillaceae; genus Paenibacillus; species Paenibacillus sp. JGP012. The sequence continues at coordinate 43,081 of NZ_JACHKG010000025.1, read as the reverse complement.
ACAACCTCTCCAAAGCATGCTCAACCTCGGCTAGAACGCGTTCTCCTTGTTCCAGCTCCTGCAGAAGCCTCATTACCTGCATGTCCGTATTCGATTCTTTCCAAAGCTGAATCGTAAAACCGCGCATCCACAGTGCAAGCTCGCCATCTTCGTCATATATGACCAGATCGAAGCTTTTGCGCATCGCTTCATTACTCGTCATGGCCATATGGCAAACCGCATTACCCGTAAGTTTTCTGTATATTTCCACCTCTTCAAATCCGATAGGCAAATAGGTCCCGCTCTCTGACTCTTGTCCTACAAATCCAAGCAGGCTTTGCCATGCCCCATCCAGCAAGGAAGGATGAATGCCAAATGTCGCCGCTTCACCTTTAACCCCATCCGGCAAACAAAGCTCCGCTACGCTTTCGCTGCGCTCCGCATTCAGTCGCAACGCTTTGATGGAGCGGAAGTCTGGGCCGTAATGGAAACCTCTTTTTTCAAACATGCCGTAAATATGTTCTGCGCTTAAAACGATCTGTTGTAATGAATCCACATTGCCAGAAAACCGCCCCATTGATGGTCTCTTCACGGCTTCATTCTCTTCAAACCGCAATTTTCCAGTGCAATGGATTTCGCGTTCTGATAATTTCTTTTCCGTATAAATTTCAAAAGCAACGCCGCCAGCTTCGCTTGGAATAAGGGAAATATTAAGGTTCAGCTCCTGGTCAACCATAACCGGCTTGATCCAGCGAACATCGCTTATACGGGTTACCCTTTGCTCCATTGCGAGCTCCCCTGCCGCCCTAGCCATCTCAAGGCAGCAAGCCCCGGGAAACAATCGCTTCCCCTTCACCTGATGATCTTTAAGATAAAAGGCTTCACTATGAAGCATTGTAGAATAGCTCTGACTCGATAACGTCGACGTATTGCGTTCAATCAACGGATGCAGCCTCTGTATCATCGTTCGTGCAAGTGGTTCCGGCTGAATATGCCCGCTTTCCGCAACCCAGAAGCTCTCCCCCTCAAACGGGTACGAAGGAAGGGACATCACTTTGCCTCGCGACATCTCCGAGAAGTCCAGATCGAAGCCGGCCTCATAGCGGCGAGCCAACAGATCCAGTATTTCTGCTTCTTCCTGCGAATCTTTAACTCTGGAAAGTCGGGCCATCCATTCACCGCTATCCACCGCCACTATTGCTTCTTGCTTCGCTATTGCCTCCGCCAATGCGGGATGCTCAGCCGGTTGCGGATCGGTGCGCAAAAGCTTTATCAGTTTGCTCATTGACGAAACGACAAAGGCAAGCCGATGCTGGAAGTGACTTCTTCTTCTTTGCAGCGTGTAGGCAAGATCTCCAAGCTCCGTCTCGGCTCCATGCTTTTCAAGATAACGGGCCATTTGGCTTCGCAAAGCGTGCAGGCTTGACGCCGATTGTGCCGAAAGCGGAATAAGATGGAGACGCGCCCTTTGATCCTGTCGCACCTGGCGAGATGGAGGTTCTTCCACAACCAAATGGGCATTGGTGCCGCTGAATCCGAAAGAGTTGATCGCAGCTCTGCGTACACCTTCAGCGGTTTCCCAAGACTTTAGTTGCGTATTGACCCTGAACGGGCTGGCAGCAAAATCAATATGTTCATTGGGCTTTTCAAAATTGAGGGAAGCCGGAATTTTTTGGTGCCGCATAGCCAGCAAAACTTTAATTAGTCCTGTAATTCCAGCCGCTGCCGCCGTATGTCCAATATTCGTTTTGACAGATCCAATGGCGCAAAATCCTTTATCGTCAGTATATGACCTGAACGACTGCGTAAGCCCCTCGATCTCAATAGGATCGCCCAATTTCGTCCCTGTTCCGTGGGCTTCAACATAACTGATCGTCCTGGGATTTATTCCGAACTCCCGATACAGGGCACTTTGCACCTCGGATTGAGCGCGAGCGCTGGGGGCGGTTATACCGTTTGTTTTGCCGTCCTGATTGATTTTGGAACCTTTGATGACGCCGTGAATCTGGTCGCCGTCGCGGAGCGCGGCATGAAGGGGCTTAAGCAGCACGGCCGCAACCGCTTCGCCAGGCACGAAACCGTCTGCTCCTTGATCAAACGTGCGGCATTGCCCTCTCGGCGAAAGCATGCCTCCACTGGAGGCCACCTTAATAAATGCCGGTGTCGTATACACAAACGCCCCGCCTGCGAGCGCCATTTCACATTCCCCGATGCGAAGGCTCTGGCAAGCCATATGAATCGCTACCAGGGAAGAGGAGCAAGCTGTGTCGATCGCAATGGCAGGCCCGCTGAAGTTCAAATGGTAGGAAATTCTTGCTGCAAGAATGGAGCTTTCGTTGCCCCAGAACGACTGCGCCTCCGTCGGCTTGCCCCCATCTTGCATTTTTCCGACATAATCTCCCTTAGCCGCGCCTACGAACACTCCGCAATTGATTCGTTCCCCGCTCTCCAATGCATAACCCGCATCCTCAAGCGCCCGCCAGCTCTCCTCCAGAAAAAGGCGCTGCTGAGGGTCCATCTGCTCCGCTTCACGGCCGGATATTTGGAAAAACAGGGCATCAAACTTATCCGCATCGCGAAGAAATCCGCCCCAATTATTATTCGTTTTGTCCCACTTGCGATGATCCGGATCGAAATGGGGGCGGTTGTCCCAACGTTCCATCGGGATTTCAACAATTGAATTTTTTCCATTTTTCAAGTTGTCCCAAAATTCATCTACATTGCCCGCATCTGCAAAACGTCCCGACATGCCGATTACAGCAATGTCGTTCTGCCCAGTTCTTTGTTCCTTGCCTGGATCAGAATTGGCGAAGATCGGTTCCTTCAGCATTTGCGAACGTTGCGCCTTTGCCCGGACCCTAGGCGGCGGAAGCTGCTCTATCTGCGGCATTGCAACGACTACTCTGCCGATCAGATTGCGATCCTGTTTGCAGGCATAAGCCGCCCGAATTTCGGAGAAAGGGAACACCTGCGCAATACGCGGCTTGACCAACCCTTGTCCGAGTAAAGCAACCATTTTGCCCAGGTAATGCTGGCGAAGCTCCGGATGAAATGATAAAAACTTTTTTACATTAAAGGAAAAAAAGGTTTGATTGTCGACCAATCGGGAAAGATCCAGTCCGCCCGACGTTTGCAGGCCGAAAACGGCAATCTCCACATATCGTCCTTCAGGAGCCAATACATTCAAGCCTTGCTGGATGGATGGCCCAGCTATCGTATTGATTACAATGTCGACTCCTCTTCCCCCGGTTTCATGCAGGATTTCATTCACTACGTTTTCCTTTTGATGATTCATAAGATGGTTGACGCCCATTTGTCGCAACGCTTCAAGCTTCTCCTCTGTACTCGCGGAAGCGTACACCTCGGCTCCCGCCAGCCGCGCCAGTTGAACAGCGATTAGACCGTTAGTGCCAGCCGCCGCCGGGATAAATACGCGGTCTCCCGATTTAATCCCTGCTTTTTCCAAAGCGATATACATCGAAAGGAAAGCTGCCGGCATCCCACAAGCCTCTTCATGTGATAGATTATCCGGCTTCCGAACGACTAAGCTGGCATCGGTGATGACAAGCCCCCCCTGCCCCCCGCATTCGATACGCATGACCCCAATCACTTCGTCACCCACTTGCACCGATGTCACATCGGGGCCGACTTTGCGGATAATGCCTGATACTTCCACGCCTGGAGTAAAGGGATATTCCGGCATCATTGGGTAAAGCCCTTTTATCAATAAAAAATCTGAAAAGTTAATCGGAAATGCTTGCACCAGAATCTGCACTTCTCCCGCCCTCGGCTCTCGATCCTCTTGCGTGCAAACATTCAACTGCTGTGTATGACTGGGGCGCTCCAGCACTACAGCTTGAAACGAGGAAGGGAGGGAAACCTTCCCCTCGCCATTTCCGTTCATTTGTCGCAATAGGTTCATTCCATCTTGAGCTGAAATGACACCCTGGCGAATCAACTGCTCAATCTTGGTTTTAACAGGATTATTCATGAGATTGAACCTCCCAACTCTCGGCTGACCTCTTCCAGGGACAGTTCGCCAGACTCAAGACGATTTAGCAGTTCCATCGGATCATGGCGTACAGGATACGTTACATGCGATTGTTTCAACTGCAGCCGATCCCCGAAACTGGTGAAAATATGTGCAGCCAAATCCTGGATGCTGGGATGGTCAAAAATAGCGATGGTGCGCAGGGCTATTTGGAACACCTCGTTGAGGTGATTCACCAGTTCAATACCAACAATGGAGTCGACTCCATAGGTGGAGAACGGTCTTTTTCGATCCAGTTCAGCCCCCTGCGATCCAAGAGAAGCAGCCAATTGATCCGCAATCGTATCTGCGATAAATTCCACAGATTGAGGCGCGTTTCTACTTGTTTCCGCCTCCGCTGCTGATGCAGCAATTGTCTCATACACTCTCTCTGACTGGGCTGAATTCAGCTCTGACCCTATCGGCGCGCTTTGATTTTTGCGTTCCGCTAATTGCTGATTTAGGAAAATTGTCAGCAGGTTAATATTTGGGTTGTCGTATATGGACATTGTTTTTAATCTGACATCAAACTCGCGGTTGATTGCGTTAATAAACTCCACGCCAACAATCGAATCTACTCCATAGCTGGTAAAAGCGCGGTCTGTCGAGATTTCCGAAGGATCCGTGCCTAGCAAATGGGACAAAAGAAGCTTCAATTTATGTTGAATATCAGGTTGGACAGGGCGCTTGACCGAAGCGCGGTTTGGTGAATTAGTCAGGGTCGCCTGCTGAACTTCTGGCTGCCGAATTGCGGTCAGTACCTGTTGAGGAGATGTGGCACCATCTCCTACGCTCCATGCTTTGAAGTCGTTGATGCTAAGCTCCAACAACAGCCTCTCCCAATCGGCGGCAGCTAGCAAAGGAGAACCTGCCAATCGCAATGGCTCGTCTTCGAACAGCCACCAGCCCTCCAGAAGTCCAAAGGTCAACGTATGGAAAGTTTGAACCTCGGTCAATTCATTCAAGATCAGCAAGCCTCCAAGCTTGAGTAAGCTCTTGACATTTTGGAGTGAATAACGAATATCGCTTGTCGCATGCATAACATTAGCAGCAATGATAATATCCATAGAACCTTTCTCATATCCCTGCTGCTTAATGTCGCGGTTAATGCTCAGGGGCTGGAACTGAACAAATGGATAGTTCCCTCCGAAGCGCCGACGGCCATGCTGAGTGAATCCCGCAGAAATATCGGTATAGTAATACCGAACATGTCGCCCATAATCCTTAATGGATTCCAGTACCACTGAGCTCGTGCCACCGGTTCCCGCTCCAACCTCCAGAATGTTCAACACGCCACTTCGATTATTCTCAATATATTTTCTAATGTATTCCAGAACGGTTTCCGCAACGCGTTGATTGCAGTGATCCGTGTAATAGCTTCCCGTATAAATCGGCTCTACGAGTTCTAGAGACGAACCAGGAAACATAACATCTGTAGCCAAGGCTGTCCCATTCATAACTTCGCCGCATTGCTCCATGCAAATATTCAGCAAGGAAAGATGCGCCTCAATCTCCGGATAACGCTGCTTCAATTGTTCTTTTCTCTGATCCAATTGCAGCAGTTGCTCCATTAGGTGAGCACCTTCAACCGCCTTGGTAGTATAGACAGTCCGGTCGTGAAGCTGCACCCATCCGGCATTCTCTAAGCGGTTCAGCATCGCTTGAAGCAGACGGATGTATTTCGGGATTACGGCTAATTGCCCCTGTAACTGCTGAAACGCAACACTTTCTCCTGCAGATCGGAACAGACCATGACCTTGAAACTTGTGAAGCAGCAGCAAATCGCAGAGCTGCTCCAATTGCTGAAACGCCTCGATGCTTCTCGCATTCTTCGACATCACGCAGCCGCCTTCCAGGGACTGAATCATGGCCGGGCTTGCGTGAATGGCCAAAATCGTTCTTGCATCGTTCGAAAGAATAGATTCAATCGCCTGCAGACCAATGTTTGTTGGTATAGAGTAAATGCCTTGCGCCTCCAGGCGGCGTTGGTACTCACCGGTTGCGACAACGCCAATCTCACCCCAGTATCCCCAGTTGACCGAATAGACGGGATAACGCTCTTGCTGGTCGATATAACGGGCGTAAGCATCCACAAAAGTGCTGGCGGCGGAATAGTTGCTTTGACCTGCGCTTCCGGTAAAGGATTGGGCCGAAGAGAAAAACATCATAAAAGACAATGGTTCATGGCGGAAGGCTTCGTGAAGCGTAATGCTGCCTTCAATCTTCGGCGAAATCACAGCCCGGAATGCTCCCTCGTCCATTCGGTCGAGTATTTTGTCATTAAGCACGATTGCGGCATGTACAACACCGTCAATTTTGCCGAACCTGGCTTTGGTCTGCCGCTTGACTTCCAGCATGTCCTGAATACGCGCAACATCGCCTCTTATATACACAACCTCGCCGCCCGCATTTTCGATTTCGGAAATCGCATGCTCCTGCCCGTCATTCAACTCGCTCCGGCCTACAAGCACAATCTTGCTATTTGCCGTAAGCGCCAAATGTTGACTTAATGCAAGGCCAATTCCTCCGGCCCCGCCAATAATGATATAAACGCCGCCGGGTTGGAAGACCGTCCCGGAGGAGGGCTGCAACGAAGCCGGGCTCAATCGTCGAACATAACGCCCGTCCCCGCGTAAGGCGATTGGCTCACCATGCGGATGCGGCGGTTCCTCTAGCGCTTTATGAATGTGGCTCTCGGGAGCAGCATCGCCATCGACATCAATCAGCCGTATGGCCAAGCTATTGTATTCCTTGGCCGCCGACATGACCAGACCATGCAGTCCCGCCCCGTACGGCTCAAGCACATCCCTCTCATGAACGGATGCTGCATAGCTCGTTAGAACATAGAAATCCTGAGTTACTGAATGGAATTGCTGATCGCTCAATCCTTTAAGTAAATGGAATAACGATATGATGCAGGTACTGCTATCCTCTTTCCATGGATCTCCGACAGCACTTTCACGTGTCTGAAGTCCCCCCAGATAGATGACCCTGGATAGCTTCGGAAGCTGCTTCAGAACCATGGTCCAAGCGTTCGAATCACCCGAATCGAGGCTCCACCTGGAGCTACCAATGCTGAAAGTACTCTCTCCCAACTCCACTTCCACGACGGATTCAGACGGTAGCAATTGCCGCACCGCATTCCCCCACGCTTCCAACCCCGGTTTCGTAACCAGAAGCGTTGCACCGACGATACACTGATTTCGCCAGTTCACCTTTTGTTCGGCTTCCAAGTCGCTGTGTTGCCAGAGCGTCTTATAAAAGAATCGCTCCGGCAGTTTGGCATCAGCCTGTTTCTCTTGAGAGCTTCTGGTCATAAAGCGGCGGAAAACGGTGCAAATACGGCCTTGATCGTCCAGGACAGAGACATCGTATTGTCCGGATTCAATTGTCTCCACATGCACATAGCAATGCGGAGGCAGAGGAGCGCGCCACTCTACTTGCTCCACACTAAATGGAAGAATCAGTTTGGCGCCGCCTCTCTCCTGCTGCGCAAGCATGCTCGCAACCGTCTGCAGCGCGCTGTCCATCAACGAGGTTTGAAACCGCATATGCTTCGCTTCATGCTCATATCCAGAGGGCAGTTGCAGTCTGGACAGAGCTGAAGAACCCGATATCCAAAGCTCCTGTATTCCCCGGTAATAGGGTCCGTAGTCCAGTCCCCCTTGCTTTAGCAAATGATAGATTTCTGATTGTCCGAGTTTTGACTTGCAGGCCGATATCACATCTCCGAGATGAATGCGGGATGGCAGCGCAGACCCTTCCATTGCCGCTTTCACATAACCTGAGGCGTAGGCGGCTCCCTCTCTGTGTGCCGCTTGCTCCAGCCGGAAGCGGTAACGCTTCTCCCCTTCTTCCACAAGCACAAGCTGAAACTCTGTTTTTCCGACCACCTTCAACGGTTTGATCCAAACAATATCCTCCATCAAAGTAACAGCGTCAGGATGCAGCTGTCTCAGAGCAAATCCTGCCATTTCCAGCACGCCTACGCCGGGAAACAACGCCGCTTCCGCAATCTTATGGTCGCGCAGCAGGGGGTGTGCTGCATCTATCTGAAACACAAACACAAGCCCTTGATTCAGGCTACGGCTTAAATCCAGTTTCCCAATCAAGGGATGTGAGAATTTTATTGCCTTCGGCTCCTTAGTTGTCTTAGCAGCAGGGTTGCGAACGGCCGGTTTAAACCAATGTCTGTCTCTGGAGAATGGATAGGTCGGCAGGGAAATACGTTTTGCTTCTCCTTCCGGGTGAAGCAGCCGCCAATCCATCTTCATGCCGCTCACCCAAAGCTGTCCGATTTTCCGCCAGTTACGATCCTCCAACAGAATACTTAGAAATAGTTTTCCTTCGCGTCCATCCAGCAATAATGAAAGACTTTGCCCTTCCTCCTGGACCGATTTCCCACGGAATACGCCTTCTCTGCTCTCAATGCCGTTCACAAAATCTTTCAGCTTTCCTTTCAAATCCTGCCATCCATCGGCGGCAATAGCGAGCCGTTCCTCCATTTCCTCACGCCCCACCTGCAGGGTATAACAAAGATCCTGAAAGGAGCTTCCCCTTTGCGACGAGAGTTCCTTCGCTGAGATGTATTCATACGAGATATCCTGAATCAGCCTATCCAGAGTCGGATATTGTTTATAGTGCTCTCTTTGCAAGCTGATCTGGAAATGGTCGTTTAAACGCCGCAGCAAGGTTGAAAAATGAATGCCGTCGAAACCATAGTCGCTTATCGGCTCGTCTGCAAACAGCTCATTTGTAGACAGCTTGATTACGTCAGCCGCCGTTTGCATAACAGCTCTTTGCACATGATTCGCAGCTCCTGACGGTATCGCGGATTCTGCAGTAGATTGTCCTTCTTCCTGAATATACACAAGCAGCTTTTCTGCATATTCCCGCAGCTGTTCTTCGCTTCTGGCCGATAATACGAACAAGCCCGGCTCATCATTTGGCGCCTCTTGAACAGGATTGGCATATTCCTCGAGCAGCACATGAGCGTTTACGCCGCCAAAGCCAAAGGAGCTGACCCCTGCCCGCCTCGGAAGCTCCACGCCGGCTTCATCCTTCAGCCTGACCCATGGGCGTGCGCGGTCAAGCAGATAAAACGGGCTGTCTTCCAATTGCACATAAGGATTGCGTTCCTGAAGATGCAGGCTGGAAGGTAGTATTTTATGCTTCATCGCAAGTAAAATCTTTAACATGCCGGAAATGCCTGCAGCCGATTCCAAATGCCCGATATTCGATTTTACTGAGCCGAGTGCGCAAAACGGCTCGTTCGGCAAGCGGCTGCCTCGTTTTTTGGCAAGCTCTTTAAACGCTTTTTTCAAGCCATTCACTTCAATGGGGTCTCCAAGGCTCGTTCCTGTGCCGTGAGCTTCCATATAGGAGACTGTCGCCGGATCTACATCTCCTTCCTCAAACGCGCTCATGATAAGTCCTGCCTGCGCAGCCGGACTAGGCGTAGTCAGCGTGTTCACTTTCCCGCCGTGATTCACGGAGGTTCCGCGAATGACCGCATAAATATGATCCCGATCTGCTTCGGCTTGGCTTAGCGGCTTTAATAGGACAGCGCCTACCCCTTCCGCTCTTACGTAACCGTTCGCGCTTTTATCAAAGGTTTTACAGCGTCCATCCGGGCTAAGCATGCCTGCCTTGGCAAAGGAAATATAAATCGTCGGCGACAACAAGGCGTTTACCCCTGCAACTAACGCCATTCGGCAGCTGCCGTTCCAGAGCCCCTCCACCGCTTGCCTGATGGCTACAAGCGAGCTGGAGCAAGCCGTATCGATTGGAAAGCTCGGTCCGTTCAAGTTCAGCAGATAGGAAATCCGATTCACGAGGATCGAGTGCAAATTTCCGGTCATCGTATAGGCTTGAATATCGATCCCGTTTTCCTTAAGCAACTCCATATAATCATTCGTCGAAACGCCTACGTACAACCCAGTTCTCGTCTTTGACAAATCGGAAGCTTTATATCCTGCATCCTCAATCGTTTTCCACACGGTTTGCAGCAAAATGCGTTGCTGGGGGTCCATAAGCTCTGCTTCCCTTGGAGAAATGCCGAAAAATTTGGCGTCAAACTTGTCGATATCGGGAATGAAGCCTCCCCATTTGCTATTTGTTTTGTTCCCCTGTCCAGGATCACCCAGCGTGTCTCGCCAATCCCATCGATCAGGCGGGATCTCAGTAATCAGATCGTTCCCGTTTAACAAATTGTCCCAGAACTGCGCCAGGTCTTCCGATTCGGGAAGGATACCGCTCATACCAATGATTGCGATTGGCTCTTTCACTGTCGTAGTCGAAGCGCGGGACACACCCGCTGATATCGATTTAGCTGAGTCAACCGAACTCCTGGCCTTTGTAATGGAAGCAGGCACCTCCGCCACTGGCTGCCCTGCGATTAACGGAGTGGACTGAACATTTCTTTTTGCAAACAGGGCTTCCAGTTGTTCCCCATACTCTTCTTCCAAATAAGGAACAAAATCAGCAATGCTCTGGTATTCAAAAAAATCGGCCGGAGTTACCTCGGTATGAAATTGCTTGTTTATTCTGTTGGCAAACTCGACAAACTGTATGGAATCAAAGCCGTAATCCGCAAGCTCGCGTTCCGGCTGTATTCGGCTCACTGGAATTTTGAGCAACTGGGATACGATTTCAATCATTTGTTGCTCCAGGCGATGCATCCACCCGGAATTATTCTCTTGTTTTCCGGAATCCAAGGACCTTACCTCCTGTAACTGCCCATGCGTTTGCCCTGTATCGGCAATCGAGTGAAGCAGCTCATTTGCTTTTGCAATATCGCCTTCCATAACCAAAAGCTGTGTACCCGCAAATTTCAAGCTTTGTTCGAAAGCGAATAGTCCCGATGCCGTGGCCAGCGGCGCCATGCCGAATTGCTTGTACAGCAACTCCTCGGAGACGGCGTCAACATGCATGCCACCTTCGCGCCATAATGGCCAGTTCAGTGACAAAGTCTTGCCCATCCTCTCTCCGCTGCTCTTCTTGATTTCTCTCCAATGGGCAAAAGCGTCAAGAAAACCATTCGCATAGGCGTAATCGGTTTGTCCGTAATTGCCCAGCACGGCGGTGCTGGATGAGAATAAAATAAAATAATCTAGCGGCTCCTCCGCAAGCGCCTCGTCCAGCCATACGGTGCCGAATACTTTTGGGGCTAGCACCTCCCGCACCATTTCGTCAGTCTTGCGGAAATAATAAGCGTCGCGGATGACTCCAGCTGCATGTATAACACCATGAATGCGACCGAATCGCTCCTTCACTTCCCCGATAAGACGAAACGTATCGTCACGGGAAGAAATATCCCCCTGGCAATAATGAACCTTGGCTCCTTGAGACGACAGCTCGCTCAGCCAATTTTTCATTTGTTCCTCCGCAGGAGACCTGCCTATCAAAACAAAAGTGATGCCGTTGTTCCTGGCTGTCCATTCGGCGGCGAACAGACGGCCTAACCCGCCCATTCCCCCTGTAAACAGGTATACCCCATTCTGCCGGAGGGAAGGCAGTTCCGCAGCTCGCGCTTCCCGTTCCAGATCGAAGGCTCGATAACGCCGGCTCCATCGTTTCCCCTCGCCGTATCGCACAGCCGTCGCCGCGTGATTCCAATAGGAAAATTCATCCTCTATCATGTTCGCTTCAATGGGTTGATCGCATAGCGCAACGACGCGAAACAGGAATCTCGGGTTTTCTAAATAGAAAGCCCTCATCATCCCGCTTAATGCGGAAAACATCGGATCGACGGTCCCGTTTGATTCTTGATACATATACAACAGGCGTATTTCTTCCTTCAACTTCTGCCTGGTCAAGGCCTGGCTCAAATAAAGCAAGGCATATACTGTATCTCGCAACTGATTTTGAAGGCGTCCCTCGTCCACACTTAAGCCCGTTTCTCCCCAGGAGATTATGATTCGGACAGGAACAAGCTTATCTTGGGACAGTTCGTTCAATAACCGCGTGTAATCCTCACGTTCGCCGGGATTGATTTCATAGCGCTTGTCATGTATTCGGCGGAAAGCGTCCCCAGGCGTAACCAACACACAGCTTCTTGTGTCGGCAATGGATTGCCATAAGAAGTCATTCCCATCAAATAAAAGCCACATTGGACTATCCGAACCCGATGGTTGGGATTGATCTATTCTCTCCTCCACCCAAATCGGTTCATAGCTGGCGAATTCCCCTGTGGGTGGACGATTACCGGAAGCGGCTGCTTCTTTAAGCCCCGCTTGCTGTTCAGAAGGAGCCCCTCTAAACGTTTCCGGTTGTACCGGTCTTGCCAGAAAGCCGATTACGCTGACTAAAATCTGCCCGCTTTCATCCAGCAAATCGACATCGAACCTGGGCACAGTGGACTTCCGGCTTGACTTCGACCGGGCCAAGCGGGTATAAGAGTACAAACGGGTCGTCAGAGGACGATGAAAGGTCACTGAAGCAATGGTATAAGGCAGATGAATCATATCTTCGACGCCCCTCATCTCGCCGGCAGGCGGGACCTGCAGAGCACCGTCCATCAAAGCCGGATGGAGAGATAGTGGATCAAAGTCGGTTTCCAAATGGGATGGAAGCTCGATTAAGGCGATCGCTTCGTCATCACCGACCGCCAAATACTCAATCGACTGGAAGCTCGCTCTCAAATTCAGCTCAATGGCATGCAGATGGCGGTACACCTCTTGTTTGTTGCGCTCCATCCTGTTGCAGCGCCGTTTAATGGCTTCCACATCGTAAGAGGGCAGCTTACTCATGTCGGATGGCGATTCAGCTGCTTCGATCAAGCCTTGTCCGTGTAAGATGCGGACGTCATTGGCATCATAGCTGTAGATTTCGAACTGATGTTTGCCTTGTTGCGATTTCAAGGTGATAAACAAGCGAAATTCTGCACGGTCCACTATAATCGGGCTGATCAGGACGATTTGCGTAATCCTGGCAAGCTTCCATTGCAGGAGGAGACCGGCAGCGCTTCGGGCCAATTCCACATAAGCTACTCCGGGCAGCACCTTTTTATCGCCTACATAATGATCGGCAATGACATATTCACGGCCTGTCAGCATCGTGGAATACGTTACGGCTTCTTCTCCTTGTCTCTCATCCCGGTGGCCTTTTTCCAGCGCCAGCTGAAACATCGATTTATCGCTTCCCGGCACGGAGAAATGGCTAGACGAGCGGAAGCCCGGCACAGGAACCCAATAACTCTCCCGAGCAAACGGGTAAGTAGGCAAGGCAATCCGGCGAGGTTTGGCCGTTTGCCGGCTATACAGCAAATGCCAATCCACCGCTCCCCCAGAAACCCAATGTCGGGCAATTGCTGTTGCGTCGTCTGGCGATACACTGCGCTCCGCCTCTTGTCTGTTCCTATTCCGGGATACAGGTGCATGGCCCAAGTAAAGGCCGTTCGTCGCCATCCCCGTTCGTTTATAATGCAGAAGCAAGTCTATTAATTGCTGCCGCTCGGTCACAACAGCCGCCAGACGATGCTCCAGCGCTCTGCGGCCGACTTGCAGAGTATAGGCCATATTTTTGATCGTAGGCGACTCCAGTTCAATCAAATTCAGCAAGGAATCCGCATAAGTTTCCAATTGCTCCTTCGTTGCGGCAGAAAGAATAACGACAACAGGCTGTTGCGCACTCTCTACGCTTGCGGAAATTCGGCTTTCTGTCGGATATTCCTCCAGCACGATATGAGCGTTGGCCCCTCCCGCTCCAAAGGAGCTGATGCCTGCGCGCAAAGCCCTCGGCTCTCCTTCTTCTGCCTCCCCTATCCATGGTTCCAGCCTTCTCTGAACCCGGAAGGGACTTCCCTTAAAGTCAATATTGGCATTGACTGGATCCGAGTGGAGGGTTGGCACAAGCTCTCGATGCTTCATTTGCAACAGGATTTTGGTCACTCCTGCGATACCCGCCGCAGCTTCCAGATGCCCGATATTGCTTTTAACAGAACCGATTGCGCATGGCTTCCCAGCTCCCTCCACCATTCCAAAAGCTTTGGAAAGTCCGGCAATCTCGATCGGGTCCCCCAAAGCCGTGCCTGTTCCATGCGCTTCCACATACGTGATGGAATTGGCGTTGATCCTCGCATTGCGCAAAGCGGCTTTGATGACATCGGCCTGTCCGTTCGGATTTGGCACGGTATAACCGTTCGTGCGGCCTCCATGGTTCATGGCCGTCCCCTTAATAACCCCATATATAGAGTCTCCATCTCGGATGGCTGCCGACAATGGCTTCAGAAGAATAGCCCCGCTCCCCTCGCCGGGTACAAATCCATCCCCCGCGGCTCCGAAGCTGTGGCATTTGCCCGTGGGCGAAAGCATCCTCATTTGACTTAGCCAAACATACTTGGAGGGATGCAGGTACAAATTAATGCCGCCCGCCAAAGCTGCCGAGCACTCCCCTCGCCTCAAGCTTTCGCAAGCCAAATGGATAGCCGACAGGGAGGCGGAGCAAGCGGTATCGACAGGCATGCTCGGTCCCTGGAAGTTAAATGAATAAGATACACGGTTGGCGATCGACCAGGGCAACGAAGTCGGAATGATGACTTCCTCGTCCCCTTCCCCACTCCATAACTGGGGTCCCCATAATAAGTATGAGAACGTCGTCGCACCTACGAACACTCCGATATCAGCGCTGTTGTTCCGCTCGATCCATGCGCGCAGCTCCTCCGGAGTATACCCCGCATCTTCAAGGGTTTCCCATGCCGTCTGGAGAAAGATCCTTTCCTGCGGGTCCATCGTTTCGGCTTCCTTCGGCGATATGCCAAAAAACAATGGATCAAAACGGTCCACGCCTTCAAGAAAAGCTCCCCATTTGGAATAGGACTTTCCTTCCCTTGCCCGCGCGGGATCCGAATCATAGTAATCCCGCCAGTCCCAACGCTCCATCGGGATCTCCGTTACCATATCGCTGCCATTTCTCAGCAGCTTCCAGTATTGCTCCAGCGTATCTGCGCCCGGGTAACGGCAGCTGACTCCAACGATTGCGATATCTTCCTGCCCCATGGAGCCGGAATCGGCATAGGTCTTTTGCTGCAAGCGCAGGGAGTTTTCCTGAGGCGTTGCAGGTTTCGCTTCAGCTTGCTCCGGAAGCAGCTTTTCAGCGAATCGCTTGCCATGCTCGGAGGCCAGATATTCCGCTAACTCGTCTGCCGTACCGTATTCGAACAGAAGAGTTTTCGACATAGAGCCTACCGCCCGTTCCAAATCGTGATTGAATTCGTGGATGACAAATGAATCAATTCCAATTTCTTCAAAAGGCGCATCCCCGCGCAGCTCATCCCCAGACAAATCCAGCTTGTCTGCCAGTACCGACCTAATATATGAGCTAATTTCAGTAACCAGCATATCCTTTCCTGTCCCTTTGCCTTCGCGGCTTGGCGGCTGTTGAATGGCTTGCCCACTTTCCCCGAATAAGAACCGCTCCCGCGCCGCCTGAAGCTTATATCGCTTTCTATCATAAACATAGAGGGGCAGCGGCATTTTAGAAAACGTTCCTTCCGGATAAATTGCTGTCCAATCGATCTCGACTCCGCGTAGCCACAAATGTGATGCTATCTCGCCAATAGAGCTGTGCAATTGATTCAGGCTGGGGCAATTGACGGTCTCCAGCGTCGCAGGCGCAGCTTGCTGGTTTGTCTCATGAACAGATCCCAGATTTAACCAGGAGTAGTTCTCAGAGAACGTCAGTCTGCTCGTTCCATTAACTGCTTTCTCCAGCCATTCCTGAACATCTGAAACTTCCTCCAGCCCGGCGGGCTCTATAAACGAGGACGGTTCTTTGGAGTGGTTAAGACGTTTCTGTAAAACCCTCGACGCTTCACCCCAATCCGGATGCTCCTCAAGAAACAGCTTGATTAGGATTTCCTTTGGCAGGACATCATCCGCAGCTAACGAAAGAACCGCCGTTATTCTTTCCTGTTCCTGGTGTCCGGAGAGTTGAATATCCCATTTGCGATTGATCTTGCGGACAGCCAGCTGAATCAGCACATACAGTAGTCCTTGCTGACGAGAGGATAACAACTCTTCTTCTTCGAGTAACCGGGCAACAGTAAACCCGCTCGGTTGCAAAGCTTCGTCCCATTCAAGCATGCTGTTGCGGAAGGTATGCTGATCATGAAAAAGAAGTCGGGCCTTGTCCACAACTACAGCGTAATCATCCTGTTTCTCCCGGCTTGCCGGTTCGAACAAGGCTTGTAAATCCTCGCTTTTTATCCGATTCGGCAAGAAGTAATTGCCGCTGGCCGAGTCCCAACAAGCAACGTTCGGGCGCATGAGGCTTAGCTCGGAAGCTGCCAGCTTCCCGGCAAGTAGCAGGGCCATTTGTTCTTTCGATACGATGCCACTTGCAACTAGGCTTACATAAACTCCTTTCCCTTCGCCTACGACCAGGTCGGGAGCAAATCCCAGCTCCAGCAGCTTCTGAATCCAGATGCAACTGACCATTGTGGAGAAAAGCGTCGCATCCTGCTCAGACCAGACAGGCATGCGAAACCGTCTCCACATGGAATATCCACCGACTTGTTTGAATAAATCTCTCAAACTCTTCCATTCTTTCTCCCAGCCGATCAGTTCATCAAAACCCGTTACTTGAATATCGCCAATTCGAAGAGCCCAGGTGCCTGGCTTAATATGCTGGGCGGAATCCTCCGCTTCCTCCAGAAAAGAAACAAGCTCCTCTTTGCTTCGTACCCAGCGACCAGTTCTGACACTATAATTCTCTCGTCCCACCAGAAGAGTTCTGCAAAGATCTCTCAATTGGATTTCAGCAAATGAACGATTCGAAATAAATGATTTCCACTTCTCGATTTGCCCTCTCAAGCTCGCTCCCGTGCTGGCAGAAAGCTTGAACCATTCCGGCATAACTTCTTCCCGCCCAGGAACCTGTTCCTGCAACGGCTTTACGTATTCTTCCAGAACTACATGGGCGTTCACTCCGCCAAAACCGAAGGAGCTGACGCTAGCACGAAGCGGCATTCCAGCCTCCACCCGCTCCCAATCCGATGGTTGATCGGTAATGATAAACGGCGTCTGCGAAAAGTTAAGCAAAGGATTAACCGTGGACAGATTCAACAAAGGAGGGATCTTGCCATGCCGTATCATTTTAATCACTTTAATGACACCTGCAATGCCTGCAGCGGCTTCCAGGTGCCCGATATTCGTTTTGACCGAGCCTATGCGGCAATACTCGTTGTTATCTGTATATTGCCTTAACGCTTTTGTGGCGGCCTCCACTTCAATTGGGTCCCCCAGTGAGGTTCCCGTTCCATGAGCCTCCCAATAAGTAATATTCTCCGGGTCGACTCCGGCATCTTGAAAAGCGTGGAGAATGACTTCCTTTTGCGCATCCACACGAGGCGCTGTCATAGATGGGGCCTGGCCTCCGTGATTCACAGCCGCTCCCTTGACAATGCCATAGATATGGTTGCCTTCGCGCAGCGCCTTGTCCAGCGGCTGTAGCAGCAGCACGCCGACACCTTCTCCTGGTACATAGCCGTCCGCGTCTTTGTCAAAGGTTTTACATTGCCCAGTAGGGCTTAACATTCTGGATTTGGAGAAAGCAATATACTTCCACGGATGCAGATTCAGGTTTACGCCGCCTGCAAGCGCGTAATCGCATTCTCCGTTTTGCAAAGCGCGTTTTGCGTCATGTAGAGCCACAAGAGAGGAAGCACAAGCTGCGTTCAAGGAATGGCTTGCGCCCGTCAAGCCAAATACATAGGAAAGACGGTTGGCCAGCATGCCCTCGTAATTTCCCAGACATGCGTAGCTGTCCACATCAAATTCGGGTCCCGTAATGGTCTGGCGATAATCGCCCGTCATCACCCCTATATACACTGCCGTTTTTGCAGCTTGAAGCTTTCGCAGCGGGATTCCGGCATCTTCAATGCAATGCCAAGCCTCCTCCAGCAAAATCCGTTGCTGAGGGTCCATGTTTTTGGCTTCGCGAGGAGATATATGAAAAAAGCTGTTGTCAAAATGATCTGCATGATCGATCATTCCGCACCATTTGCTTACGCTTTTGTTGCTGTCGTCGAGGTTAGGAGAGTAATATTTGTTGGTATCCCAACGATCTTCCGTTATTTCTCGAATAGAATTTACGCCTTGAACAAGATTATGCCAGTAAGAATCGGCATCCTCAGCGCCTGGAAATCGACAGGCGATTCCAACTATCGCAATATCTTGCTTCATAGTCACAGCCCTCCTAGCAACAATTTATAACTTTGCGGTTATAGCGAGCAATCGATTGGACAATAATGCAGCCGTTTCCTTCATCAGGGCAATCGCGATCTCGTCCACGTGGCGGTTCCGCCATGATTCCAGAGCCGTTCCTTTTGCCCATTGATTAAATGCTCCCAATGCAGGGCCGCAATGGATTTGAAAATTTACCTTATCCTCCTGCACCCCTTGCATCGCAGCGCGGGTAGAGTAGCCAAAATACCACTTAAACACAAGAGCAAGCTTATGCTTGGGATTACGCTCAGCCTGTTCAATCTCATCGCGAGGCTGATAGGTTTTCACTTCCTCGAACACTTCTTCAAAGCTGCGCTTGAAGTAACGCTCCTGAAGCTGCTGTCTGGTCTTAGAGTCCAGTTCGTCAAGCGAATTAAACTGCCGATAAAGCTCGTATAATTTGTTCGCCCGGGCGGGAAAAAACAAACCTTTTTTCAAAACTTGCACACGTGCTCCGATTTCAAACATATCCCCAGCAGGCGCCGATTCCGTATCCTGCACATTCATTTGGTTCAGCATATCTTTCACTAACGGGCTTGTTCCCGCCTCAACAGTACATTGATTGATAGAGCCCGTTACGATAAAATCGGCTCCTATTACGAACATCGAAGCTGCCGCTCCAGGCGTCCCAATACCTCCTGCGGCTCCGACTCGAATCGGCTTGGCGTACTTATACTCATTCATAATGTCCTTGCGTAGCTCCAGAATAGACGGAAGCAGGGTCAGGGCGACAGCATGGTCCGTATGACCGCCTGAATCTGCTTCGGCGCAAATATCATCCGCCATCGGAATGCTACCGATCAATTCCGCTTCCGTTGCAGTCAACCTGTTCTCCTGGACCAGTTTCTCTACAATGCCCTTGGGCGCTGGGCGCATAAATATCTCCGCGATCTCTGGCCTGGAAATTTTTGCCATAATCTTCTGCGGAGCATTTAACGTGCCATCGGCCATACGGTGAAGACCTTTAGCGCGGAATAAAACTAAAGCCGGCGTAATTCCCATAAAGGCGGAAGCTTCAATGCAGCGTATTCCATGCTCCAGATATAAGTTAGTCAGCTCCATTTCGGCTTCCGGATTGGAGGCATTGTGTAAAAAGTTCATGCCAAAGGGCTCTCCATTGCTAAGCTCTGATTTGATGGAGCGGATCGCGCCTTCAATGCGCTCGCGCTTCAAGCCGCCGGATCCAAAAAAAGATAATATCCCGCTTTTCCCAAGCTTGATGACCATGGCTTCGGATGCGATTCCCTTGTACATCGCCCCTGCGACATAAGTATATGCTGTTCCGTAATCCTCCAGAAAGGAGGGATTACCCAGAGCTTCAGGCTGCACCATCCCTCCCTGTTCTTCCACTGGAGCAGGGGAAATGTGTTCTGGATCGGAAAGCCTAATCGGCTGCGCCTCTTCTCGAATTTTTGACACCAACTTGGTCAAGACCGTGCCAGGTCCGATCTCGACAATTTCCTGCACTCCCTTGCCTAGCAGCACCTGCACGGTTTCTGTCCATTTCACGGAACTTGTTAGTTGTTCTCCCAATAATTGCGCAATATCTTCTTCCGATGGGCTAGGACGAGCGGTCACATTGTAGAGAACAGTGATTTGCGGTCGATGGAAAGCAACAGTGCTCAGAACCGCTTCAAATTCTTTTCTTGCACCTGCCATATAACGCGAATGAAAAGCTCCACTGACGCGAAGCGGCATAGCCAGCTCAGCTCCTTCACGTTCGAATATAGCCTGTGCCACCGTAATATCCTCCTTGGGACCTGCAAGCACAATTTGTTTAGGAGTATTAAGATTGGCAATATCAATAGATTCCAGTCCATAGTCCTGCAATATCTTGCGCACGGAAGACTCCGTCAACCCTACAATCGCCAGCATACCGCCACCCGATATGCGGCTCATCAATTCCCCTCGCTTCTGAACTAGCCGTAGGCCCGTTTCAAAGTCAAATACACCGGCGGCCAACAAAGCATTATATTCGCCCAGACTGTGTCCGGCTACAATATCTGGCTTCCGTCCCGTTTCCATAATGTTTTTTTCATAGAGCAGGGAATTAACCACATAAAGGGCTGGCTGGGTATACTCTGTCTGGTTCAGCTTATGGTCAGGGTCCTCCTGACACAACGTGCGGATAGAATATCCTAAAATAGAATCCGCCAGCACCTCCTTTTCAGGAAATAAATCAAATAAGCCTGTCGCCATCCCTACTTTCTGGGCACCTTGCCCAGGGAAAACATGAGCCAACATAGAAGGATCACCTTTCTTCTTTTTTAGATGGTTGATCGTTTGAGTGAAGTGAATGGAATCTTGATGAAAGGGGGTCATAATGCGAAAACTACTTGATGAGGATTTAGCAGGCAATAATTTGGTCACAAATCCGTTAAGTGTACCTGAAGGACCTAGATCGATATATGTACATGGGGAAAAAAGTTCAATTTCGGCAAATGTCTCGGCAAACAGAATGGGTTGGCGAAGAACATTCCAGAAATGCTGCTGAAAATCTTGATGCTGTACTCTTCTTCCTGTCTGACAAGAATAATAAAGCGTCTGGGGAGACTGGCAATCAAGTTTGCCCAGGAGAGATTGATAAGGCACTTCCAGTACCTTCATTAAATCTGAATGAAAAGCATATCGGACAGGAAGATATTGATATAAGATGCCTTTCGCTCGCAGATGTCTCTCGATCATCCCTAATCCTATACTGTTTCCTGTTACTACAAAATGAGCATCGTGATTCACTCCAGCCAGTTCGCTGTTATGTCTCAGCACCAGATCATACTCATACATTTGAGTATCTGCAAATACAGCCAGCATGCCTCCCTGTGGGCAGAGACGTTCAGTGAGTCCTGCCATCTCCACCAGCAAATCAAGCGCCGCGCCGCGGCCAATTATGCCAGCTGATACCGCAGCGGCTAACTCGCCCATGCTCGCTCCTGCTACAATATCAGGAAAAATCCCCTCCTCGCGCAAAGCCTCGTCCAGCGCATGCTCAACCATAAAAATAGCAGGATGTGTCTCGTGAAGCGAGTCAAACGGAATGCCTCGATATTTTTCGCCATACAGTCTATCGATAACAGAGATACCGCTCGAGGCCAGCACATGCTCGTTCATCTCATCCATTCGAGCTTTGAATATCTTATTTTTTTCATAGAGCTGTTCTCCCATTCGGCGATATTGGGAGCCTTGTCCAGAAAATAAAAATACGATTTTTTCAGTCATATGTTTACCGGGCTCCCTCTGTTTCGACTCTTTCAGAGAATTCCGTATCCAAAACCTCCTCCATATTGTGCAATGAGCTTTTTCTTGGGAGCACAATGGAACAAACGGCATCTCTCTCGACACGAAATGTCAACGCCTTATACTGCGGAAAATTTTTGAATCGGCTCTTCCAAACGTTGGATTCCCGTTCGATCTGATCTATTTCGTATAAAGAAAAATCGGTCATCAAACCGGTTTTCAACACCTTGGATAATGCCTCCTTCGCAGTCCAATATAACAACAGAAGCTCCAAATTACTTGTCGAATATTGCACCAGCCTTTCTCTTTCCGCTACGGTCAACAGCGATCGAATCGATTCTGTTTTGTCAGAACTCAAGGATTCTCCGTTCAACTTTTCGATATCAATGCCCATGGGATGATGCTCAGAAAAGGCCAGCGCAGCGGCATAACAGCCGTTGTGCGAAATACATACCTGCAGATTTTGATAATGCGGAGAAGACACCACAGGAAAATGAAAGATTCCTTCCCCAATGCAAATGTCAGATAAGCTATATCTTTCAATATTTGTGAGGAAACGATTGTAAATGGCATGTTTAGCTGCGTACCTGCCCATCAGATAACTCTCACGTCTCTTGAGCACATGGTATTGCCGCAACCGTTTTTTTTCTTCCACGTGCCAGATAGGAAGGTCTTCCAGCAATGAAGCTTCTGAAAATCGTCCAATATACAAACCTGTTGTGAATCTTTCGTCCTCCCTATAAATCGGGATATGCCTGGATAGAATCGTATGGATATATGACTTTGGGCCCATGAAACTGTTCAGTACGGTTTCGCCATTAGACCGCAGAGTTCACGCCTCCTCATGATGTTTCGATATACAAAAATACAAATATATTACAAAAGCTCTATGTTTATACACTATACTCACCTTGGAGCTTAATTTCAATCTTTAAATTTACACTCACTCCCAGTGAATAATATCTTTTAATTGAAATTTTTGTCGAAATACAACAACTAACCTTAGGGTCACACTGGATTATCTTCTTGCAGAGTGGATCTGATGAAGCTGCAAAAAAATATTAAAAGAATCCTTTGCACAAATCTTGAAGACATCCAAATACCAGGCAGAACCCTTACAAACCCAGAATAATCGTCTAAATTTTGTATACGAATTTTTCAAACATTTCATATTGTGTATTTTATTTTTTGTTTTTAGAGAAGAGTATT
Source organism: Paenibacillus sp. JGP012 (assembly GCF_014203995.1). NCBI lineage: Bacteria > Bacillati > Bacillota > Bacilli > Caryophanales > Paenibacillaceae > Paenibacillus > Paenibacillus sp. JGP012. The sequence goes on along the minus strand of NZ_JACHKG010000025.1, from coordinate 20,404 downwards.
CAAAGAATGAAATGGAGTTGTGAAGTGTTACTAAGCTTTTAATAGTGAGGAAAAACTGACGTGTTAACGAAAAACGGAGGAGTTTTTGTTTTGGGAATGCAAATGCATTTGTGCAGCGTAGAAGAGGTGATTTCTAACTTCATCAACAGAAACCCCTCTTCCTTGCCGCAAATCACGAATATTACAGCCGTATTACTTTAAGTCTCATTTTGGGAGATACCCTCTTTCAAAATGCGACCGATCTTTTGCACAAACATGTCCTTTTGAATATTTTCAGGATGGAAAAAGGCAGAGTAGAAAACGATACCGCTTAACATATCAATGATAAGCAGCACATCCACATCGTCTCGAATGTCCTGGCGTTGCTTGCCGCGTTCCAAAATTTCCGCAATGGCGTTCCGTCTTGGCAGCACAAAGTTTTGCAAATAAATGTCTGTCAGATTAGGGCTACTCATAATTGCGCTGAAAAGCTTAGATATACCGTTGACGCCTTGCGATGTGCTCAAGTTTTCAACCATTCGTTCTGTAATTTCCACGACGTCCTGAAATGTGTTCCCGGTATCGGGAACTTTAATATCCTCTGTAATGGAGTTGATAGCTTCCGCAATCAAATCCTCCTTGGTGGACCATCTGCGGTATATCGTCGTTTTGCCTACTCCAGCTCGTTCTGCCACCGCTTCCATGCTTACGCCTTGCATACCAGATTCAAATAACAGATCAAGCACTGCTTTCAAAATCATTTTGTGGGCTTTTTCACTTCTAGGCCGACCTGACCTGCGTTCCGATAAATCTGAAATTTCCATTCTTACTAAATTGGCACCTCCCAATTCTTAATCGCATTTTCAGCTCTGGAGGGCAAAAAGATAATTGTGGCTATCGCACCCAAAATCATGATGCCAGATCCCGTTTCCAGAGCTATACGCATTCCATCGATAAATGCCGAATCCGCCGCTTTGATCAGAATCTCTCCTTGCTCGACAGGAAGCTTAGCAGCAACAGCCTGAGCAACACCAATAGATTGTTTTAGTTTGTCGGTGATTTCCCCAGGGAAAGATGCCATTGCAGCGGAGTCTGACAAGTTATCTTTATATAAAGATGCCACAAGACTCCCCATAATCGCAACCCCGAGCGTTCCGCTCATTTGGCGAAATGCATTATTCACTGCTGTTCCGATGCCCACCCTGTCAATAGGTAGAGCTTCCATCACTGCGTCCATTGCGGGAGCCATCGATACCCCTGTCCCCAGACCTATAATAGCTAGACAAGTAGCAAGATAAGAGTAACTGTCTGAGATCTCCACATTAGAAAATACCCATAGACCTATTGCCATAATGAACAACCCAAGGGAAATGACCCATTTCGAACCGAATTTTTTTACCATAAAATCTGCAAACAATGAACCAACGACAAGGGAACCCATTAAAGGTGTTATTCGAATTCCAGTTTCATAGGCACTATAACCTAAGACAAATTGAACATATTGGGTTAAAAAAAACATCATGCCCATAAAAGCGAACAAGCAAGTACATACCGCAACGGTGCCCCATGAGAACCTTTTATTGGAAAATAAATTCATGTCCAGTAGCGGCTCGCGCACAAACCGCTCCCATATAACAAAAGCAATTAACAGTACAATACCGCCAATATTCGGAACTAGTGTTTCCCAGGCCAGCCAGCCTTTTATCGGAATCTCAATAATGCCATATACAATAGACGCAAGGCCCGTGGATGAAAGCAGCATGCCCACAAAATCGATTCGGGGTGAATGATTGCTCTTCGATTCCGGAATGAGGAACAGACCACCAATTAGGACAATTGTCACAAACGGGACATTAATCCAAAAGACGGAGGTCCACGAGAAATGTTTCAGAAGAAACCCTCCAATGATAGGACCAAGCAACAGCCCTAATCCTGAACCAGCTGCCCAAATCGACGTTGCTTTACTTCTTTCTTCAGATGCAAATATGGTAGGAAGAATGGAGAAGGTCAAAGGCATAATAATAGCTGCACCTACTCCCATAAATGCGCGGGCGATAATCAGGGTTTCAGTGGAGCTGGCATTTGCTGCAACAACCGAAGTTACCGCAAAAATAAACAAGCCAATGAGCAGCATTTTTTTGCGCCCAAAGCGATCTCCAAAATACCCTGCCGGTAGCAGCAGACCAGCGAAAACAAGCAGATAGGAATCTATAATCCATTGCAAATCGGTGGTACTCGCATTAAGCTCACGTGACAGTTCAGGTATTGCAACATTCAATATGGTAGCATCGAAACCGATAACAAGGAGACTGAGCGTAAGTACAGCAAGCGTCCACCATCTCCACTTGTATCCTTTAATTTTATGTTCTATGACTATGCACCTCCACAATTATGATACGATTCGGTATCGTATCGTATTTAAATCCGATTATAGCTCACTCCTTTCCTTTTTGGCAAGCAGAATTTGGAATGGTTTTCCAATAAGGAGCCTCTACAGAGCTCTTCCAAGGATGTTTGACCTCACAGGTTGCTTTCATCGCTAAATGAATATATGTCCTATACGCCTTAGAATTTCTTTAGACAAATGGTTGTACTATGACTGGAGGATTTTAACTACGTTGGCCCAAGCCATATCTCCAATTGCACATGGTCAGCCGCTTGTCTTTAAGAGCAAAACTACCTCATCCTAATTTGGCTCATTCAATTTGTTGTAGCTTCTTAATCATTTTTATTGCCGCTCAAAGTTTGATCATGATTTGAATCAATATCATATGGACTCAAACGAACCCCAAACAGCTCCGATTCATGTGAATTAAAGCGGTTAGGGGTTTTGATTTATTTTTGCTTGCTGCAAATTCACTCTAAACTTAAAAAATTGCGCAATACAGTAATCGGTGCTTATACGGAAATATCCAAACTAACGCACAGATTGGAAAGAGAGCAGGCATTGATTTCAGCATCTTAGCAATTCTGCTGACCTGCTACTTGCCATGTTTTTGGTCGTCGACATGACTTGAAGACTCGCTGCCTGTTGCCGTCGAGACCTGATTCATCGCTATTGATAATGCTGTCACGCCTATGATCTGTACTACTTAGATATACACCTAATCGGCAATGGAAAGATATTCTTGTCCATTTCGGTAATCGGAACAAGTTCTTGTCCTCAGCAGCTAGTTTCAGTCCGACTTTATTACCTAAACACGCGTTAATTACCCCTCTTAATTTGTCAGTTGTCCATAGCATTGTGAACATTTTCATGTATTATGGTACTTAATAAAGCTTTAAGTGTATGTCATCAATACTTAGATATTCATCTAATCGGTAATCGGACTATGTTCTTGTCCATTCCGGCAATCGGTACAAGTTCTTGTCCCTCGACATTATATTTCATTCCCAATCACCTAATAAAGAACCTACGCGTGAACGACCGAATTGAGGATTGTATCAAAATATGATGCAACAGTGAAAAAAGGACGGCGAATTTGCCGTCCCTTTTTCACTCCCCGATTCAATGATTGTCATTGGAGGCAGCTGGTTCAATAACTCCGCTACCATACTTCACAAGCGATGCTTGCAAGATATCCAGTTGTCGGATGATCCGATATCCTTGCCCTGTTCCTAGGGGTTGGAGGATGACCAAACCTAGATGATCCAGAAACTCCTGGAGCTGATCCTTGAACGTGTGATAGTGTGCAACCAAAACTTGGTTGGTTCCGAGCTCCGGCTTCACCTCCAGCACTTGCTGTAATTCATCTACACTGGGCAGGCGTTCATCGGTTATTACCTCACCCTCATTAGGAAAAGCCAAGACAGCCGTTTGCAGCGCACGCATAACCGGACTGGATAAAACCGGTATTTGCAACGGGATTTTTTTATTCCTCAAAATTTCCCCTAACTGCCGCGCCTGTGTTTTCCCCAACTCGCTTAAAGGGTCTTCATCACCATTGCCCCCAACAGGTCTTGCATGGCGAAAGTATAGATTAAAGCCACCCTGAAGCAACAGCGAAAAGGGATCCCCTCTTTTCGCCGGATGCTGAATTATATCCATAGCCCATCTAGTTTTTGAAATTTTATGCTGGATCGGGAGCAAGTTCTGCTGAGACAGCAGACCCTCCATTGTCCGGTGGCTGCTTTCGGCCGCCTCTAATCCTGTCGCCTCTGTCGATATCTCCACGATGGAATTGCCGGCCACCGTCCAGATCTCCACACTCTCTTGAATTCCATCCCATTGCCCCTTATACTTTAGAGCAGTAATTGGGCCTAACACCCTGGTTTCTGTCAAAATGGCGCTAAAGTCGCGTTCTCCCCATTTTTGAGTCTTCAGCATTGGCGGGGCATTTTCATTCAGAATTCCTCTCCACTCATCCAAGTTTTCCTCTTGAACGATCTTTGCTTTTACTTCATAGGAAAGATCAAACGTACGGTCAGCTCCGCTCCAATCAACCTCTTGTTTGTAGGTGGGGTCCTCAAGATTAAATCCAAGCTCCTTTGCATGATCCATTACCTGCTGCAGATCTTGACCCTCAGAAAAGTTAAACCTCTTCTTATAGGTGATTTCCCATTGATCTTTATTCGGTTTCAGCCGGGCACGTAATATCCAATTATCGCGGAAGAAATCCTGTTCTGGCGTATCTATGAAACGGATATCGATCTGTTGCCCCTCCGATTGTTCTAAATGCACAAGCTCTGTGCGCCATGTATGCTTATCCGTAAGCACCTGGTTGGCATCGAGCAGAAACTTGATTTCATACTGCGTGTCTACATTACTCAATGCAAAACCCACTCCTTTCATATATTCACAAAATCCACATGTCGGTAAATTTGTTCCCTAAAAAGCGTTCAAACGCGAGATCAGTGCCCTCAAATCGGGTAGATTGCCAATCCGTTGGCTGGCAGGTCTGCCTGGCGCGTCCTGCTGCGGACTGCCCGTTGTGCGCAGCATCTCCCGCACTATTGCGTAAGGCAGTTGCCTTCCACCGCGTGTAAGATGAATGCTCTGCAAGCATGCCAGAGCTCCAACAACAATTGGAGATGCGCTGGAGGTGCCGCTGAACTGGTCGGTATACCACGAATTCTCGCCGCTGCCCCGTGATAGATCGCCATAACCGGTAGTTGTCACTTCCCTTCCCCAACCTTGCGCGTCAATCACCGATCCATAATTGGAGAAGTCCAATCTGGATCGTGCGGGTCCGTGATTACGACCATGGGTTCCTTTCGGGGGAGCTCCTGCTCCGACAAGAATGGCTCCAGAATCTCTTAAATGTCTGCGGAAGGGATTGATCCAGTTGGGAGGAAAGCCATCTTTGGGCTGGTCGTACATCGGATCATCTAGATTTTCTCCGCCATTCCCCGCCGCCTCCACAACAAGAATCCCTTTAGCAACAGCATATTTTATCGCAGCCAACATATCGGGGTACCATTCAATGGCAATGTATCCCCGTTGATCGGGTCGCCAGACATAATTATAGTGCGGGCCGGGGACATGCATTTCCAGCAGCAAAATGTCGCCGGTCCGCAATTGATCAGCGGCTTTGCGTATCGCTTCCGGGGCGCAAAGCCGGATGGAATCCAGCAGCACGTCGGGGCTGTCCCCTGAGAGCGCGCAGCTTTCGTTCCAGGCGATGCCAGCTATGCGAGCCTCGGGGCAAATCCCTTTAATCCCTTTGGTATCGTGATCCCCGCCCATCACCCCAAGCACGGCAGTTCCGTGATCGTTATAGTCATTCTCCGTACCAATGATACCTTGCTCATTCACCTGCAAATCCTCATGTGAAAAGTTCCATCCGCTTTCAAGATCAATGATCCGCACTCTGTTACCATAACCGCCGGGCAGGGTCCAGGCATAATACGCGTCAATCCCTGTCGGTGCTGCATTTAAATAACCTTGCCGTTCACCGAAATCCGGAGTAGCTGACGGCAAGAGGGATACTTCCTTCTCCCTTTCCACTGCAACAGGGCGTGGAATTTCCGGTTCAGGCCGTACATAAGCACCTTGAATCCGGCTGTCTTGACGCAATTTCTCTGCAATCTGATCCAACTTATCATCGGGAGCGTCGACCCTGTAGAAGATGTGCAATCCTGCCTCGGCCTCGGCCATCTCAGGGGTCATTTCAACAGTCTCTGCTTCTGCTTCCTGTTCCCGCGCAAATAACGGAAGCAGTTGTAAGGTTTCTCCCAGCTCCACAGACAACTCCGACAATAGCGTATGCACTGTAGAAAGCGGCTGTATCAAAGAGCTCTCTGGAGGATTTAATGCACCGGGGTCTGATATAACGATCAGCTCGCGTCTGTTCTCGGGCAAGCGTCCAGCCGCAGATGCCCTACTCATACATTTACCAAGTCGTGTTCGGATTCTGCGGATGCTTGGGGAGATGCGCCGGCTTCCTTCCATTTCAGCACATTGGCGTACACATCACGGTCAATCCGGGTGCCGGAGTTGCTGCCGTTGGCAGCACAACCGCCGTAAGCGTGAATACAAATGACTTGATTAGTCTCACCTAGACATACCGGACCTCCGCTATTACCGCCCATTGTGTCCAGTTTGTAGTATACTTTTCGCGCCTGCACGTCATCGACAATCCCCTTCATGTACCACTGTGTACCGTTTTTATCGGAAGGATAGCCTGTATTCAATATAGGCTTTTGATTGATAGTGTCATTAGGATCATACCTGAAGCCAAAATAGCCAGTGTTGTTGCCTATGGTAGAATTTAGAATGATTGCCCCGTAGTCATACTCCTGATTCCCTTCTTGAATCCAGCCGTTGACGGACCAGAAATGCTCGGTTGTAACCGTGAAACGTCCATAAGGTTCGCGTCTTTCATCTTTACCCGGAATGACAACTATCGATTTATGCCATTTTCTAGTTTCGCTGTCAAATACACAATGCCCCGCAGTAATCACCGTACCCGGACCACATAGCCACCCCGTCCCAACGCCCTGACGTCCATCATCCAGTGTAATAATTAACCGACAGACAGCAGACCAGGGGGATTTCGCCGTATCCATTACTCTAAGCCTGTCATCAAGCTGGCATACGTCCTCTTCATTCGCGAATAGCAGTGACTCAATGGATGGAAGCTGTTTTTCTTCGACATCCACCTCCGCTGTTCCCTGATTGGTGGGAGTACCCGTTCCTTCAAAAGCTTCGGTCTGCGCCGAATCAGCCGCTGTATTGGCAGGGGCGGCTATAACTTCTCCTTTACCATTCACCATAGTATGCAATGTATCAGCCATCTAAATCACTCCTTAAGAATATTTGTACTAATCTAGTTATCCGGCGATTTTTGCTATTTTAAATTAAGCATATTCACTGACATTGATCGGGTGTTGCCGTAAATGATCTTCCAGCAGCTTGTCGGCGGTAAGATACAACAGACCGTTACCTTCAACGGATTTCGGTCTTCCCAACGGAATTGTCCGCTTCGTCAACTGGGCGTATAGTTCCGCCTCGGTCAACTGACGGTTAAACTGTTCCGCACTTTGGCAGCTATTGATCAGCAGCGCCAATGCCCCGGCTACATGTGGGGCAGCCATCGATGTGCCGGAAAGAATTTTGTAGGGGATGGACTTATCCTCCGCGAGCTCTAGCGGAAACGTCGATTTGATCTCCACACCGGGAGCTAGCAGATCAATTTCATTATTCATCGTCAGGAATGGTGCCGAATCAGAGTTGAAATTAATAGCTCCCACTGAAGTCGATTCATTAAACCCGGCTGGATAACGAAACTCTTCTTTCCCCGTATTTCCGGCTGCACACACAACGATAATATCATTGTCCACTGCACGCTTAACTGCATCATGGATCCCTTTGTGATCAGTGGCAAAAGACAATGACATCGAGATGATCTTTACATTTTGGTCAATCGCATAATGAATCGCCTGGGCAATCCATTCCGGTCTTCCGCGCCCTTGACGGTTGAGAACTTTCAGAATCAGTAGCCCCGCTTCGGGAGCAATGCCTACCACGCCGTCCCCATTCTTCGTCGCAGCGATAATCCCGGCCACATGCGTTCCATGTCCGTTGTAGTCCTTGTACACGCGAGGAATTCCATCGTCATCATCGGTAAAGTTCTTACCGCCGATAATCCGCTCGCGCAGATCGGGATGCTCGGCATCACAGCCGGTATCCAGAACTGCGATCATAACGCCCTTCCCATAATTTCCTTGTTCCCAGTATTGCGGAGCCTGGATCATCTGCACGCCTTTCGGAATTTCTTTCACATGCTGCCGCACACTTACAATTTCGACTGGAGGCAGCTGTACGTCATCTGCATTGGCTATTAACGTTGACATGATTCACCTCTTGTAACAAATTTCAGCTCTTAGCTGCGTGGTTATTATTTGAGCTTCTTTTCATATCATCCCCTCCTTTTTTTGTTAACGCGTTAAGCCACTGTAGTGTCTTTGCCGATTTTCCAAAAGTTATGACGGATACCTTGCGACCTTTGGTTCAGAATATAGCTTGGTTAAAAATTACTCAACACGAAAAGGAGCGACGTTAATGATCGAACCACAGAATTCACTGAAGATTTGTGTCATCTTGAAGCCAACTGCCGACAAAAATAACGAAGCGGTGTCCATCGCAATAAAAGAACGCGCAGATAATGCCGGCCCGCTTGAACTGGAAGCCGACGCCTTAGAGAGCATGACCGCCCGCAATGAAGTCAGCCCCGAGATGGCCGTTATGGTCCGAAAACTGTGGCGAAACGGCAGAACGCTGCGCGTCCGTTTTCTGGACGGAGATCCTGCGATTCAGGCCAAGGTCGTTCGTTGGGCCAATGAATGGGAGAATTATGCGAATATTACCTTTGATTTCGGCAATCACCAGGAGGCAGAGATCCGGATTACTTTTCGCGACAAAGGGACAGCCTACTCGGCCGTAGGGACGGATGCTCTGCTGTCCAATGTGGGGGCAACTATGAATTTCGGCTGGTTTGACCAGGACACCGAGGAATCGGAGTTCGAAAGAACCGTCATGCATGAATTCGGCCATGCCCTAGGATGTATTCATGAGCACCAGAGTCCATCGTCCGGTATCTGCTGGAACGAACAAGCCGTTCTGGACTATTTCAAGAAAAGGGGCTGGGATGAGGCGACAACAAGACACAATGTATTAGATAAAGAAAGCCCCTTGAATACAAACTTCACTGCATTTGACCGCAATTCAATCATGCTGTATCCTTTCCCTGGTGAACTGACCTGCGACGGAAGAGGTACGCCGTTCAACACCACCCTGTCGGAAACGGATAAAAACTTCATGCGTCAAATGTATCCGCGGGTAGCCACGCCCGCACCGGAGCCGGTCATGGGCTGATAATTCACACTTGGATCAGTAAATCAGATGAACCTGTTCTGAAGACTCCGGATTGCAGAAACATCCCCATCATTAAGCTGTTTTATTTTAAATAAATAACCCCAAGACCCTTTATCTTGTTCTAAAGGGCCTTGGGGTTATTGTGTTAAGCTTTCGAGAAAGGATATGTGTGAACACCGCATTATCCCGGTAAGGACTGAGCCTGACAATTGTCAGCTTCAGGCTCCGGACTTGTTCATTTCAGGCTTCATCATGCTTGATGTCATTGTCATCGATATATCCATAGACGTTATTGAGCTAACATAAAAATGAATTGTAAATTTTCACTAATTTAAGTCAAATTATCATAATAAGGTAAATATGTTCAATAATAAAAATCCATTGAGATAAACCTCCGTATTCAATTAATAAAAAGAACGAAGAAAATGCTGGCATGAAGTTAGAAATTCGGCTGTCACGTGACTTGGTAAAGTGTGCTTAAAAAGGATTGTGCCTTAAATATTTAGAAATCCACAATGTAACACGTTCTCCATTAAGTTGAGAAATCTAAAATTTATCTATCGTGTGTAACAGGAGATTGAAATAGCAAAGTTGCTGCAGCTGAAATAAGGTCACGGTTGCCATATAGAAGATCGTCGCGAGTCATTCGATGAATTGCGTCAGGTTGGATCCCAAGGTCCTCAAGAGGAAGACCAGCTTTATCTCCTACACGTGTGGTCTGGCGTACGGCGACTCGCATAGATGCACCATTTGGAAGCTCCTTAAAAAGGGAGTCCGGTCCTGGTTGTATAACTCTTAGTAAGTCATGGGTAAAAACATTTGCACCCCCTGCCCCAGTATTATCATCAACTCCTAGAATTTTTCCGATTTTATTATCCTGAAAACCTGCCGCGAAGATATCTGTTGTACTGTAGCAGCGAGCATCTGTGACTAATACGGTATTGCCATTGTATTGTCGTCCAATACTGTTGGTAAGATCAGGTGATTCAATCGGAAAACCTTGAGAGTACACTGAGCCAGTAATAGTAGATAAATCGATAGAATTAACCCACTGTTTTGCAAATCCGTTCAAAGCATCTGCATTAGCAATTGCAAGGGTTACTTCGTTATTTATAAAGTGTAGTCGTTCAGCTTCAATCCGACTAGAACTGAAGAGTTGGAGTAAGCGCTCACCATTGATGATAATACCTCCGCCATTACCGCGTACGTCAATGATTAAACCTTCTTTTGGGAGGAGGTTTACTATCCGTATTACTTCATTAACAAAGGCAATTGGCTCAGGATTACTAAACGTCCTTATACGTAGGTAACCAACTTTCCCAAGTGGTGTATCAATTGACCGAAATTGAAATGTGTTTGGATATTGACTGTTACTTGTAAAAAAATCTTCAGCTTCATGGTTAGGCTGAGCGATCTCTGCTCTGAGCTCAGCTGCTTCTTTGCTCAAATCACCGACATTAGAGGCAAATAGTTCCTTTCTGGCCGTATTGGTCAGTTCCATGTTAAGATCTAGCCCGTTAGCTGTTGCAAATTCCCCAGTTGCAGCAGACGCAAAAATTTCGTTAAATGAGCTAAATTGATTCACTTGCCAGGATAATTGTATTTTGTTGTTTTGACTATTACTGTTGTAACCGACAATGACCCATTGCTCGGCCGGTGGCAACGACATCGCCATTGGACGCACGGTCATGGCATCTAATCCTCGTACATGCCTTGCTGCTTCGTTACTTCCAGCTTCACGATCAGCATTTATGGCCACCGCTTGGTCTATAGGAATTCCGTTCCAATCGGTGATTTCAACTCCCGGTATGAAAGTATCGTGATGAAATCCCTCAGCTAGCTTTGTTACAATGTAGTGGCGTTTATTTTCGCCATCATAGAATTCTTCCATAAGGAATGGCAGGAATGCAGTACACTGATTATATGGAGCAGGTAAGATATAGTTAGTGTGCAGGTCACGCAATTCCTTAAAAATTTGAATGATCTCATTGTGAAACTCTCGTTGAGAAAGATTTTTTAATTGGCGGCGCAAAATTTTCAGTCTCTGCACTGGATTAATTGCATACATGCTTTTCTTTAGGGGCATGTGAACATAGACATTGTCTAGCAAAATCAGTGCCTGGTCTACGATTGTTCTGCGTTCTGCAAAGGTGAGTTCCTGTGTCGGTTCCGAAAAATCAGCAAGTTCAACAGAATTTTCAAACAAATAATCTGTAGTTTCAATTGTTAATACCATTAAAATCTCTCCTTCATAAAGAATTTGTATCAGAAATATCTAAGGATAGGTTTTGCTATTACTGAGGAATTATTCTACTGGAGTTGATTGGATGGGGGGAAGGTTCTTACTTGCTCTAATCTAAGTTATCACCATTATAGAATAAACAGTAATAGGCCCATCCGAAATCTCTGGTTGGCCTATTATTGCGTAAACTAATAAACGGAAAAGTTTGATCGGCAGGATTATTTGGCTAAGACATTACGTAGAGCGCTTATAGACGGCTGAAAGAAATATTCCCCGCCCGTCGGAATAACCCCATCCTTATCCAATACTATTGTACGATCCATCAATTCGAATTTACGTTTGCGAGCATCTCGCTCGTGCTGCCCAGTGATCGGGTCATGTCCACCTTCCTTGGGCTCACACTTACTATTCATCCAGTTTCTGCTTATAAATTCAAATTGCTTCTCAATTCAAGAAAATGTGATAGTCATGAAGTCAAAGTAATCAAGCGTAATTAAGTTAGTCTGTTCTGGTGGCAAAAGATTGTAAACGATATCTCTAGCCTTACTCTATTGAGTTTTCAGCTGCTTTTTCATTGATCGTGTTCCAATCCATAGCATGCCTAATGAAGCAACTACCAATAACACAATAATGGCTACAATAACAGCGAAAAAGGACTGATCAAACGCAAATCGCGCGGCCTGTTTCAATGTTTCCGAAGCTGATCCAGGCAGCCCTTCTGCTACGATTAAAGCTTCATCCAAACTATCTTTCACTTTTACTGAAACATTCAATCCTGTTGGGATTTTCATGGTTAACGTGTACACAAGACCTGATAGGCTTCCGATTATGGCTATTCCTGTAGCTCCACCAACTTCATATCCCACACTTTCCATCGATGCAGCCATACCTGCCTTTTCATACGGAGCACTGCTCATTATAGAATGAGAAGCTACCGTCATCCCGCCACCTAAGCCTACTCCAAAAATGGCTAGTCCAAATACCTGTCCAGCAATGCCCGAATCAAATTGTACAAGATAGATTCCCAATCCTGCTGCTGTAAGGAATAGAACAGCACTCTTGATATAAATCACATTGAAGCGATTCAAGATCATTCCGGTCACTGGAGCTGCAATGACAGATGCAAAAGGGATCGTTAACGTATATACTCCGGCTAGTAGCGGGCTGAAACCTTCTATCAATTGAAGGCGTTGCGTCACAATATATTGGATTCCCGTCATACCAAATAAACCTACCAAGGCCGTAATAAATCCTGTGGTAAACAGAGGTATCTTAAATAATGAAAGATCAATAAGTGGATCAGAACTTCGGTTTTGACGACGTATAAAGATAACAAGTGCCACAATGCCGACAGCAGCTCCAATTACTGCAAAAGTTACCGAACCTTCGCGGCGAGTAAACTCCTTGATCGCATAAATTAGAGTCACCAAGGCAATCATGATTTGGATTGAACTGGTTAAGTCAAACTTTTTACTTCTATCACCTTCATGTTTTGGAACGAGCAATATGGTTAGTACAAATGCTAGAATTGCGATGGGTAAATTAATGATGAATACAGATCCCCACGAGAAATACTCGAGAAGAAGCCCGCCTATAATGGGTCCAAGTCCTGCACCTCCTGAGGCAACAGCCCCCCAAATACCAATAGCCAAGCCTAACTCACGCGGATCTGTAAAAGTAACTCTGACGATTGCCATGGTAGCAGGCATCATAATCGATGCACCAACAGCAAGAAGTACCCTTCCCGCTATCAGAACATAAGGGTTGGGAGCAAAAGCTGCTGTAAGTGAGGCTATTGAAAATAAAATCAAACCTATCAAGAAAACCCGTTTATAACCAAGGCGGTCTCCTAATGTTCCCATTGCGGGAAGCAGGCCCGCCATAACAAGTGAGTAACCATTTAAAATCCATAATTTTTGCGAAGCAGTCGCACCTAAATCATGTGTTAACGTTGGCATAGCCGTGTAAAGAATTGTCATATCCATGACGATGAGTAAGAGTGCACTGGATACAATGATTAAAATCATCCAGCGTTTGAATGTTGACATAAGTAATCTTCCTCCGTACGAATTATTTTAAACTTTTAACATGTTAAACTATAATGTATAGGGTAACCCTATAGTCAATAAACAATTTCAGCGAAACTAATAAATAACCATAGAGGCATGGAGGATAGAAAAATGTCGAATATTTCAAACGAATATTTCACAACCAGTGAACTAGCTAAAACTTGCGGAGTGACTAAACACACCCTTTTTCATTACGATGATATTGGGCTGTTAAAACCTGAATATGTAAATTCTAAAGGCTACCGTTATTATTCCGTTCAACAATGTCTTGTACTTGATTTGATTATGGTGCTCAAAAAAGCCGGGAGTTCACTAGAGGAAATAAAGGTGTTTCTTCAGAAGCAAAATACGCCTCTATTAATCAATATGTTAAAAGAAAAACAGGTGGAGTTGGAAAAAGAACAACGTAGAATTACTCAAATGCAAAATATTCTGACAAGCGCCATCAAGATGACAGAGGAAGCAACATTGGAATTACAAAACTCGCCAAAGATTCTGGAATGCCTAGAGGAATATTTTATAACTACCCAACTAGATGTAGGTGATGGTGATAAGGAGTTTGCCAAAAAATTAACCGAACATCGAGACTATTGTGAAACACGCTATATCGATCATGAATTTCCGATTTGGACGATTATAAGTAAACACCGATTTGAATCTGGGGACTATTATCCAGAATACATCGCTAACAAAATAAAGAAACCCGTTCTTGAAGAAAAGATGTTTATCAAACCTGCAGGTTTATATGCAGTTATAGATCACAAAGGGTCATACGATAGCATGTCACAAACGTATTCAGTTATTAAAAAGTTCATTGCAAGTAAAGGAATGAATGTAAGCGGAGATGTGTATGCATTGGACCAGCTCACCTATTGGACAGAAAAAAATCCCGACGATTATAAAATACGGATATTCGTTCAGGTATCACATTGATTTCTCTTTCATTTCTTTGATAGTTCATAGATCAATCGTAGTCCTTTAGTTCCTTGTTTTTGTTGTAGTTACAACAAAAATTTTATCATTTATAATCATTCTAAAAGTATGTTTAGTTTGTTTTTAATGACAAAATGAATTTCTGAAAGGACTATAAGAAATGAAATCAAAAAAATAGACTCCATTGAGGAGCCCAACATCGCTTTAAGAGAAAAAGTGTTTGTGAAAGAACAAAATGTACCACTTGAAGATGAGTTTGATGATTATGATAAGTTAGGTGGACAGTGTGAGCACATCCTGGTCTATTTTAATGAACTACCCGCTGGAACAGGCGGAATTATTATTCGAGATGGCGTAGGTAAATTAGATCGAATATTTATCTTAAAACCTATCGCCAATATGGTCTCGGTAAATTAATCGTTACATCACTGGAGGAAATTGCAGAGAATAAAGGAATATCCAAAGTTAAATTACACGGACAGACACATGCAGAGGGATTTTATCACAAGCTAAGATACCAGACTACTTCCGATGTATTTATGGAAGATGGATTTCCGCATTATCTATAGGTATCTTAATTCTAACTCTTGGCATTACGTTGACCATACAATCAGAGCTTGGAAGCTCTCCATTCGACGCTCTTCTGGTCGGATTGTCCCTAAACGTAGGTTTAACTGTTGGCGGCTGGGAGATTATCCTTGCTCTAGTTATGATTTTTTTAAATTCGTTGCTACAAAACAGAAACCCGAATATTGGGGATTAGTAACTGCGCTTATAACAGGCATTTGTATTGATGTCTGGTTGTTATTGTTGCGGACTTGGGTGGCACCAGATCTATTGTTTTTCAAATTTTTGTGTTTCGGCTGCGGTTTGGTTGTTGCAGGAATAGGAACGACCATGTATCTACAGACCAATTTTGCACCAATTCCGATTGATCGCTTAACACTCTCACTAAAAAAAACAACTCGAACGAATATATTTTTTGCAAGAACTTTGATTAACGTTGTACTCCTGTTTATGGCATTCATTTTTGGTGGACCCATAGGTATAGGAACTGCACTCGCTGTCTGCTTCAGTGGGGCCATTTTAAATGTTTTTATCACCGGATATAAACTTCTTGTAGCTATTTGTTGTTTCTGAATTGCTTTTCAACATAAAACCTTTGTTTGTTGTGGGGTCATTTATCCACTTTTCTAGCATATTGGCAGGCAAGGACCACTTATAGTTTGCTGAAAGCTTCAATATACTCTTTCTTGTTTGTTTACTATCCTCCTTATTCAGGTCGCCCACTACCATAACCGAATCTTCTACACTTACAAAAGTCTAATTGGAAGACTTATCTGGTTACTATAATTGAAGATCGCGATGGCTTGCTCTTAGGTATAAAAATTAGACGTGCCCTCTCTGCCACCCTCATCAATCGAATACTGCCTTACACAGCCTTTCAAGATGAAATAGCAAGCTGTGAGTTATCTCCTTGAGTAAATAGAACGGTTCCGTTTGGATACTCCTCCAAACGGATTTCGTTCACTATGGCTTGCTGATCTTTCTTACTAAGAGAAGTGCATCTTGACAGGTATTTGTACAGGATATTTTTCATTGTCTCTCGTCTTCACCACCTTCTCCGCTTTTGCTCTCCCTATCCGTTTTCTAACGCCTAGGACCTTATGTAAACGTTCCACGTCATAGGCTCCAGCCCATTTCTGCAAATGTTGTATACCTTTATATAGGCAGCTACATAGAGTGTGAGTAGACATTTCACCAAAGAAGGAGAATGAGTATGAATCATACATTATTTCATCAAAATCAATGGCATAACCCAATGCCTAACATCCAGAAGGGCCTCACCCCTCCGCATTGTCATGGAAATGTGAACCTTAGTCACCCTAGTGGACATATAGAATTAAGAGATTATGGACAACAACCACTTGTAATCAATATTGATCAAGCCGCAAAGTATAATCAGAATTATCGCACCGCGCTATGGACGGGAAAGCATTTTCAAGTGACTCTGATGAGTATCCCTGTTGGCGAAGATATCGGATTGGAAGTCCATCCGACAACCGATCAATTCATTCGTATTGAAGAAGGTCAGGGACTTGTGCAAATGGGTGACGAGAAAGACAACTTGAATTTTCAAACGATGGCCTGTAAGGACTATGCCGTTATGGTTCCTGCTGGAAAATGGCACAATATCACCAACATAGGCAGCGTACCTCTTAAAGTGTACGTCATCTACGCGCCGCCTGAGCATCCTTATGGAACAGTTCATGAAACGAAAGCCATTGCCATGTCTTCTGAAAGTTAGTTGATCGTATTCTAATGTAAACAAATTTTAATACAAAAGCCTGGTTGCTTTTCATTCGTCGTGGAGAAAAATCAGGCTTTATTGACATGACCTACGAATACAACACCGCACACCTTGCCGGCGTGAGTTTCAACACTCATACTGCGTAGAAGCTGCCGGGCTTTTTGGTGAGAAACGGGGAATCCTACAGTTCTTCAGAATAAAAAGCTTTAGATACGGAATCCGTAGCTTTATCAATAAAAGCTGCAATTTTACTGGGGCTTTCCTTCAGACCACTACTCACCCACTTTTTAATAATAGCTATACTGCCATGAGCGGTGAACGTATACCAGGACTCAAATAATTGTGGATCAAAATATTTTAATTCCGTCTTCCATCGTTCAATAGTTAAATCGTGACTGATATAAAGGATTCGTTCTAATAATTCTTTATCGCCATGCTCTGAGAACAGAACCTCACATATCGTTTTATTCGCTTTTATATACTTACATAATTCATAAGATAGCGTTTGAGGGTTTGAAGTACTCATCCCAACTTGCTTAATGTCTTCGTAAAGATCATTTTCAATCGTTGAAAGAAGCTCAAACTGATTAGCATAGTGTGTGTAAAAGGTGTTGCGATTAATACCTGCTTCTCTGCAAATGTCGGTCACGGTAACTTTATTGATAGACCGTTCTGTCAAAAGCTTCAACAGGCTTTCTTTTATAACCATTTTTGTATATCTCACTCTGTGATCTGTTTTTTTCTCTGCCATAATATCCTCCCAATTTGAAATAATGAACAAATCTAAGGTGGTTTGTATGATAACTAACATATCTCAATCGAACAGCCTGTTGTTTAAGTAACACAGTGAAATTATAATCTATTTGAACGTTCAATTCTATTTTTAAACTTAAATGGAGGTAAGATATGGGTGATATAACTGTAGTGCCTGTATGGATAATTCAAGATATTATCGTCTTAATTGCTGCTGTTCTAATGGTTTTCTATATCCTTGATAAGGAAACACATCCCAAAACGGTTCTACTGCAGTTTATAGGTTTTGTGTTTTTTTACGCAGCCGTTTTTGAAATTACTGCTTCATCGCTTGGGGAAGGTTTTTACGCCTATGGGCGGAGTATTTTAATGTTATTTAATATACCGATTACTGTCCCTATTATTGAGTTTCTGATCATTTATTCAACTTTGCGTGTTCTAAAGTCTGTAAATATACCGTCCTGGACTAAACCATTTATTACGGGATTAAGTGCGATGGTGTTTGACTTTTCACTCGACCCGGTGGCCGTTAAACAGATTTTTGAGACCATGGATGGAACCATTGCAAGATGGACTTATTATCCGCTGGCCGGTGAACCTCAAATTTATGGGGAACCTGTGATGAATTTTACAGGATGGATTTATATCGCGGGATATTGGACCGTCTTTATTTTAATTGGTGAATGGTGGCATAAAAAGAAAGGCTACAGTAAAACCGTTGGTTACATCTATCCGTTTTTGGCGGCAATTGCGTCATTGGCTTGTATGTTCTCACCTTTATCCAACTTCTTTAATTACATGGGGCCGTTCTTCGCCAGAGAATCTAATATGCAATGGGTGATGTTGATTACACTTTCTGTCATTACAATCGGAGTTTTAGCATTAGCTTTCACAAAGTTCTGGGACCGGAAGGTTAATTATTCAATCACTCCCAAAAAAGATTTTCCGATCATGTTTACTTTCCTGGGGTTCCCCCTAGTCAATACTATATCTTGCATTATAGGAGGTTACATGCAAGTGTTGTGGCTGGTCGCTCTGGCTCAGATCTTATTATTGCTAGGCTGGATTGGAATTTACATTATGGGTAAAAAAGAAAGTCCAATCAATAACAAGGTCAGGCATGTCCTCTGCCATCGACTCTAACGCTTCTCTACCGTTTGAGGCTTCTCCAGAGACAGTGTAACCAAATAAATCCCATTGAATGAGCTTGCGCCGAACGAACACCTTATCTTCTATCAATAAAATCTTCCACATGCTCGCCGCCTCCAGACGGGTATGGAACTTTTCAAAGCTCCATTACCTCCATGACTAGAGGAACGCTGGCCAGACTCTCCATGCCCCTGCTAATAAAATCAACCGAGATGGCATTTGAGAAATAGGTCTTTAGTTTTTAAGATTCAATGGAGTTGATTAAGAGCTGTAACAAAAAAAAGATTTGTTTCTACTATCCCCTCCGGTTGATTGCTTCTTTGCCACGCTCCTTCTAATCGAACCCTTATATGTGGTAACAAAATCAAACGCCGTATCTCGACATGAGATACGGCGTTTGATTTTTAGTGGGGAAGATTACCCGAATTTTGTGGCTGAACCGGTGCAGGAGCGTAACCATTTTGCATTTGCTGCATGTCTTGCCGGGTAAGCTGCGGCACTTGGTAAAAGCCATTTTTATTTTGATAAATCGAGATCTCATAAGCCATCTCAATACAGTTTGGTAAGGAATCTGCAAGTACGCGGCGTACAACCGGATTTGTTGTTTCCAATGCTGCTGTTGTTTTCATTATAGCCCCTGATTTTACTGAATTTAGCATACTAAGGGATATGGATTGATCACATATCTCAGCTGCAGATTGAATTGGCTTTGTCGGTTGACTTGGTTTCATCCCATAAGTAAAATCATTACCTTGTTTCATTTTATAGCTCTGGGTCCGTTTTGAAGGATCTTGTCCGGTTTTGAAACTTTCCAATGTAATGTTATATTCATCAGCCATAAATTGCTTCTGACGCTGTAAGATATCCCGAAGTTCTGGATCTTGTACGTGCTCAATCAGCATGGTGTACGTGTTCATTGTGTTGATACTTCCTGCCAATACTTCATGGACATCAAACATCTCATGCCCGCCATGGTTCAGTTGGGGTGGAACAATGCCTGTCTCAATGTTTTGATGGTTTTGCTGCTGCATTTCGTATGTCCTCCTATGTGTTGTTTTCTGCAAATAAATGATTCCCTACATTCGCAGTCAGTGGTTATTATTAATATCATGGACTCAATATATTCAGAATAATTTTTATAGATCACCTGTACAGATTCTTTCGGCCAACATCTGTTCATAAGCCAATGTACGCGTATACGCAAATATACTAGGATGATTAACTCAAGCAAACAAGATTCCGATCCACCTGCAGAATTAACGAAGGTTTTTTCAACGAAATACTTCAATTATACAACCACAGTCTTTAATAAAACTAGAACGGAACATTTCCCTTGCTCTTAGCTTAACGTTTCGCCTTCATGTAACTAACCTGCCCGTTAGTTTAAAGAATTGAAAGGCAAGGTGCCGATTAGATACACCCCTAATCGGCAATCGGACCATGTTCTTGTCCCTCGAAGACTGCTTCCATTCCACACTCTATGAAATCCTTCCTCCCCCCAATAGCTTCCATAATAGGCATAAATCGCTCAGAAAGCCCGTTCATCCTCAGTATCTTAATCGAGTAGGAGGCTACCCATTAGTTGAGTAGCCGACCTCTCACACCACCGTACGTACCGTTCGGTATACGGCGGTTCAACCGCTTGCGTGCAA
>NZ_JACHKG010000024.1:0-84203 GCF_014203995.1 Paenibacillus sp. JGP012 | reverse complement strand
ATGGAACTTAAACAAGCTGCCGCCTGCGCGATACAGACAGCAGCTTGAAGCAGCCTAACCTTTTTTAATTTGTCCTGTACAAGGGGTACATTTTACAGTTTAGTAGTACCTTTTTTTATTTCTTTAATTTCTAAACAGTCATAAGACAGCAATGTGTATTACAAACCTTAATCCAAACTTCAGTTAGATATGGATTTTCACACCAAAGGTAAATACTGTGGCAGGCCTTGAATACAGCCGTTAGTAACAGCATGGAATTCAATATTAACCATTTTTAATTCCCCTCAATGTATTCTCTTCTTAAGTTCAAAAAGATCTCCTTGACCCTTGGATGAGTTATGATGTACTTTTTAGGAACCTCACTGACCTCAACAATGCGTTCATATGATGGGTACTCTCCGTGAGCTTTTATGAGGTCAAATGATTCCTTGATGCGTTCTATTCGCTCATCTTCAAGTGAGCGAGTTTGACTCATTTTTTGTTTAGCTTTTTCTTCTTCAATATATTCAACAATGTCAGGGTAGTACTTTAACATTGTTTTCCTCGTTGTATTGAGAAAATGATACAACTGAGCATCAAAAATACTTTCAAACAACTCATTCTTTATTTGAATATAATTTCTAATTTCATTCAAGAGGCTGTTTTTTTCAGGTAGCTTACTTAAATTCACAGCAGGTTTAGTGATTCTTTTTCTGACTAATTTCTTTTTATTGGTCGGCTTAGTTTCTAATTCCACTGCATCGAATAAATGTAATTGGACCTCAGGATTGAAAAAGTAATAAAAGTAAACTCGCTGCCCCCATCTATATCGTTGACTAGCTTGGCTTATTAAAGAGCTTCCAGTAGCATCTAATTTTTTGAAATGTTCAATTGGGTGCCCGATAGGATTCTTCGGTGTATTTTTAGTCAGTTTGATATCCAGTTGACCTTTAACAGAGAAATAAACACTATATTTAAGTACTTTATATCTGGTTAGATTAAGACTTTTCGCTATATCCTGTTCAAACTTATTTTTCATTAACAAGGGTAATACTTTATCCCATGCCCATAGATAAGATTCGCCAACTTCAGTGAAATTTTGATTTCCCTTCCGCGCATATTTTACATAACAACAAGAACACATAAATACTGTGGAATAAATGATACCTTCCCACTTGAAAATATTCATATTCGTCCGTACCATAGTTTCATCTTTATGGTATGAGGGACACCAAGGTGATTGACAAATAGGTATTTCTGAAGAACGCATGTTATATTGATTTACAGATTCAATAAATTGTGTTGGAATTTCGATTCTAAGCAGATCAGATATCCCTATTTTCATACTGAGTACTAGGTTTATTAATTGTCCCAATGTTGGTCTAGATCCCTGTCCTCTATCATAAAAACTTAATAAACGAGATTTAAGATCAGTCGTAAGGAATTCGACTCTCGATTGGTCGAATAACTCTCGTTTACCAGAGCATATGAATAGGATCAAAAGTGCAAGATACTTACTTTTGGGTTTTACTTTTTCATATTCAAGTTCCAAATCAGTATTTTGCAAATCACACCATAGACTATTCAATTCGTATTGCTCTTTTGAAGGTTCAATAGAAGTTTTCTGCAATCTGTGGTTAAATTTTGTAAGCTTTTCACCACAGGAGTAACACTCCCGTTGTACCAACGACGGACTGATGTATGGTTGATCCCTGGAACAAGAAGGACATTTACTAGTTATATTTATCCCATGATGAATACAAACTTTTAAATCATTAACTTGCCAAAAAAGTAAATATGAATTCTTCTCTTCTAAACATAGAGGACAAAATCGCCGGTACCTCCTATTAAAGAGATTAAAAAAGAAATCATTATAGGAAATCGAATACTGTTCATTCTCATCTATGAATAATTCAACAATGTGACTAAAAGAGGTATGTCGAAAAACAGTCTTATCTGTCTCCAATAAATGTGTCAGCTTGTCTAAGTTGGTTATATACTTCGGATTAAAATCTAAATGATGGCTTCTTGTACTCTTAATATCTGCAAAGTGAAGCAGTGACTGATAAGACATCTGATTACGCACAGCAGTTCTCATTAAAAAAGCTGTCAATGATTCACCATTGTACGGCCGAGTTTTAATAGTTAGTATATCTTCCATAAAACGGAGCCCCTCTCATATTATAACAATGCCAAAAAAAAAAGACTGATATGCAATGAGCTTTTTTGAGCTCATTGCATATCAGTCTTTCCACCGGGCGATATTCCTAAACTTCTTTCCTTAATGAGAACATTGACTTCTGGGGCAAAGCCACATAAATAACTTTGACTTAAATTCAGCCTTTCATAGATCACTTTCATTTCCATATCGTTTTTCCATTCTTCACGAAAAAACTTTTCTATACGTCCCATCCAATCCTCAATCCTTTTACGACGTTGAAGCATTTTTTGTTTATATTTCATATCTTTAATATACTCATGAAATCCCCACTTTCTAAGGGTTTGCACAGTAATTCCTAAAGCATTATAGATTTCATGATTAGTAATTTTAACTTCGCTCTGAATGAGACTCCAACAAATCTCAGACAGCGTATGCTCAACCCCGTTTTTGCTTTTACGTTCTGGTTGGCTTTTCTTCTTCATATTTAATGCTTGCATGACTCGAGCATGGTACCTGTAAGTTAAGTAATGCCCCTCATTCTTCCAAGAAGTCCATTTTATAATATTTGATATTCTTACTCCCGCTTTTAGTGCATTCACGAAACGAACCACGAGTTGATCGTCATATATATAACTATAGTCACCAATTAATCCTCTACAAGTTAGATAGGCTAAAAGCCTTTTATTTTGTGAAACCGTTAAGCCCGTGATTGAACACATCTCTCTCAGTGAAAGTTGAGAAATATCTTCTGCCTTAATCGAAAGGTATCCCTTGATAAAATATGAACGTTCAAGCAATGAATCTTCATAAATCTCATACTGACACCCACATTCGCTACAATACATATAGCATTCTAATTTCCGATCCCCTTTAATCTTTGTGCTTGTACCTGTAAATTCAAGAGACCCTGCTTGCAGGTAGAAAGAGCACCAGGGGGCTTCGCAGTAATATTCATTACTATTTCTTGGTTTATCAGCGTCTAGAATTTTATCTTCATACTTCTTTGGTACATCAATTCGTATAAATTCTTCGAAAGAAAGATTAGCCTCACATAAAAAACGAATAATCGTATCTAAATGAATGGATCGTTTATAATTCATACTGTTGCGTGCAAACTGTAATAAATAGCTTTTTTGAATTCCTATTCTTTCATAAAAATCGTTAGACACCTCGTCTTTTGATGATACATATAAGATCCTCATTGCTATATCTTTACTATCAAAATTGAAGGGCTTAGTTGATAAAAGTTCCTTTAAAATATCACGTATACGAAACTCTTCGGAGAGGGAATTTAAGTCTATAACCTTAGAGTCTCTATCTTCTCTAGCCAGTTTACTTTCACAATATGGGCAACATCCGATTTGACGAATAGAATTATAATTTATGGGTCGATTGCAGGAATTACACAAGGATATCAAATGAGTACGGTGTTTAAAACAGAAATGGACAGTTTCTATTCTCCACAATAAAGAATAATAGTCACCCTCACTTAAACAAGCAGGGCAATAGTGTAAATATTTACGAATTACACCTTTCATGAAACGACTACTCTCCGGTTTTCCTTCTCCCTTAAATTTCATCAAAATATTCTGAAAACTCAACTCTCTTAAAGAACCTTTCTCCAAACAAAGATGTTGTTCAACCAATTCGATATTCAATACATTATTAGGATAAAAATCCAAGCGTGAGATATCGGATGTTTTTATATGATCGGAGTTACTACTCCTATAATTGTTCATAAACCAGTGAATACCTGCCCCGTTACTACGTGCTACACGAATAATGAAACTACTTAAAGATTCCTCTTCCTGAGGTCTGACTTTTACAGATAAACTAGAGGAGTTTTCTATCTCCAACGTAGACCTCCTATCCCTGAGGGATTCATCTAATTTGCATTTGTTCCACTAAATCTGCTGCTAAAGCTTTAGAACCTGAGATTCCTTTAATATATTTCAATGGACCATCAATAGACCAATCTACGTTTTTTAAATTGTTCACTTTCCTGGTGATCATTTTATAGTCGATTTTCCCATCGTCTTTAATACAACTTTCTATTAATTCGGCACCTGCCAAAGACAATGCATCCAAACAAACGATGTGAGTTAGCCGTTGTCCTTTGTAATCGATCCACTGTGAATAAAATAGTTCTTTAATCGTGTTGTAATACAGTAGAGATAAATGAAGTTTTGTTTCTTTGGTAAGTCCAGATGTATTGTTTTTTTTAGTTAGATAGGTAATCGTTCGGTACAAATTTTGCAAAGTAATATGTCTTCCTTTATTTCGTTTTCCAACAATACTACCGATGTGATAAAAAGGACTTTCAGCTCTTACAATAAGCTCTGTTGCAATCCAACTAGTGTCATCCGACTGCCTGGTTAGATATTTACTTAAAGATGGTCCAATTCCCTTAGCCTTGGTATTAATAATGTTGAATAGTTGAATTTCCTCATCTTCATCCAAATAATGAAATGCAACGAATGGAACGTTAAGCTCCGAATTTGTCTCTTGTATATATCGCTTAATTCCACCTAGCCTATGCTGTCCATCCATCAGAGAGGCTTTAGCCTTACAGACTAATCGACCAAACGAAGGACGCTGCTTATCATAAGCTATAAACTCCCAGCTCGATGCTGCATTTAACAGCAATGGGGTAAATAACGCATCATCTCCTTTAGATAGATAAAAAGAGAATTCATTACATCTTCGAATATCAACGGGACGTTGGTATCCTTTACCTGATGGATCATCATAAGCCTTAACATAGGTTAGAGAAATTGCATCATGTGCAGAGAATGAACTTTGATAAGCTATTTTGCCTCGAATTTTACATAAAAGAACATTCTCAATAACGACTTGCTTTACTAAACTGGAATTCATGTTGTCATCAAGCTCCTTGTTGTTTTTCCAGAATTAACTGTTGAAGTCATCAAAATAATGGAGAAATGAGGTTAGATCAATGTTTTCCTCTTGTTGAGAAGTCTTAAAATGATAAGATTTCGAACCATCTTGGCTTACTTCTTGAGAGTATAACAAGCCTACTGTTTTGTATCTTGATTGTGTATGATTGATGTCTTGCTCTATACCGATTAAAGAAGTAATTTCTTCTGCTTCTTCTGCAGATAAACTAACTAATTCATTGGATTCCTGACTGCACTCTAATCGTAGCAATTCAAATGACTCCTCATCTGTAACCAGTATGAAGAAACAATTCTTATACGAAATATATCTATCAATTCTGAATACTTTCCGAATTAGCCATTCGTCGATCAAAACAAGCAGATTCACCTTGTTGTGACTACCCATAAGATGACTCTCCTTTATTTCAGATGACCTTCGGTATTTATTATAACCAATTTAAAGTTACTTTGTATACCCTACTTGTTTTAGTTTACTTTGTCTATTATTGGGCATGAGGTGAATATAAATGGATTTTAAAAATACGGGGACTAGGATTCAGGAACTCAGAAAAAAGAAATTTCATAACCGAAGTCATTTTGCTCAAGCCCTCCAAACATCAGATGAAAACATTAAACGAATTGAAAGTGGACGAGGCTTACCTAGTATAGATTTACTGATCAAAATGTCACTTACTCTTGAAGTAAGTACTGATTATTTGCTATTCGGAGCCGTGACTAATTCAGACGATGAATTCACCTCCACACTTATTCGACTACAACACCAACTCAGCCCGGCAGGAAAAAAAGCGTTACATAACATAGCAAAAGAAATATATCTCCTCGAAAAAAGATAAAAAATAATCGCCATAAATTGGCGATTATTTAGTGATTTATTTGACCCGTTTTCGTATTATCTTTTCTATGTCGTTTTTTGTGATATCACCGACAGCATTCTTTTTGGCTTCAATTAGAATGTTTCCATTTAACCTTTTTAATTTATCAAAATCATTAAAACCTTCCTCCATTACACCTAATAACTCCATTGCACTTTGCAACATAGGCACAAGCCAACCAATGAAGCCAAGTGAGAGTTTGTGCAAGACTTGGGGATATCCTATAGTAGAATTTGCCAGACCAATTGGCGTTTCTAAGCCTAATTTTAACTCGATTTCATTTAGCAAAGAGATGAAGCTATCATCACATTGTTCAAATCGAGGTATTGTACGAGGGGGGTAACGACCTATGAACTGTTCATTCATTGTTCTTAAAACTTCAATTTCTGGAGTGCCAACACAAATCAAACAAACCCCAGCTTTGTTTGCAAGCCCTTTCAATAGTTCCATGGCCTGCTCTCTTGTTTTAGAAGCGTAAGGTAGCAGATAATCTAATTCATCTAGTATAAGCATCTCAGTTTTATGTTTTTTCAAAAGGTAAAGTGCTCTGTCTTTGAGCTGGCCAACTTCCACTCTCCCATATAGTTTTACGGCTCCAAGCCCCTCAATGATGTTGTTATAAAATTCCTTTGGTGTGAATCGATCAGGTATTTCCGCATAAACTACAGGTATGATTTTTACTTTTGAACCTTCTTCGTCGAAATAGTAACTGTCCTCACCTTGCTTAAGGCTTTGCTTTGCATAGCGTTTAACTGCCTGAGTTTTTCCGACTCTCGATTTCCCCATTAGAAACATATGATGAGGTGAATTAAAATTATCAATCCCCCTGCTTCTCCACATTCTCTTAGAGTCAAGTGATTTCCATATTTGCTTAACTTCCGGATGCTCAATATAGAGATTGATTACCCTATCTTGAAACTCAATGTATTGGTCTTTTTCCACAGGATCACCTCTGTTCAAGTTGATGATTTAAATCTTCTACTAAACGCAATAGTTCATCATCACCGTTTGAGAAATCTCTTTTCCCTGGTTTTGAATTTTTATTAAACTGTTCTAGACCTAAATTAATTACTTTCCTTCTACCCTTGTTGGTTTTCTTCATATCAAGTATACGATTCATTAATATATCTTTGGAGTGAAGTAGATCGGATTCATTTGGAATAGCTCCCGTTGACTTTGCCTTTTCACGGGAGATTTTCAACAACAATTTATAGGTTTTTTTCTTCATTCCTTTTAGAACCTCATATGGAGGATTGACTGCAAGAACCTTTATATATTCATTTGATAAGTGATCTAGCACATAGATATGTGATATATCATCAATATCATATTTCACCTTGTATTTAGAACGGTTAATTTTAATCTCTTTTCCCGGCTCAATCGCGTTGTAATATACATTGTCCAATCGTACTCCTAGCCTAGAAAACGTAAGATCTTTTGTGGGGAGCAGAGCGATATGAAACGCCTCTTCATCTTCATCGTCAATATAATCATTCTGCCCCCCTATATTGAGTCCCTTTTGGTATTGCAAGTGAGGCGTAGCACTATCAAATGGAAGCGATGAATGGATATCATGATGATAAATATCTGTGATAAATCGAGTTAACAATTCGGTGACGTCTTCTAAGGTGTAGATAGCTTCACCTTCGGAATCATAGTCTCCTTTTGCTTCTATGCTATTTTTTGTGGTTCCTGCCAACCGATGTATTAGCTTAGTGTTTACCGTTCCAAACAACCGTTCAATCGTTCCACCCCAACGTGGAGTAGCCACTGGCCTATACATAACTTGTGATTCAAGGGTATTATCAATTAAATATTTGATTTCCCGATTGTCGAATTCCTTCCCATTATCAAAATATATAATGTCTGGTATTCCAAATACTTCCCATTCATGAATGGTTCCATATTTCTCTTTAATCCTTTTTTTAAATATGCCATGCTCTATTGCTTTTCGCACTTTATTGGCAGAGGGACTATCGAACGAAATATGCATACACCATATGCATCTACTATATACATCAATCCCTAATGTCAGCCATGGACGCCCAATGACCTCCATTGTTGTCTCATCGACAACCATTATATCCATCTCAGTATGGTCGATTTGAACCATATGGAGAGAGGACTTAGCCTCAGTATTAGAAAACTGACCTGTGACTCGGTCATAGACTTCGGATGCAACAGTCCCATTACGCATACGCAAAACCATTTCTTCATCTAATCGATTCAAAATAGCATAAATAGTGTTATAGCCTAACTGCGGTAGTCCCGTTTTTTCACATCTAATATCAATAATATCTTTAACTTCAAGAATGCTGGGTTGTTTTTTATTAAGATAATGTTGTTCAATGGCTTCTTTTAGAATTGATACGTACCCTTCCTCCAAATAAGTTCGAATCGTACATAGTATCCACTCTTTCTTTCGAGGATGGCAAATCTCAATGCTTCTCATGTCTTTCCGATTGTACGGATGTTTCAATTTTTCGGACACGAGACCATGTAAGCCCCATTCGCTGAATTGTTCTTCACTTCTGTATTTTTTTAAATCTCTTTCTATAGTTCGTGTGGAAACATCAAATTTACTAGCAATACGTTGAATGAGTTGCTTCTGAGTCATCGATTTTACTTCTATCTCTCTACCATCCAAATATTCTGCTCCATATTTGTCTTGAAATCTGATGACGGCCCTCTGATCACCTGTTTTCACTCTCTCAAGCAATAAGATAGGTTGAATCATTTCAAACTTGCGGGTGATCTTCTCTCTATTCTTTTCTGATAGAGAATCTATAAAACCATTAAGTTGAGCTTTACTAATAAACTCCCTATTTGTTGCCTGAACCGCGGCTTGTTTCTTTAATAGTTTAAATCCACTATCCTGTGTTAAATAGTAATAGCTCACCTCTTCAGCAGATAGTTCACCAGTAAGCGGTTGGATGATTACATTCGGAAAATTTAATTCAAGTACTACATATCTTCTTCCATTAAGTTCAAATTCATCATTGATCCTAAGTGCTGAGCGTCTCATTTAATTCCCCCTTCTTCAAAAAGCATTGATTTTTCTAACATGAGGTATGGGTTTCCAATTCTAATATCACTATGAATATGAATTGGTTCAAAGAGGTTAACCCAAATCTGTGCTTCAGCAATTAAATGATAGATATGTGGGATGATGTATTTCCGCTCGCAAATACTCTCAAAACTAATAACAAGCCTTTCTATCGTACAATTTTCCAAATAGGAGAGTTTGTACAATAGTTGTGGGATTAGATCTGAAAAGTGTTTTCTTTTCTTTTTATACCGAATAATATTTTTGACATTGGAAATTACTATAGTATCAGTAGATTCTGGGAAAAATGACAGAATAGTTCCATTTTTCTAATCTAGCATATTCTTCGCAAGCTTGATTGTGCCTAAGAAATGAAACGTAATTTTTGTCACCTTCCTGGAGATCTTTCGCCTTAACCTGAAATAGCATGGGTGGGTAACCAGTACGATACACTAAAACATCTGGGACATGTTCGTATACCTTCAATTCTTGATTACTTATAAATGAAACAGGGACATTGATAGGCTGTACATAATACCGGACGGTTTTAGGGTCAAGTTCAAGGAAATAGTAAAACAAACATTCGGTTAAAGATTCATACTCTACTGTTTTATTCATTTTCTGACTTCGGATGGAACCGATATTGAAACCAAAATATCGGCTCATAGTGTTATCTACTTTTCGTTTGGGATAATAAATCCGATCCATCTCACCCCAGTCAGTGTTATTCCAGTCCATATTCTACCCCACTTTACAATTGATATAAACCCCATTAAAACAAAATAATATCACAAAAAAACATAAATTGGATTTACGTTTTATTTCATTTTCATTTTCTTTTTGCATACGGAACAGACTTCAACCACATTGAATTGAACTCTAAAATCAGTATTACCTATAATTCAATTCATATCCCTTTATTTGTCTATCTAACTGCTGTACCCTAAACATGATACATTAATCTTGTTTTAATTAGACTAAAAAAAGCCGCTAAAATAGCGACTTGGAATGGAGCCATATTCATATACAGTGTACTCTTTAATATGTTAATAATTACATATTTACTGATGTTTTTAAATGTATCCCATTCACTTGTTTGCTGTGTTCTTATACAACTAGAGAGGATAGATACATTACTGAAGCTATTCTCACTTTAGTAAACAGTTTCATGCGACTAAAAATCATCAGATAGACTCAATACTCTTTTACAAATATCACACTTTACTTGAACCACGAGACCAATTCCAGTTGGCATAAATGTATAAGCATATTTTGCACCGGTTACATCAGTTGATTCGCAAGAGTCCCAATCGTCAATTTTTTTCATCATATCACCTGTGATTTCAAATATCATGTGCACTCCTCTAGATACTTTCTTTAAATTTCTTACTAACGTTTGATATCAATAATACTCATAAATAATCCTGTCTAGTTGAGGGAATTCCTTTTTTAATTCTTCGAATATTCTATCCTTACTCATCTCCACTATAGAATAAAGTTCTTCGGAGATACTGATTAATAGATCGTCATCTACAAAATCATCGACTTTCGATTTTTGAGCTATCCCCTTTCCGACTACTTTGTTCCACGTCAACTCTACCTTCTTGAAATCATACTTTGTATTTGTGAGTAAACCAAATTTTTTAAAATCAACTTCATTTATAAATCTATTGTTGGTCTCATCTTGTTTCAGCTCAAGAATCAATTCTTTCGTAGCATCCCTTATTTGATGTTTTAACGTTTCTGCAGGAATACTGTTATTAAAACGAATACGAATCAGGGGAATACCACCTAACTGAAAAATTAGATTTTTCCACTCATCTCGGCTTCTCACAGTCATATTATCGTGATACACACTATCTTTTTCAAATGCTATTATAGGTGTATACATTGACGTACTTATAACTGCAAAATCAACATGGGCCATAAACAGATAATTGAGTTGTTCATTTGTTATAAACTCTCTTATTTTATCAACCTCAAAAATTGTTTTTAAACTGATATTCGGGAAAACGAAATGTTGTGGAAATAATTCGATTAAGACCTTATACATTGTAATTTCGGATTCGTGATAAAAAATGGGGCGATACAGGGTTGAATTATCGACTTTAATAATTTGCCTTTCAAGTTTCGGATCAACATAATCGGCAATGAGTTCTTCTATTACTGTTTCAATTGAATAAGCTCCATTTCCATTTTCTTTAATAAGCTTTAATTCAATTAGTTTGTTAATATTATTTCTCACAAAAGTTTCACTTTGTTTACTCGCTTGTATGAGTTCATCAATTGTTATATGTTCGTTAGGCTGTAACTTATATATAGTAAAAAGCAAATTCCTATGATATTTATTTATTTTTTTGAAATAAGTATCCTTAAGTATACCTAGACGTTGTTTTTCCTGTTTCAGTTGTTTCTCAACTCTATTTATATTTTTTTGTATAAGTTCGTCGTCAGGCTCTAGCTTGTTCGCATGCCGATAATACTCGAGCGCACCCATGTAATTCTTTTCATCTTCCTCAAGTATTACACCTATATTGTTATAAATCACGCTTGAGTTATCCCCCATTTCGATGCCTTCTAGATATACTTTTTTTGCAATATCAGTATGTTGATGTTCTTTTAGGGAGAAAGCAATTTCAAACCACTTTCGCTCACTATCTACTATCCCCTTCAAATATAATTCTGATAACAAATCATACTTTTTATGATCAAATAAAACCTCTACTAAGCTATTTGTAATTTCAAAATTAGATCTGAAACTTGTATCTTTTATGAAAAGTAAACATTCTATGCAATTTGCAATTAGATCTATTTTTTCAGAATCATCAACATGCTCTAGTAAATCAAAATAGTCTTTGGCAGGGGTGAATTTTTTGTTTTTCTCTCCCCAAATAAATGCTTTTTTACTTACTCTATTTAAAAATTCAATCTCATCATTGGAAACCTTATCATAGAAAGTAAGTTCAGGATCATTAGTACTTTCTATTTGAAAATCGATTAAGAAACGATATAATTCAAATATTTCCTTTGGTAATAATCCTTCTGCTAACACCTCTAATTTGTTGAATTGTTCCAAATAAGAAGAATGATCATTTATGATGGAGTATTGTATTTCATCATAAATTAATTTCACACAACTTACAGAATGCCTCACAAGTAAGCTTTTCTTGATCTTTTTTTCCATCATGATACGAATAACCTCTATGTATGTTTCAATGAACTCTAAATTAGATGGAAGACAATCTGGATTAGAATAAGACGGGAAAATTAAGATGTTAACCAATTCTTCTGGGGATATCACAGTCCACATCTTTAATAAAGGATCAGATACAGTACCGGTATGTTTATACTCGCATATTAATTGTAATGCAATGAAAAATAAGTTACTGGTGTAATCAAAGTTTCCTTTGGATGACCTTTCATCTTCTAAATACCAATTAATTTCCTTTTCTACAAACACGCCAAACGTCTCATATGCTCTTTTGTATTCCTTAACTTTAATGAATCCAAATTTCATGTAATACACCATTAGAAAATTGAATCTCAATTCTTGGTTTGAATTATTTTCGAATGCCTCCTTCCCATTTTGGAGCACATAATTAACTCTAGTAAGTATGTTTTCTAATGTGTAGAAACTATCAATATATGCTTCATATTCAGCGTTATTCTCAAAATCCTCACGCTTTTGAGCTTGCAGCAACTGAAGCAATTCTTCTGGGGTGTTCGCTTCAATCATGACTATCTATCTTCCTTTCTCGTTATATTTTGATGTTATCAAAAAAACAATATAGAAAAGTATTAGAATGCTTAATTGGCACCTAATCCAAACCCATTAACGTAGAAATAGGGTTTAAATTCGAAAATCAAAGAACTAGTCATTTTTTCTTAGACTGTATAATAAAGATTATAATCATTAGAAATAATCCAACGACTGATATGTTTTCCATCACTTTTGAATTATCTTCGGCAATGTTTATATAGGTAAGAGACCCAATACCTAGAATAGAAAAAAAGATGATATAAGTATTGGGATTCGTTTCAGCCATTAATATATCCGTTAACTTGTTCTTACTAGAATTCTCTACAGTATGTTGTTTTTCAAATTCACATTTCTTTAAAAAACTCTTCAAGCTTTCAATTTTGGAAAAATGCTCAGACTCATATTTAGGTTCTATGTTTCCTGCAAGTAACATTCCTTCTGCACATAGATATGTTCCATTTATGCTAGATATGGTATCTAAAAGACATTCTTTTTTCCCTCTCTTTAGCAGGTATATAAGATCATCTGTAATTAATTTCTGTAAATCTTTGACTAGCTGTATTTGAAGATCGGAACTTTTAAAAATATACACATTATTTATATTGCGTTCTAGTAAACGTAAATACTTGATTAACTTTCTATTTATCATTCGAATCTTCATTTTGCTTTTATCTTCTTCTATAAATTCTTCTAATAAAGAAAAGTAGACATACAACTTTTCATTTAGATCTTTTGATATAACTTCACGTTCAAGGAACAATATCAGAAAAATGGACAGCACTAGACAGGCCACAAATGTACCTAAACAGTAAGAGGCAACTACCGTATTAATAAAAGCAAAAACAAACATAAGAATAAGAGACATTATCGAAGAGAACAGAAAAATCAAGGTAGAATAAAATAAAATTACATCTACCGATATATTCGTTACAACTTTAGACTTTTGATCATTACTTAAAAGTATCGCCTTATACCTCTGTTCGTTTTTAATCATTCTCCACCTCAACATATTTTTTTTGTCGAATGCCTTCTTAAACCATTTATCAAAAAGATATTACTAATTATCACAAATCAGTTCCTGCTATAGCTCCACTAACATCCTTCTCAGGAACTATTTAACTAACACTAACATACTAATTATTTTATCGAAACAAAAAACCTCCTAATACGAACTAACATTCCTATTTGTCATTCTTCCCACACTCTCATTACCAGAATAACCTCACAATCAAATAATCTGAACCTCAATTGGTTAAGCAATGGAATTCAAAAGTAAAAAGTTGATGCTGAATATCTGAAGCTAATAGTTCAGACTATTGGAAGGGTTGATTATTGAGTCTGTTGATTTTAGGAGCATTGATTGGTGTTGGATCACGGAGAGAAATCAGTGTTAAATTGAAAAGAGCCCAGCAATCACTGAGATTGAAGGACTCATCAAATTTTGTGTAAACTTTCAGTACATTTGCTTCAATAGTTCCTTTTGAATTGGTTTAATATTAATGATACTTCTAATGCCTTTTGCCTTCAGTTCAGCATCCTCTACTGTAATGGCTAACCCTAGCTCTAACAGAGTGCCAGCTGCAACAGTTCCCGTTCTACCCTTGCCTCCACCACAATGAAAGGCAACTTTCTTACCTGCGTTATACGCTCCAACAACCTCATCAATTGCTTGTTTGAAAAGCCCGCCTTCATGTTCTTTCGTATCGTCATCAAGCGGAACCTTTATCCACTTTACATGATCTGATGGATACGCGCACTCTGTTGCTTCTTCTCGAAGATCCACTACTACTTCTATGCCTTCGTTAAGAACCATTGCCTCTACGTCGGCAGCTCCGCCCATAAAAACTCGTTCAGCAATAAGTGCATGGTATTTCTTTTCTGCGTGATCCATTTTACTTACCTTCTTTCAAGAATTGCTCGATACGAGCTTTAATTGAATCACGAACCTCAGCGAATGTAGCTTTGATTTCTCCCTCTGTGCCTGTCGCCTTGGCTGGATCATCGAATCCCCAGTGCCATCTTTCAGCTTTGTCATTACGTACAACGGGACAATTATCGTTGGCATGACCACAAAGCGTGATGATGTAGTCTGCTTGTTTTAAAATCTCAGGATCAATTACATCCGATGTATGATTCGAAATATCGATTCCAGCTTCTTTCATCGTTTGAACCGCACGAGGATTTAAGCCATGCGCCTCTAATCCAGCACTTCTCACCTCATATTTTTCACTACCAAGTGCCTTTAAAAATCCATCGGCGATTTGGCTTCTGCATGAGTTTCCTGTACACAAAAAGTAAACAAGTGGTTTGTTGTTCATGATTATTGATCTCCTTTATCTTTGGTGTGGCTTACTTGTACTTTCGCTTCGCCCATTTTTGAGTTAATTAACGTTTTTATGATCATAGCGATAACAACCAATGCTACTGTGATTACGGCAATCATTAACCAAACGTTTATATGTGTTGAATGAATCAGGTATAGCCACAGATACAGTCCTGTTAACGTGATAAAGAGCGTTGGGATGGTGAGCACAATTCCAATTTTGAAATAACTTCCCCATGTGATTTTTACATCCTTACGGGACAGTACATGTAGCCACAAAAGTGTGGCGAGCGAACCGATAGGTGTAATTTTGGGACCCAAGTCACTGCCGATAATATTGGCGTAAATCAGCGATTCACGAATGACTCCTTCCGTGCTGATTCCGTCAATAGCAAGCGCATCAATCATCACCGTCGGCATATTGTTCATAACCGAAGACAATATCGCAGCTAGAAAGCCCATGCCAAGTGTGGAGATGTAGAGCCCCTGGTCGGCAATAGCTTGAATGACCTTCCCAAGTTCATCCGTCAATCCCACATTTCGCAGTCCATAAACGACGACGTACATACCAATAGAGAAAATCACGACTGCCCATGGAGCCCCTTTAATGAGCTTCCAGGTTTGAATAGCATGACTCCGCCTTGCAGCTAAAATAAACAGAATGGCTATAACCCCAGCGATAACAGACACCGGAACTTGAATGAACTCGCTCATCAAGTACGCCACCAGTAGCAAGGCTAAAATCACCCAAGATATGTTGAACAGTTTCTTGTCCTTGATCGCTTCGGCTGGTTTTTTGAGCTGACTGACTTCGTAGTTGCCTGGAATACTCTTTCTAAAGAACAAGAATAAGACCAGAAGACTCGCTAATATTGAAAAGAAATTCGGAACAATCATACGACTTGCATACTCCACAAAACCAATACCGAAGTAATCCGCAGAAACGATATTGACGAGGTTACTCACGACAAGCGGGAGTGAAGTTGTATCTGCAATGAAACCACTAGCGATGATAAAAGGTAAAATCATCTTGTGATCAAATTTGAGCGCTCGGACCATGGCAAGCACAATAGGCGTTAAGATCAGTGCGGCACCGTCATTTGCAAAGAATGCTGCCACCCCTGCACCAAGCAGCACAACATAAACGAACATCAGCTTACCATTACCTCTTGCGAGCCTTGCCATGTGTAGTGCAGCCCATTCAAAAAATCCGATTTCATCTAAAATCAGCGAAATTAAGATAATGGCTACGAAAGCAAGTGTGGCGTTCCATACGATTCCTGTGACTGTACCTACATCGGATAGACTCACAACTCCAAAAAGAAGAGCAAGGACAGCTCCAGCTGACGCTGACCATCCAATATTAAGTCCCTTAGGTTGCCAAATGACAAAAGTCAGTGTTAGCAAAAAGATTAATATCGCAATAATGGTCATGCTTCCTCCTGAGGACCGCAGCAGTTATTCAATCCTGTTATTTTATCTTTCATGGATGGCAGATACGGATACACACACTGAACATATGCTTCTGCATCCGGATTAAGAGAGTAGTACACCCACTGCCCTTTTTTCTTTTCATTGAGGAGACCGGCTGCCTTTAGTTTTCGAAGATGCTGACTGGCGTTTGGTTGTGACATGCCAATAATGTCTGTGATATCACATACACAAAGTTCCTGTTCCTGAAGTAGCGCAATAATGGTCAAACGTGTTTTATCAGCTAATAACTTATACGCCTCAGCCATCTCCTGAATTCTTTGTTCCATATGTACACCTCCTGTGATTAGTCTTGTCTGCTTCATTTAATGATATAATCATATAATAAATCACTTATATAATCAATTACGAATATAAGGGAGTTTAGGGCACAAAAAAAGTCGGCAATAAAGATTACCGACTTTACTCTCGAACTAAAAATTCACATGTTGACTTCATAAAATAATGACCGTCTTTCATTTTAACTATATCTGTCGTTTGGTACTCAATGACTCCACCTTGATCTAATAATTCATCATGCTGAGATTCAATAGCTCACAATCTTTTCACAAGCGATTGTACAGCTTTTTTCGCATCTTTCCCTGAGCCTCGAATCGTCGCCGAAGCAAAAGAGGTCTGCCACGGTATACCTACAAAATGAATTCTTTCATCGCTTTGTTTTAATGGTACGCCTGATGAGTCAAGAACATTCAAACCACTGAGATATTCGAAATTCGGAATATACCCTGTGGCAAAAATAACGGTATCCACATTTTCACGAGTCTCATCTGCCCACACTATCCCATTTTCCGTAAAAGCTTTAAACATCAGTTTGGCATCAGGCTTACCTTGATCAATAGCATTTTTATATATACCAGTATCAAGCACACCATCACTGCTTTGTTGCAATAACCGTTTACCCCAATTGGATTGATCAATCCTAAGTATGGTTAGCCAAAAGTGAATATCTTTCCCTGCAATGACCTGTGGCTTGAATTTAATTGGGCTTCTGGATGCAATCGTTACATGTGCCGTCCTAGCCAGTTCAACCGCTATTTGGATCGCCGAATTTCCACCCCCCACAACAATGATCCGTTTGTTTTTAAACTCTTTCTCATTTCGGTAGTCTTTGGCATGAATCACTTCTCCCTTAAATTTATGCATGCCAGGAATATCTGGAATATGAGGATTTACGAATGCCCCGCTTGCACAAATGATGGACCGTGTACGAAACTGTTCTCCCCTTGAGGTATGGACTGTATAGATATTACTTTCCTTATCCACTTTGATTACTTCTCGCCCTGAGTGTATTGGAAAATTGTATGTAGCCGCATAAGACTTTAAGTATTGAACAACCTCATCTCTGCGCGGATAAACATTTGCACCACCTGGAAATGGGAGTCTTGGCAATGAGGAATACGGTGCAGGAGAGAACAATGTTAAGCTATCATAGTAATTTGCCCATGATCCTAAATGCTCTTCACTTTTTTCAAGGATGATAAAGTTCCCTTTAGCTTCTTGTAAGTAATAGGCTGCTGCCAAACCGGATTGACCACCACCAATAACGATGCAATCATAAATCATATTTTTCATGTTTCTCCCTCCTTCTAGAAAACCTACTGCATCACGATTCGGATGCAGTAGCTCTGAATTCTTGATTTATCCGCAGCAAGAATCTGATCCTGCCTTTTCCGTTTTTGAAGGTGAGCAACAATCCGAAGTTGTTTCCTTCACTTGAACGGGTTCACAGCAGCTGTCCGTGCTACTAGCACCTAAACTGCAAACACCTGTCTCCGGCAGTTCCAGTTCTACTTTTTGAGCTGACTCCATATCTCCCACCAAAGCCGCTACAATGGATCTGACTTGTTCATATCCCGTTGCCATTAGGAAAGTTGGCGCTCTTCCATAACTTTTGGCACCCACGATATAAAAGTCCTTTTCAGGTTGACGCAGTTCTTTTTCGCCATGTGGTCGAACTGTACCGCAGCTGTGGACATTGGGATCAATTAATGGCGCAAGCTCATAAACACATTCTAAGCCTGGATCCGTCAATACTCGTACTTCTCTCAGCATCGATAAGTCAGGACGAGAACCTGTGTTACCTACAATTTCATCGATGTGATCAATAACCACTTGTTCATCTTTTATGGTTCCGGTAACCTGAATCTGTTCACTTTGTTTTTGAAGTTTTTCAATATGGAATGCCGTTAGGACCTTTACGGCACCGGATTCAACCACTTTTTGAATTCGAGTACCCAGTTCACCCCTTGCCTGAAGCCCATCCAGTTCTCGTCCGCCATACACATCTTCAATATTCGCCTTACGAATGGCCCAAACAATCTTAGTTCCCGATTCCTCTTTTTGAAGCTCTGCAAGTTCAAGCAAAGTGTTGATCGCAGAATGTCCGCTTCCTACAACAAGAACTTTCTTACCCTTATAACGATTTTTTTCCTTCCCTAATACAGCAGGAATACCGTATGAAATGTGACTTTCGATCGCTTTTTCCTCTTCTGAAAATATACCGTCTGATCGAAGCGGGTTGGGATTGGACCATGTCCCCGAGGCATCGATAACAGCCCGCGCTTCATAAATAAACGAAGATCCGTTTTGTTCAACATGGATCACAAACGGCAGTTTCTCACGCCCACTTGTTTTCACTTTGCTTAACCCTTTACGACTGATTGCAGTAACTTTCGTATTCAAATGCATGTATGGACTTACTTCAGGTAGTGCAGCCAAGGGTTTTAGATAATGCTCAACAATCTCCTTACCCGTTGGGATGGTTTCGTTTTGAGGAGCGACCCAATCCGTGGAAAGCAGCAATTCTTTAGCAGCTTTATCGATGTTATACTGCCATGGTGAGAATAGGCGTACATGTTCCCATTTTCGAATGTTTGCCCCCACTTCATCTCCAGCTTCAAATAACATAAACGGCTCACCTTTTAAAATGAGTTGTGCTGCTGCCGCAAGACCAACCGGTCCAGCTCCAATGATCGCAACAGGTAATTTTCCCTTCTCTTGCATTGGTGCTTCGCAGCAGCTCACTTGGTTCACAGGGATATGTTTAATCATCTTAGTTTCCTCCTCATAATTATTTGCATTTTGCAAGTATTATATTAAATAATTGGGATAATTATTTATTATCCCACTGGTGTACAGCATACGCTGGATTTCGCCATACTTTCGTTTAGCAGTTTGACGGCGTTGATCACCATATCCCGTTCAAACTCAGACATATGCGAAAAGACTTCTTTTAAATAATCATTCATCTGCTCATCAATGACCGTAGCAACAAACTTACCTTGTGTAGTCAAGGATAATATGTAAATCCGTCGATCTTCCGGTAAGGGCGTTTTTTGAACCAAACCCAACTTTACAAGACTTTGAACTTGCCGGCTAAACGTCGTGATGTCAATGGAGAGTGCATCTGCCACTTGCTGAATGGATGGATTATGCTTACGATCAATTTCATAAATGATATGACTTTGAACAAGCGAAATATCAAGCCCTCCTGCGGTGCAGCAGTTTTTATCCAATAATCCAAAACGCCGTGTCATGATCTGAAACATCTCTCTTACGTTGTTTTCCAATTACCTCACCTCTTGTTATAGTTATACCTTTATTATTTGCAATATGCAAATGTTTTTTTTGTTTTGCTATTTCCCTTCCCATTTCAAATTACATTGTGATATATAAACATATACAAAAACAAAACATAGGAGTGATCAACATGGTAATTTTGAGGCAAGCTACCGAAGTGGATCTGGGAAGCATTCTAACTATCTATAACCAAGGAATTGAAGATCGGATTGCCACGCTAGAAACAGATATAAAAGATGAAGCTTACATGTCTGAATGGTTTAATAAGCACCAGGGGCGTTACTCGGTACTTGTAGCCGAACAGAATGATCAAGTGGTCGGATGGGCTTCTATCAATTCGTATAACCCCAGAAGCGTGTATGACGGTGTCGGTGACCTCTCCATTTATATTCATCGTGATCATCGTGGAAAAGGGGTTGGAAAACAGTTACTTCAGAAATTAGAGGAAATCGGTAAGCAGAATAACTTTTATAAGTTTGTTCTTTTCACCTTTCCATTTAATACGCTTGGTCAGAGCCTATACCATAAAGCTGGATACCGAGAAGTAGGTCTATTTCAGAATCAAGGCGTTTTAGAAGGGGAATTTGTAGATGTGATGGCAATGGAAAAATTATTATAAGCCTCAATCGGTATCTGTATTCTTTAATGTATCTTAGTTTATGGATTACTCAAACACAATACTTTAAACAAGCCTGCCTTCTAGGGAAAAACAGTAGCCGATCATGTCAATCAGGCTGCTGTTCATTGTTATCGAACTACGATACCCATTAGCTTAATCTTTATTGACTCACATTTTATAAATTACCACCTTGAAGGCAACGGGCTTCAAAACTTAATTATTACTTGAACCCCGATTCGGCTATATTATTAAGTCCTGTTGAACGAACTGGAAACGCAGTCCAAGTAATTTTCATAATTATGTGTCAATTGATTCAAACCCACCAATAAAAATACAAGATGGCGCTTATTGCTTATAAGAACTACTTAGCTTTTAATTCACTTCCTATTACCCACTTATGATTTTTAACTGGTTCTCCACCTGTTGTTGGTGTATAAGATACGGAGTAAACATTTGTATCATAAGCTCCTACAATATTGGCTGTTGCTCCTTTCATTCCCGGCATATGCCCCTTAGTAATAATGGCCTGACTTCAATCTTGAACTGTGGATTTGTCGCTTTATTTATTCCTTGTGGTACTTCACTTGTTTCTGAATGAATCATTTCAGTGTGGTTGGCATTTTCTAAATTTAAATGTTAATTTCCGATAAATGAATTACCCCCACATCCACTTAAAATCAACCCTAAACCATAGATTACAATATGCCTTTTCAATATTAGACACTCCTTTTATGTAAGTTTTCATTAGTATGATATCCAAATCAAGTTAAATACATCAAGATTGCCCCATCAGACGCTTTTGTAATATATTGGAATTTTTACATCTGATATTTCTTCTACAAGGAGTCACTTTTATTTTCATGTTTAGTAACATTGTATTATATTACATTTTTTACAATCAAAAAAAGCAGCCGATTCCATTGGGCAGCTGCTTCCTTATTTTTTTATTATGCCTACTTACGAATCCAGATATCGGTACAATGTCGTTTTACTGATACCTGTTTCTTCACGAATCTCAGCAAGACTGTACTCTTTACTTTCATACATCTGTATCGCCTTCATCACGTTGCCATCTAATTTACGAGGGCGACCTAACTTCGTCCCCTTTTCCTTCGCTTGATCCATTCCCTTTTTCGTGCTTTCACTGCTTAAATCTCCTTGGAAATCAAGTAAAGCCTTCACATGCTCCAAGAAAATACGACCAGAACTGTCCTGTGTATTCAAATTTTCATTCAAAGAATACAGATGGGCCTCTCGTTTTTGAAATTCCTTCAGCAGATCAGCAAGATGTCTTGTAGAGTCAGCTAGGGAGAATAGCCGAGTAACAACGACAACATCACCTGCCCCGAGTTCGTTCATCATGGCATCTAACTGTGTTCTCTGCTTTGGAGATGAATGTTCTTCCTTCAATATTCGATCACAGGATTTACGCTTTAAAATTTCGTGTTGATTTTGACATTTCGGGTCATCCTGCG
Source organism: Paenibacillus sp. JGP012 (assembly GCF_014203995.1). Classification (NCBI taxonomy): domain Bacteria; kingdom Bacillati; phylum Bacillota; class Bacilli; order Caryophanales; family Paenibacillaceae; genus Paenibacillus; species Paenibacillus sp. JGP012. The sequence continues at coordinate 61,980 of NZ_JACHKG010000024.1, read as the reverse complement.
ATGGTCTCATGTAGCCAATAATCATGTTAAAACTCCTAACTGCGAGTGACTTTAATACACTATATCATAAACAAGAACCAAAAAGGTTCCATTTTGGGACTATTCGTGATAAGATCAATGTACTTCAAACGGATATGACTTTTAGTCGAGTAAGAGTCATTAAAAAAGATAAGGAGTGGAAGTACACGTGATTGAACGGATTAAGACAGATTGGTTCTCTAATATTCGAGGGGACATATTAGCTGGGATTGTAGTGGCACTGGCACTCATCCCTGAAGCCATTGCATTTTCTATTATTGCTGGTGTAGATCCCATGGTAGGACTTTATGCATCGTTTTGTATTGCTGTTATCATCTCATTTATTGGTGGCCGACCAGGAATGATTTCGGCTGCTACTGGAGCCATGGCCTTACTTATGGTTCCTTTGGTCAAGGAACATGGCGTTCAGTATTTACTGGCTGCCACTATTCTCACTGGTGTAATCCAGTTGCTTTTTGGCGTATTAAAAATCGGTAAACTCATGAAATTTATCCCGAGAGCTGTCATGATCGGCTTTGTAAATGCTCTCGCTATTCTAATATTCATGGCACAAGTTCCCCATTTTGTAGGCATATCCACGCTGACTTACATTTTCGTTGTAGTTACCTTACTTATTGTATATGTTTTACCCCGATTCTTCAAAGCCATTCCAGCACCTCTCATTGCCATTGTGATTTTAACCGCGGCTGCCATTTGGGGGAACCTGGATCTTGGAACGGTTGGAGAGCTAGGGATTATCACGCAAACTCTTCCCTCATTCTTCATTCCCGATGTTCCTTTTAATCTGGAAACATTGCAAATTATATTCCCTTACGCCATTTCACTGGCTATTGTCGGATTAGTTGAATCTCTATTAACGGCCTCCATCGTGGATGATATGACGGGAACGAACAGTAACAAAAACAAAGAAGCTCGTGGACAGGGAATTGCCAATGTCATTACCGGTTTCTTCGGCGGAATGGCAGGCTGTGCCATGATTGGACAGTCTGTGATCAACGTCAAGTCTGGCGGACGAGGAAGGTTATCTACGCTCGTAGCGGGCGTATTCCTCATGTTCCTTATCCTTGTACTTGGCGGTGTCGTTGTTCAGATCCCTATGCCTGTACTCGCCGGAATTATGATCATGGTAGCCGTCGGAACATTTGAATGGTCTTCCTTTTCTTATCTCCGTAAAGCCCCAAAAAGTGATGCACTCGTGATGCTAGTCACTGTTATTGTTGTTGTAGCGACCGATAATCTTGCACTAGGTGTCATTGTCGGTGTCATTCTCAGTGCCATCTTCTTTGCTTCTAAAATTTCAAAGGTGAGTGTGAAGCAGCTCTCAACAGATAAAAAAATAAGATTTGATGTGACTGGGCAATTATTCTTCGCATCCGTGGAAGGATTTATTGAATCTTTTGACTTCGAGATTGTGGATTCGGACATTATGATTGATTTTTCAGATGCACACATTTGGGATGACTCAGGTGTAGGGGCTATCGATAAAGTAGTCATTCGATATCGGGAGAATCATAACCGAGTTAAGATTAAAGGACTGAATACGTCAAGTGAAAAACTCGTAAATAAGTTAGCGGTTTATCAAGATCCAAATGCACAATTAAAATCACATTAAGCTAGGAGCGATGAACATGTATCAACATATTCTACTTGCCGCAGATGGTTCTAAAAATGCCATTCGGGCAGCGAAAGAAGCCGCTTATATTGCATCCTTAATCCCTGATGCTGAGGTCGAGATTTTGTTTGTTGTAGACCTATCCAAGGTCAAAGAGGAAGTTCTCCATTCTCAGAATCATGAGGAAATTGAAATGAAACGTAAACAGAAACTTATGCCTGTTCAGCAAGAACTTACAGAGAAACATGTGAAATATCGAGTTACCTTTGTAAATGGAGATCCTGGTCCTACGATTGTTGATTACGCAAATAAGAACAGCGTCGATCTGCTTATTATTGGTAGCCGGGGACTTAATTCCTTACAGGAATTCGTACTTGGAAGTGTAAGTCATAAAGTCGTTAAGAGGGCTCATTGTCCAGTTATGATTGTGAAATAGATGATGGACATGAAGCATAGGGCCTCTGCAATTGCAGAGGTCCCGCTTCTTTTCTAAAGGAGTTAGATCATTTAAACGCCGACTGGAGGAGAAAGAATCTTGGAAGACTCCAAATTAAAGACTCAAAAACCGCAAAAAACATCACGCTATCTTCCTCCTGCTGTACGTATTTTTGCGCTTGGAGGTCTCGGGGAAATTGGAAAGAACATGTATGGAATCGAATATAAAAATGAAATCATTTTGATTGACGCAGGTTTGAAATTCCCCGATGCTCATATGAATGGTGTAGATTACATTATTCCTAATATAACCTACTTGCTGGACAAGCCTCAAAAGATTAAAGCTCTTTTCCTTACTCATGGACATGAAGATCATATTGGTGCTATTCCCTATTTACTTAGACATCTTTCGTTTCCTATCTATGGCGGTGCACTAACAATCGGCTTGGTCAAAGCCAAGTTGGAAGAGCACAAGTTAACGAATTCAGTGGATGTTCATATCATTCAGGATCACGAACGCGTATCATTCCAACATCTTTCTGTTCATTTTTTCCGAACAATACACAGTATACCCGATGCCTTTGGTATCGTTGTAGATACACCCTATGGTTCTATTGTGCACACAGGTGACTTCAAATTTGATATGACACCTGAAGGAAAGACAGCAGACCTTCATAAAATGATGCAATTAGGTGAAAAAGGTGTCCTTGCTTTGCTGTCTGATAGTACCAACAGTGAACGCGAAGGTCAGTCTCTTTCAGAACGTACAGTGAGTAAATCTGTTTTGGAATTAATCCAGCAATGTGAAGGTAGAATTTTGTTTGCGACTTTTGCGTCCAATGTCCACAGGTTACAACAAGTTATTCATGCTGCTTCGGAGTGTAATCGGAGAATTTTAATACTGGGCCGAAGTATGGAAAAAATTTTCTCCATTGGTCAAGAACTTGGACACCTTAATATACCACAAGGTATGCTAATGGATATGAAGGAAATCCACACCGTTCCACATCATCAAGTCATCATTTTATGCACGGGTAGTCAAGGAGAGCCTAATGCAGCTTTAACCCGTATTGCAGCCGGTTCCCACCGTCACGTTCAAATATTCCCAGGAGATACGGTCGTCTTTTCTTCTTCTCCGATTCCTGGTAACGTCATTCAAGTCAATCGAAGCATAGATATGCTGATGCGTTCTGGAGCTGCTGTCCTCTACGGAGCAGAGTATGAGATTCATACTTCCGGGCATGGATCACGGGAAGATTTAAAACTGATGATACTGACCATGCGCCCGAAATATTTCATACCGATTCATGGAGAATATCGAATGCTGGTAAGCCATCAAAAACTAGCTGAGCAAGTTGGAATACCCTCCAACAGAATCTTTGTATTGAACAATGGAGAGCCTCTCCTCATTACTAAATATCATGCTCGAAAAGGAAGGAATCTCCCTTCGAGATCGTCATTTGTGATACGTGGTAAAGTTGAGAGTCATGAGCCTGAACTCATTGATGAACGCAATAGATTGGCTAAGGATGGTGTACTTATTGCCGCACTTGTCTTAAACCATGAGACATGCCAAATGATATCAGGGCCTGATCTCTTTAGCCGAGGGTTTGTCTATATACGTGATGCTAGTGAACTGATGAAAACAGCAGAATCCCATTTGAAATCCGCACTATATGGACTAGAGCAGAAAAAAGAAGCCCGTTGTATAATCTGGGAACATAAGATCTCAGAAGTACTCCAGAACTTCTTTTACTCACAATTACAACGTACTCCTGTGATTTTCTCTTCCATTCATAGTGTTTCACATCCTAATCAAGTAAGGACGACTAAACAATGAGAATGATTCAAAAGTTAATTCATCCCGATACACCCGCCCTAAATGGACGAATGTTTGAACGAAAAGCAGCACGTGGCATTATTATGCGTGGTTCTGAGATTCTTCTACTCTATACCCGTAGATATAACGACTACAGTTTTCCCGGAGGTGGTGTGGAAGCGGATGAGGACCTACTTCGTGGGCTAAGAAGAGAAATTACCGAAGAAACTGGGGCTACCCAGGTAGAAATGACAAGCGAATTTGGCTACATTGAAGAGTATCGTCCCCACTACAAACCCGAATATGATCTGATCCATATGTTATCTTATTACTATGTTTGCAACATTCATGAACATCTTGGAGAAGCACAACTTGAAGATTATGAACTGAACAATGGCATGTCTGCCGTTTGGATCGACATTCATCAGGCCATTAAGCATAATCGGCAGGTAATAAAGAATAAAGAGGCTTCCATGGGATTTTCCATTGAAAGAGAGACGATTGTTTTGGAGTTGATTGCATCTGAATTAATCTTTTAATTAGAACGTAAAAAGCAATTTAATCAGTAAGGCACGCAGCTATTGCATAGACAGGCACAAGAGTTGCGTGCCTATTATTCAACTAACCCCCCATTAGTTTAATGTAATAGCGCTGTTGATTTCAGTTAGATGTTCATCTAATCGGTGTTCAGACTATGTTACGTATAGCCCAAGAAGCGCGTATGACGGTGTCAGTGACCTCTCCATTTATATTCATCGTGATCATCGTGGAAAAGGGGTTGGAAAACAGTTACTTCAGAAATTAGAGGAAATCGGTAAGCAGAATAACTTTTATAAATTTCTTCTTTTCACCTTTCCATTTAATACGCTTGGTCAGAGCTTATATCATAATGCTAGATACTAAGAAGTAAGTCTATTTCAGAATCAAAGCGTTTTAGAAGGAAATTTGTAGATGTGATGGCGATGGAGATAAAATTATAAGTATTGATATGTAACTAGTATGGATTAATATCTATCGGTAATCTCTGAATTGAAGTTCCAAAACATAAATCCATAGAATCGCTGACAAGTTCTAAAGCGAAAAAAGCCGCTAAACTAGCGACTTCGTTTGGATAAAATTTTAATCTTTACTTTTACATTACTCTATTATCTACAGACTAAATTAGCGAAACTCGAACAAGGTCATGCCATCTCTTTAATTATAGCCAAATTTTCTGGGTCTAAATTTCTCTCTAAACGAATAATAGAGGCAAAGGTAAGTTCTTGAAATTTAAAGTTTATTGCTTCACAAAGAAGCTCTATAAATAATTTAAACATAGCATTCACATCTTTGACAAAGTGGTTCATTTTTTCGAAATAATTACTTACATAGTAATCAAGAGTGCCTAAAGCATTAAAATTGTTCGTTAAATGAGCATGAATTTCTTTTGAATATGTTCCATACAAAGAAAACAGTTGTGAAAGTTTAGGCAGTTTAGTACTTTCTTTTATTTTGTATGCCTCTTTCAATTCATCTTTTAAATTTCTAAAAGCAGTCCGAGCTATAGTACCCTGATCTTTATCAGGAAATGCTAATGAGTAAAGCAACTTTAGCAAAGTTTCTACTGCCGAACGAATGAGATATCCTACAAATCCAACGTGATTGACTGGTAAAGCAACAAGAATCGAATTTATATATTCTTTAAAATCACTTAAAAATTGCTTGTTACACTGGCATGCATGCTCTTCAATCCAATTTTGAAAAACTTCAATCAGAATCAAATTATCATAGGCTAACGAATGCAGTTTATCTATTGTTTTAAGCCTTCCTTGTTTCGCTGTCCATACATTTGAAGGGAAATGTGTATCAATAAATTCTTTATAGCGAGTAAGTTCATTTTGCTTAGACATTAACTATTTACCTCGACTGTATTTATTCACAATATCATTTACATAATCGTCAGAAGAATTTGATCGCTTGGCATTCTCAAGATCGTAGTTATCATCATTAATATCACCGTGTTTATACAAAAAGTCCATGGTTTTAGACTGCAATACCATAAGATTTTTCAAATCCATTTTTTGCAATTTTCTAATCGTCATGGCTATTAATGAAGTTCGATTAGAATAAAGATATTCTCTATGTGCTATGCTAATGAACTCAAAAAATTCAGGTAAATCTTTGTTACTTTTAAATAACTCAGTTGAGAGAATAATTTCAGATAAATAGCCATACAGATTTACTCTCAAAGTGTTCTCATTTTGTATTTTTTTAACTTCCTTAAACTTGTTGATTAAATTTTTCTTGTCCATTAGCAGCATCGATCCTCCCTTCGAACTCTTCACAAATGTTTTGTATGGTCTGCAACAAAAGAGCATCATTTCTGTCAGTTACAAAAGTATCCATTCGGCTTGTTGCGATTTTCGGCATGTACTTAAATTCTTGTTTAAATCTATATAAACCTTTCTTCCTTGCAAAAGTATCTATACTACTGATTATTTTACTGACGCCACCATCAAGGTCCACCTTCGTTAAAACTACCCCTAGACACAAGAGAGTCCTAGATTTCATTAAAGCAGCCTGATCATCATTTTTAAAGTTTTCTACTACATTATTCAGTAAATCAAGTCCCAAAATAGAGTACAAATCTGGTTGAGCTGGGGCTAGATAAAAATCGGAAGCTAATAATGCTGAAACTGTATAAAATGAGTATGTAGGAGGACAGTCTATAAATATATAATCAAACTCTCTTTTTAGCTCCCACTGATCAATTAAAGTAAGGAGTCTTTGCTCGTTCTTACTGTTTACTTCTCTTTCCATAAAAACTGTAGAAAGATCACCTGGAATTATACTTAGGTTTTCTGTCAATTTCAAAATAACATTTTGCCTTTGAATATTTACTAATTTTGACTCATACATATTTTGAATTGTTGGCATGCCCTCAAATTTAACTCCCTCATCATTTACTGTATCTACAGAAAACTTTTCAAATAGAGACTGAGTACAATTTGATTGAGGATCTACATCAACCACCAAAACTTTTTTACCGCTATTCTGTAAATAATAAGCTATTTCTCTACAAAGTGTTGTTTTACCTACTCCGCCTTTCATATTTAAAAAAGAAATAACGTGCCCCATATATACCCCTCCTTGATAAAAGATCAACTAGCTTGTTTATTGTTAAATCAAATATACCTGTAATACAAGGGACTTATCAACCAATTTACTATAATATTTCCTCTCGCACTTTTCTGAATTTTCTTCAGTTAATACATTAGTCAACTGAACACAGTAAAAGGCCAGGACTTTCATCCTGACCATAGTTATTTTTATTGTTTTCAATTGCTTTTTTACTTTAAGTGACATTACTTTGGAATTCAATCGATCACAAATTGATCATCAAAGTTCCCTGCTAAATTGCTTATATAGAGGAGAATTACACATAAAGTAACTTTACTACTTCAGTTTACCTAGTGCATTCTATTATCCAAAGCTTGAAGATAGCAAACGGATCATCCGCTGAAGAGGAATTACATCAAAAACTCCAAAATCTTTGAACTCTTTGCACAGAATAGAAGTTTTATGTGAGCTAATGCAATATTGATAATGAGAGGGTGCTCTTCTTGAAAATGAAGAGCACCTTCTACTATAAAATCAATTATAAACTTGACCACAGCTTCACTCATAAAAACGACATAATACTATAAAGACAATTTAGTTCTGGATTCATGGTTGCTTCGATGAAAAACCTTGATTTATCAAGGTGAAACGACATTTTAAATTGAAGTTAACGACAAAACACCATCAAGTTACCGACATTTTATTTTAAAGTTAACAGTTACCCTTACCTCTTTTAAATCTTGTACGCCTTCATCGCTTTGAACAGCTCTTTGAAGGTTGGACGTTTGCCGTACATCAGTACGCCCGTACGATAGATCTTGGCTGCCAGCCAGCCGAAGACCAGAATGGATACGGCCAGAATGGCAAGGGAGAGCAGAATCTCCCAGGTTGGTGCGACCCCTGCCCCGATCCGTACCAGAATCGCCGTTGGCGAGGTGAACGGAATGAAGCTTGCGATTTTTAACAACAAAATATTCGGTGTAGAGATGCTGAAGATCGCAATATAGAAGGACACCAGCGAGAGCATCGTGATTGGCAGCACAGCCTGACCGAGCTCTTCCGTACGGCTTACCATGGAACCAATGGCTGCGAACATAACGGCATAGAGGAAGTAACCCAGAATGTAGAAAATAAGCCCGTATACGATCACCGCCATATTAATGTCGTTAACACTCATATTAAGATCACCCAGCACTGCACGGTTGTGCGGCAGCATGATGTTACCGGCTACAACAGCTCCGAAGATACCGATCTGCAGGAGGCCTACCATGAAGATACCGATAATTTTGCCGAACATCTGACTGAGCGGAGACACACTTGTAATCAGAATTTCCATGATACGCGAGCTTTTCTCGGCTGTAATCTCGGAAGCAATCATATTGCCTGTCATCATTGTGGATGTGAAAAGAAGGATGATTAAGAGATAGACTACGATGTAGTTAATCGGACTCATCGCTTTTTCCGAGCCAGCTCCAGCTTCTCCTTCATCTGTGCTCAGACTTTGAGCAGTCAGCTTCACAGGTGTGGTAATCAGCGCCTTTTGCTCAGCGGTCAGTACATCCTTAACGACTACATCCAGCTTCACACTTTGCAAGGCCGCTTCAAGCGACGTAATAATCTGCGGTGAAATATCGTCTGAGGAATAGAGCACAGGCTGCGGGAACTCCTGCCCTTGTACCGTTTCAAGCTTCAAATAACCATCGATAAGGCCTTTCTTCACGTCTTCTTTCAGCGCGGCTTCATCCTTATCTCCACCCATAACCAGACGATAAGCCTGATTACCCTGTGCAGAAGAGAAGTCCTCCAGCTTCTGTGCCACGTCCTGCTGCTCTGTTGCCAGAACTCCAATGTTTACGGGATTATTGCCAGAAGCTCCGCCACCAATGGAGCCGCCATTAAATAAGGTAATGAAATATGGAACATTGAGTCCAATCGTAATTAAAAGTGCAAGTACAATGGTCGTGACCATAAACGACTTCGTTTTTACTTTATTTTTGAACGTAAAACCTGTAATTGTGCCCATTTTATTCATTCGACTCACCTACCTCACGAATAAAGATTTGGTTAAGCGTTGGTTCCTTGATCTCAAAATGCTCTACGGTCGTCTGACTCATCGCCTTCTTCAGAATCTCCTGAGCCACCTCAGCCTGGCTGACATGGATCAGATATCCGCGTTCGTTGTGCTCCACGTGTTTTACACCTTCCAGCTGCTCCAATCCTTCCACCTGTCCGATCGTGCTGAGATACACCTGTTCACGCGGATAACGGCTTTTAATTTCCTTGATCTCACCCTGCACTACTGTGTTAGAGCGATGCAGTATCGTGATCTGACGGCACAGCTCCTCAACATGTTCCATACGATGCGTGGAGAACAGGATCGCCGTACCTTCATCACGCAGTTCCTTGACCGTAGATTTAAGCAGCTCCACGTTAACCGGATCAAGTCCGCTAAACGCCTCATCCAGAATCAGAATCTGAGGTCTGTGCACCACTGCTGCAATAAAACCCATCTTCTGCTGGTTCCCTTTGGATAACTCCTCAATCTTTTTATCGTAATATTCCGGCACTTCAAACCGCTTTAACCAGTATTTCAAGCTCTCATCCGCATCTTTGGCTTTCATGCCCCGCAGGCGTGCCAGATAATTGATCTGTTCACTTACCTTTACTTTCGGATACAACCCTCGTTCTTCAGGCAAGTACCCCATGATCTGCTGCAGCTCCGTGTTATACGGCTTGCCATTGTATAAAATGTTACCGCCATCCGGGTGAATCAGCCCCAGCACCATTCGCATTGTGGTTGTTTTACCTGCGCCATTGGCTCCGAGCAGCCCGTAAATCTCACCCTCTTTGACATTCAGTGTTACTCCATTAACGGCTGTCTTGTCTGCATACTGTTTGACGACTTGCTTCAATTCCAATCGGTTCATTCAGAATCGTCTCCCTTCGGTTATCTCCACTGTACGGGTGCATACCCGGCAATCCAATATTCCAGCACTTCTCCCAGCTCCAGATTGCGAATCTGAAGCACCCGGTGATTGGACAACTCCAGCCTTTCCTGAGCCTCGCTCACCCGGGTTGTAATGACACGAATCAAGCCATTCTCTTCCCGAAAAGATTCCACGACCCCCGGAATACTCTCAGGCCGCAGGTCCCCTTCATACCAGATTTCCTTCCACTGCTCGAGCACAAGGTCCTTCTCTGCCATACCCAGAACCTGACCGCGATGCATCAATACGATATAGTCCGCAAGCCGCTTCACTTCATCTGCAATATGAGTGGCAATGAGAATGGTCGTGTCTCCACCTTCCATATAATCACGGAACTGTTCAACCATAACCTTCCATGCAAAAGGATCAAGACCGGATGAAGGTTCATCCAGCAGCAGAAGCTTCGGACGAGCCGCAAGTGCCGCGGCAATCTCGAATTTCCGCCGTTCTCCCTTGGACATCTTGTTGAGCTTCACATCACTTGGTACATCCATGTCTTCTATCAGCTGTTTGAACAGCTTCATATCCCACCTCGGGTACCAATGTGATCGAAAATCAGCAGCCTCCTGCGGTGTCATCCGGTTCTCTTCGAGACCACTGTTATCGGTCACAAAGCCGATCTGCTGCCTCAGCTCAATCGGGAGCGATCCCGAATGCTCCTGTCCAAACCATATGATCTCTCCGCTGTCCGGCAGTACAATTTGCTGCAGCATATTCAGAAGTGTGCTTTTGCCAGAACCGTTATGCCCCAGAATAGCCACCACATAGCCCTCCGGGATGGTCAGATCAATCGGTCCGATAATCCTGCGCTTACGCATTTTGGATACCCCGTTTAATTGAATAGCTATCGGTTCTGCCATATGAATACCTCCCCCCCTTATTTGGAATAGATTGCTCTCAGCACTTCCCGAAACAAGCTTTCCATCTCTTCTTCTGTACAACCAACAGCCTTGCCCGACTGTACCGCAGCCTGCATCGCTTCCTCCGCAGCCTTCAGCCTGTAATTTTCCCGCTCTCCTGCCTCAACCTGGGCCACAAATGTACCTGTCCCCTGCTTCGTACGAAGCAGACCTTCATTCTCCAGATCCTGATAGACTCGTCTAACCGTAATTACACTGCAATTCAGTGCCCCGGCAAACTCACGAATGGACGGCAAATGTGTCCCCTCCCCCAATTGACCCGTTATAATTAACGACCTTAACTGATTCTCAATCTGGTGATACAAAGGTTCAGCGCTATTTTCATTGATTTGAATGGGTATTTTCACAACTTGCACCTCGCCTCCGGTACACTTCATTCACTTGCCTGAACGTGCCGGCTTCATCCATATTCTTTTAAATTGTATTTATCTCTTCTTTTTTAACTCCATTTATCTTTTATCTTTAATTCCATTAATCTTCTCTATTAATTCAATTCATCCCAACTGTCTCTAATTCAGATCCCTTACGGTCAGCTTCTTTAGTGTTAATCGACTGAATCCCCATAACACTGCTAATCCGGCAACCATTGCAATCCACATCATCGGAGATAACAAGCCCCAGGCTTTACTATAGTGAATGACATACCAGAATCCATAGTTGCCCGACATACGAATCACCAAGGATATAACAATCGCCATTGGCAGAAACAAAAAGCTGAGCAGCAAATATTTTTTCCCGCTAAACAAAAACTCCCCGTAAATGTACAAACCCGTAATCAACAGCCCATATCCTGTGCAGCTTAGCGCAAAGGCCAAATACTGATCCCATGTGAAGTTCTCCGTATGCAGTCTGACAGCATATAGTGATCCGTAGAAAAAGAATCCATTGTACGCAAACGCAATCAGAGATTGCTGCAGTCTTGACCACATCACCGTCTCATTCGGGATCGGAAGTCTGCGATAATAGGCCAGCATCTGTGTGTAAGAGTCCTCCTGTATGTATCGGAAGGAACGTCTGCTAAAGAGAAATCCTTGGAACGGCAGCATTATCAAAAAAAACGCATCCACCACCGGATTAACAAAATTGCTTTCCTGTTGCCCAATCAACAGCACACCGCTCATACTGCCCGTATAGATCATAAATATGGCGGTCCATAACCACTGCAGCTTATCCTTCTTGAACTCATTGCGGGTCAGCCACCACGCTTGCTTCCATGCATCCATATTCATGCCTGCCTTTCAACTGTCTTACATTATGTTCATTGCTCTACTGTGCTTTTAATTGTTTCACTGTATCTACTGTATATATCAATATACACAGTATACAGACCAATCTCTAATTCCGTCAACTCCTTTTTTCCTGAATCAGGAAAGCAGCATAGGAAAAACATTCATTCTGCGATAAAATAAACCTGCGAGCATAGAAGAGAGGAATGATTCCCTATGGGGTGGCTAATTGAGCCCATACTTGTTTTCATTTTTATTTTGGCGATGATCTGGCTTATCATTCGAAGTGATTCTGATCGGCAGCATACGGCGAAACACAAAACCAAACAGGAAGCCAGACAGAACGGGCGCCAGTCCGGTTCGGCTGCATCCTCTACTTCGATGATGACCTCTGATTTTTCTACGGATGCTCATCCCAGGCATTCTCACGATCATCGACATCATCATCACCATGATCACCAACATCACGATACGAATTCTTCATCGGGGTCTCATCACCATTCCAGCAGTGATCATGGAAGCAGCGACAGCGGCGGGGACAGCGGTGGCGGAGGAGATAGTGGCGGAGGTGGCGGGGATTGACGTACCTGCTGCAATGCAATGCAACCAAAAAAAGAGCCATACCCGGTACTGTGAATGAATCACAGCGGGTACGGCTCTTTTAATTCCGATCATCTTATCGCAGAAGAGGCATGAGCTTTATACAAGAGTGTAGCCTGCGGGCAGGCGGCGGTTCCGACGAATGGCCCGAATCTCGGCCAGCGTAAGACGCTCGTTGGTGGAGATCAACGATTCCACGTCATTACCGCGGATCAAGTCATCCAAATCTCTCAGGTTCGTGTTTCCCTCCTCTCAAACTCATTCTATGAATGAATAAGAGAGAAGGTATGGACCAATCATCTGCAAGAATCGTCTATTTCATATACTCACAGAAAGAAGAGCGTTATAACAGCCCTGTCCCCCTTACACCCCGAGAATCGCTTCCCATACCGGACGTGTATGTCCACCTGGATATAGAATATATAACAACACATAAACGACAACCCCTGTCAGAGCTGAACCGAACCAGATCAAGGAAGTAAATCGTCCCCAGCGACGATGTGTTTTGAATTTCTTTTTGAAGCCGAGCACCAGAGTTGAGATACCAAATACAGCAGCCACTGTAGCCAGAATAATATGAAAGATCAGAAAAATCCGGTAAAAAATCTCCATATCGGGGTCTCCACCCCAGGCTGTATTACCTACAAATACCGTGCGGGACATGTATATTACAAAAAAGATCAGAGCTGCAATCGCTCCCGCTACCATAGCAGACTGGTGTGCCTCACGTTTGCCCCGTATAATCAAAGCCCAGCCAATTGCCACAAGTACCGCACTAATCACAATGAAAGAAGTACTGATCGTAGGCAGCCAGAAATACATATCCATCGTGTGTTCCCCCTTTTGTCATCACATTGTGCTCACGATACACTCACGATTTGGCAGCAGGATTGAGCGGGCCCCGCTCTTCATCGCCAGAAGGTGTAAGATCATCGTCCTCTTCCTGTCTCTCCTTCCGGTACCACTGTGCAAATACATAGGCCAGCATGGAGACAAATATCCCCTCCTGGATAAACTTCATCAGGATACCGCCCACCTGCTGATCCTCCTTCGCGGAAGACAGAAAGTTAAAGAAGGCCGGCCCGCCGAACGAACGAAGCAGCGCCGAGGAGTCGCCAGATACGCAGTACCTCATCGCTTCGGCCCATGCAGCCGGATTGCTATATGTCTGATACAACGGTTCGGAGGCAAAAATAATCAAACCGCATGCAGGTGTCAGGAGCACCATATTCAAAAAGATAAACCCAACCTTCGACAAGCCCGATGCTTGTCTGCCTTCAGGCAAAGGATTGAGCAGCGTCCACCACATCAGCATGGATGTAATAAACAGCACGATATAGTACAGCCGGTGAACGGTAAAATTCAACATGACATAATCATGCACAATCGGCAGATGGTACAGGGAAAACAATCCGTTGAACAGCACAGCTGCTACAATCGGATGTGCCAGAAAAGAAAGTCCGCGCTTCGGCAGCCAGCGCACGATGCTGCGCCACACCCAGACAGGCAAGCCCTTCATCATCAGCGGTGGAGCAACCAGATAAGACAAGGCCATGCTGATCATATGAAAGCTGAACATGACATGCCCCAGCAGATTGAAGGGCCCGGCCTGTGCCAGATACAGGACAGTCAGACCTGTGAGAAACAGCACCTTCTGCCCGACTGTTGCTGGCGCTGCACCCTGTACTTTCTCACTGAACGGTCCGACCAGCACCAGATAAGCCGCCGCGATAATCAGAAACAGAGCAAGAACAAGCGGACTCCATAAATCATCAAAACTGAAATATTGCAACCCGAGCATACGGGAAACCTCCCCGTGAACCTGTTTTGGTGAATATGAATAACCATCACTGCACTGTGTTCGTATAAAAGGGGAAAAGACGGCGGCAATTCGCCGCCGCCATCTCTCTTACCACCAAACCCAGAACAGGGCCATAATAATACATGTAAAAGCTACGAAAAATCCAAAGGCCATAAACAGAATCGGCATCAAGTGACCTTTGTCTTTCAAGTGCATCCAGTAGCCCAACTGCACAAATACCTGCAAGATCGCCATCACAACCATAAGAATGATCGTAAAGGTTGTGTTAACCCCTCCGGCTGCTGCCGCTGCAAAGGCAATCAACGTGAGTATAATCGAGAAAATAAACACGACGACATGCTTCTGCGGCCCTTCCGCCCGGTGGCGGTGCTTCACCGGCTGTTGATCCGTTTGATCCTGAGCGGACATGTGTTATCCCACCTTTCCGAGCAGGTACACGACCGTAAAGATGAACACCCACACAACGTCGATGAAATGCCAATACATAGCAGACACATAGACCTTTGGTGCGGTTACGACCGTTAATCCTTTTTTGAACAGCTGCCCGATAATGATTCCGATCCACACAATACCGAATGCAACGTGAGCTCCGTGGAACCCGACCAGCGTATAGAATGCTGAACTGAAGGCACTCGTGGTCATGCCAAACTCTTTATGTTTCACATACTCGTAGAACTCGTAAATTTCCAGACCAAGGAATCCCAGGCCCAGAACAACGGTAATGCCCAGCCACAAAGCAAGCGCGTTGCGTTTCCCTTTGTGCATCGCCTGAATGGCGAATACACTCGTCAAACTGCTGACCAAGAGAATAAACGTCGCTGCCGCTACAAGCGGCAAATGGAACAATTCATTGGCCGTGGGTCCTTCGTTGGTCTGTCCGCGGAGAGCCAGGAAGGTGGCGAATAGTGTACCGAACAGTACCGTCTCGCCGCCAAGGAACAGCCAAAAGCCGATCAGCTTGTTGCGTCCCTCCAGCGTTGCCTTCTCCGGTTCATGCGGCAGCTTGCCGTTTACCGGCTCGGCGTGTGAGGTTGTCATGTTCTCGCCCCCTTCTCGTCCTGATCCTCCGGTTCAATGTGCCAGCCATGATCATCATATAAGGAGCGCAGAGCCATCGCACCAAATGTAATCAGAAGACCGATAATCACGACAATATAATTGTTAAAGATCATATTCATGAATTCCATTTGAAACTTATCCTTGCTGAACATCAGTCCAAGTCCGGCGATAAAAATACCTACCGACATCACAAATGGCAACGGTGTTGCAGATGGCATATGGATAGAGCCTACCGGTTCTGCCGGAGTCATCTCCTTGTTGCCTGCCATCTTCTCTTTCCAATAAGCATCAATACCGCGTACAAGCGGTGTTTGTTTGAAGTTGTACTCTGGCGGCGGTGATGGAATAGTCCATTCCAACGTACGCCCATCTTCCCAAGGATCGTTCGGTGCATCCGCCGGTTTTCTGCTTGTAATCACGATGTTTACCAGGAAAATAATAACCCCGACACCCATCAGGAATGCACCGATGGAGCTGACCAGATTGAGCAGGTCAAAATCCTGATTCGGCAAATATGTAACGATCCGGCGCTGCATCCCCATCAGACCGAGGAAATGCTGTACAAAGAAGGTTAACTGGAACCCGATCATAAATGTCCAGAACGTCCACTTCCCAAGGGATTCACTCAGAATGCGACCAAACATTTTTGGCCACCAGTAATGAAGTCCGGCGAATAATCCAAGCACCAGTCCACCTACGATTACATAGTGGAAGTGAGCAACGACAAAGTATGTGTCATGGAACTGAAAGTCTGCAGGAGCAGAAGCGAGCATGACACCGGTAACTCCACCCATAACGAAGGTTGGAACAAATCCGACAGCAAAAAGGTTTGCCGCCGTGAAGCGAATCTGTCCGCCCCACATCGTGAAGAGCCAGTTGAAGATTTTGAT
Organism: Paenibacillus sp. JGP012; assembly: GCF_014203995.1. Classification (NCBI taxonomy): domain Bacteria; kingdom Bacillati; phylum Bacillota; class Bacilli; order Caryophanales; family Paenibacillaceae; genus Paenibacillus; species Paenibacillus sp. JGP012. The sequence goes on along the minus strand of NZ_JACHKG010000024.1, from coordinate 45,472 downwards.
ACCTGTCGGTACCGCAATCAGCATGGTCGAAATGGAGAACAGCGCGTTTGCGACAGTACCGAGACCTGTAGTGAACATATGGTGCGCCCATACCATGAAGCCCAGGAAAGCAATCAGGATCGTAGCAAATACCATCGAGCTGTATCCAAACAGCCGCTTGCGTGCGAAGGTTGGAATAACCTCCGAGATAATACCAAAGGCTGGCAGGATCAGAATATACACTTCAGGGTGTCCGAAAATCCAGAAGATATGCTGCCATAACACGGGGTTACCGCCGCCTGCAACATCGAAGAAATTCGCATCGAGAACCCGGTCAAACGTAAGAAGCACAAGGCCTACCGTAATGGCCGGAAAAGCAAACAAGATAATGGCTGAAGTAATAAATGTTGTCCAGGTAAACATCGGCATCCGCATATAAGACATGCCTGGCGCACGCATCGTAATAATGGTCGCCAGGAAGTTAATACCGCCGATGAGTGTGCCCAAACCGGCAATCTGAAGACCTATCGTATAGAAGTCCACACCATGCGTTCCGCTATACTGCGTGCTGGAAAGCGGTGTATACGCGGTCCAGCCTGCATCCGGCGCACCGCCCATAACCCAGCTCAGATTGAGCAGCAGGCCGCCGAACAGAAAGGTCCAAAAGCCCAAAGCATTAACAAAAGGGAACGCTACGTCACGTGCCCCGATCTGCAAAGGAACAACCGCATTCATAATGGCAAAAATAATCGGCATGACACCAAGGAAAATCATCGTGGTTCCGTGCATCGTAATCAATTCGTTGAACACTTGCGCCGACACAAAATCATTCATCGGCTTCATCAGTTGAATCCGGATCAAAATGGCTTCAATCCCGCCGATGCCGAAGAAAAGTCCGCCCGCAATTAAGTAAAGAACGGCAATTTTTTTGTGATCGACGGTGGTAATCCAGTCCATCAAGCCCCTGTACCGCTTGACGCTATGCGCATGAGCCAAGGTTGTGTACCCCCTTCTTCATCCTTGCTGTGCTATTCGTAATCCAATTTGTAGTTCGCCAGATACTCGGCAATACCGTCGATCTCTTCATCCGTCAGTCCCAGACTCTTCGGACTTGGCATCGTATTGCCCGGCTTCACGGCTTGTGGATCATGAAGCCATTCTTTCATGTTATCCAGTACAGGCTTGCCTTCTTCCTGACCTTCACGCTGATTCAGCAAAATGCCTGCAACGGATTCCTTGCCGCCGATGCCTGTAAGGTTCGGAGCAACAGGTCCGCCTTGATCGCCTACTGCGTGGCAAGAAAGGCAATTGGTTTTGAACTTCTCGGCAAGCTGCGCGTCCTCGGGAAGGACAGCAGGAGCCTTCATCTCGTTAACCCAGCGGTCAAAGGAATCCTGGCTAACGGCCTTAACCTTGAACTCCATGAACGCATGTGATCTGCCGCATAACTCGGCACATTTACCACGGTAAACGCCTTCATTCGGTGCAGAGAAGCTGAACTTGTTTAATGTTCCATCCGGGTTTGTGTCCATTTTGCCCGCAAGTGACGGCACCCAGAAGGAATGAAGCACGTCAGCGGTTTTCAATTCGAATGCAATTTTTTTTCCGGTCGGGATGATGAGGTCTTGAGCGGTGGTAATGTCGTACTGAGGATAAGTAAATTCCCACCAATACTGATGTGAGGTAACTTGGACCTTAACTGCGTTCTTGTCATTTGACAGATCTTCACCGTGGGCAAAAATCGTCTGTACCGTCGGCACAGCCAAAATAATTACGAGCAGAAGCGGAATGGCTGTCCATATTACTTCCAGCTTGAAGTTTCCTTCAACCTGCTCGGGCACTTCGTTCTGCCCGGCTCGTCTGCGAAACCTGATCAGGACATAGGCAGCAATAGCAAATACAATGATGAGCACCACGATCATAATCGCAATAGATAGCTTCATCAGATCTAATTGGTCTTGTGCCACAGGACCCTGAGGTTTCATTACCGACAAGTCTTCCCGCCCGCATGCGGATAGCAGCAAAGAGAACACCGCCAGCAAGGGGAGGATTCGCTTTGCAACCTGCCACTGTTTCATCATTGATCTACCCCACTTTTTTACGTTTTCGTAGATTACGGTTGTCGTTCGGTACAATGATAGCGCGTGTACGTTACAGTACGATAAACATAATCCTCTTCATCATACAGAATGCTTACAAAAATAACGCTTCCAGTACTCCCGTCATTTCCTGCCCAGGGCATGTCTGCGCATTCTTCCAATTCATTCTATATGCTTCAATCACTTATTAAATATAAGTTGAGGGTATGATTTTGTCAATCTTTGGACACATGTTCACAAATTGTTCACTTTATGTATAAAACCGCTCTGCAACTTGCTTTGCAAACGATTTCACTTAAAAGTATTACTCTCTTCTCCTGAAAAATTTTGCCAAATTTCGGTGATAAACTAAAGTTTCTTAGCGATTTTTATCACAATTAAAACATGCGGTATTATGCAAAAAGAAGCCGCCTCTCGTACAGGAAATCATTACCACGTTTGCTGGAAATGAACGAATCTGCCCCATGCCTGTTCACGCTCATTTTAGCATGGAGCAATATTACTGTTTTTCCTGTTAAAAGACTCCAATGATAAGCACCCTTACCCTTACGATCCATCTGTCAGAATTAACGGCCCCTCCCCCGTGATGGCTATCGTATGCTCATACTGCACACCCCAGCTTCCGTCCAGCGTTCGAACAGTCCAGCCGTCCTCATCCCATATGACAGCACCCGAGCTGCCTTTGGTAAAGATCGGCTCAATGGTGATGACCATGCCTTCTGTAAGCATCATTCCTGTTTTACGTTTTCCGTAAGGCAGCACATTCGGCGGCTCGTGGATATACTGACCGATTCCGTGACCGATGAGCGACTTCACAATCCCGTAGCGGTAAAATCTCGCGGTTCGTTCAATTGCATTGCCGATGTCTCCAAGCGTATTGCCCGGAACGGCCTGGGCTATTGCTTTATGCAGTGCTTTCTCCGTACGTCTCATTAATTTGCGAATGGATCTGGCAGGTTCATCAATTGCATATGTCCAGGCCGAGTCAGCAAGCCAGCCGTCCTTGTTCACTACCATATCTATCGTCACAACATCCCCGCTGGCGAGCGAACGCTTTCCCGGAAAACCGTGGCAAACAACTTCATTCACTGAAGCACAGGTAGCATACGGATACCCTTTGTACCCTTTTTGCTCAGGTGCGGCGCCATGATCAGCCAGAAAGTCCTCTACCCGTTCATCAATCTCTGCTGTTGTTATGCCCGGGACCATCCACTGTTCGATATGCTGATGACAGCTGTGTAATATGCGTCCCGCTTCCCGCATGTAGCCAATCTCTTCTTTTGTTTTTAAAATAGGGTCCACATGCCTTCATCCTTCCTGCTGTAAGTGTACTTCCATATATATGCAAGAAGTTCAGAACAAAGCCCTAAAGTGACAAGTAACAAAATAAGACTGGTTAATGAATATTCGACCAAAGCCGAGAAGCAAAAAAAACCGTCTGCCGGAGCCATGAGGCCCGAGAGACGGTTCTATTCATATCGGAACAGTATAATCAGAGTTGGTGTTGTTTCAGGACACGGAAGAATCCATCTTGACAAGCTCATGCTCAACCACAGAAGTCAATTCTTCCTCATATCCACCCGTAATCCGGTATTTTCTCACATACTCCTTCACGAATTTTTTTGGATCTTTAGGACGGAAAATCCGAGTCATTTCCCTCAAACTTTCTTTGACCTCATTGTGACCTTTCGTTGCCATTGTAATTCCCTCCCAAAACGTTGAAAGTGAATGCTCCGTTTAGAGAACGCCGAATAAGTCTTAAATGCCATTCATGAAGTTGTGTGCGCGGCTTAAAGCAAGCTTTAGGTCGGGAACCTCGCCGAATAGCAAGTACCTGACACTATAAATACCCGATATGATTCTGTTTGAATCATAATCTTATTGTATCATATTCGGAACCTCGTTACGACTTGACGATTTTTCCTAATATATATAACGGTTTTACTGCCCAAAAAGTTTAATTCCGAATCATCTTTCTGAAAATGTTTATTCTATACGGATTAATCTATCCAGCATAACCCACGACTATTCGGGGGATATTATTTTGGATCACCAAATCAGTAAAAGATCTGGAAATTAAAGGAGGACCTGTTATGGAGCGCAAAGAACAGGATATGCTGCCCCTTTCGCATGAAATAGTCGAGGTTGACGGTGTTTATGTCAATGAAGCAGGACAGGAAGAGCACCTGCATCGGGGTCAGCATTTCCCTGCCGATCCGGTACTCGGCAAGACCGAATGGAAGCTGACCGAATATTCTTTTGATAACCATCACGAAGGAAAAACCGATGAGCGCCTTGTTCCCAAGGAAGATGACGAGGACAAAAAGGGAAAAATCACAAGTCCCCGGAGACAGATTCAAACGTAGCAATTCCGCTGGATGCAATCCATATTCGCCGGTTCAGTTCTGTCCACCTCCTACATAGCCTATATAAAAAGGACAAAGGAGGCTGGGCCGAATGTCACCCATGAAATCGTCCAGCGGTCTGGATGAAAATATAGCCGGCATGCTGTGTTATCTCTTCACCTTCGTAGGCGGCATCATCTTTCTCGCTGTGGAGAAGCGCAGCCGGTTTGTGTTATTCCATGCCCTGCAATCCGTAACGGTGTTTGGCCTGATTATGGTCGGGCATGTGCTCTCTGCCTTTCTCCCCCTGTTCGGTCCACTGGTCGCATCTCTGTTATCTCTGCTTGGCGTCATTGTATGGCTCCTGACGGTTATTGCCAGCCTGCAGGGAAGATGGCTCAAGCTGCCTTGGGTCGGGGACTTTGCCGAGAAGCAGCTGCGGCATCTGTAGTCATTCCAAGACACGCTCTAACCAAAAACACCGAAACAACAGGCTAATCAGAAGCCTGTGTTTCGGTGTTTCCTGTGTGTATATATATTATGTTAACCAGCCTCAAAAACCTGATTTATCCTGATTCATATTTTAGCGCATAAATTATAAAGGTAATGAATCATTCATGCCCTTGATCAAAATATGTTACGTCGTGAATATTTCACACTATACAGTTTACATAATGATCGCACTGACCAAATGTTAACTCGTGATCCAAACATCGATTGCACCTTGATTTCAGGTAGCTTGTTGGCAGCCTTTTTAAGGCTTAGATGTTAAGCCGCAGCTCGCCCTTGCATGATCATAAATCTCCGTTTTATGCTGACTTGCCTGAAGCCTCAACCATGCCATCTGTATGTGATTCAGCCAGCTCCGCAGCGGTATCTTTGCTGCCAAGACCATTAAACAACAGATTCATAAAGATTGCTGTAAAGCTGCCTGCAATAATACCATTGCCCAGCATAATCTGAGCCCAGGCTGGCGCACCCGCGAACAGCTGAGGTACTACGGTGACACCTAGCCCCATACCAACTGAACAAGCAATAATGAACAGGTTCTCATGCCGGCTCAGGTCTACCTGAGTACCAATAATACGAATGCCTGAGGAAACGACCATACCAAACAGTGCAACCATCGCACCGCCGAGCACCGAACCCGGTACAAGCTGCGCAAGGGCGGCAATTTTCGGTACAAAGCCGATGACAATCAGCAATCCACCTGCAACAACGATGACATCACGTGTCTTGACACGGGTCATCTGCACAAGGCCTACATTTTGCGAATACGTCGTATACGGGAAGGAGTTAAAAATCCCGCCAAGCACAATAGCCAGTCCCTCTGCACGATATCCACGCGCCAAATCCTTGGAAGTCAGATCCTTGTCCATGATTTTGCCCAGCGCCATAAATACACCCGTAGATTCGGCCACACTGACAATCGCGACCAGAATCATCGTCAGAATAGGAACTATCTCAAAGGTCGGTCTCCCGAAATAGAAGGGCTGAACCATATGGAACCAGCTTGCGTCACGAATGGGTGCAAAGTTAACCTCCCCCATAAAGCCGGCAGCCACTGTACCAACGAACAGACCAATCAATACCGAGATGGAACGTACAAACCCTGTAGTGAAACGAGTCATCAGAATGATAAAGACCAGCACACCGAAACCAAGCAGCAGGTGCACGCCGCTGCCAAAGTCCTCAGCACCTTGACCGCCACCCAAATCGTTAAATGCGACCGGAATCAGTGTCAGCCCAATAATGGTGACGACGGAACCTGTAACGACTGGTGGAAAGAGCCGAATTAATTTGCCGAAAATACCTGAAAAAATGAGCACAAACAGACCGGAGGCAATGATTGCACCGTAAATGGCAGATACTCCACTGCTCTGTCCGATCATAATCATCGGGGATACCGCCTGAAAAGCACAGCCGAGCATGACTGGCAGCCCTACGCCGAAATATTTATTGCCCCAAACCTGAAGCAGCGTCGCTACTCCACAGGCAAGCAGGTCAATTGCAATCAAATAGGTAAGTTGCTCCTGTGTGAATCCAAGTGCGCTGCTGACGATTAGCGGTACAACCACAGCACCGGCATACATCGCAAGCACATGCTGAAGTCCAAGCGAGAAGGTTTTGACCGGATGCCGATGACGCTGAAAAATACGTTCCCGTGCCATATCAGTTCGTGCCCTCCTCATCCGCAAAAGTTACTTGTCCATTGGACAATGCCCCAATGCGAACCAGGGATTCCACCCGGTATCCCGCTTCCTTCAAGAGGCGACCTCCAGGCTGAAATGCTTTTTCAATGACGATCCCGATGCCGACCACTTCTGCGCCAACCTGCTCCACAATACGCGCCAGACCAAAGGCGGCTTCGCCGTTCGCCAGAAAATCATCAATAATCAGTACGCGATCCCCGGGGTGCATAAACTTTTTGGCAACCGTAATCTCATTCGTCTCCTGCTTGGTGAAAGAGTACACCTTCTCCACCAGAATATCTTCAGTCAATGTAAGGGACTTCTGCTTCCGGGCGAAGATCAGCGGAACGTTGAGTTCAAGTGCAGTCATAATGCCCGGCGCGATCCCGGATGATTCAATCGTCAGCACGCGTGTGATACTCTCGCCCTCAAAGCGGCGAATAAACTCTTTCCCCACTTCCTTCATCAGCACCGGGTCCATCTGATGGTTCAGGAATGAGTCTACTTTCAGTACCTGCTCGGACAGAACAATGCCTTCCTGTCTTACTTTGTCTTTTAACAATTGCATCATTTTTTCCTCCCAAGTAGCCCTTTACCTGCAAGTACAGTCAGTTCATATCTCTCCCGCTTGGATAAAAAGCAAAAAGCCCGCCTTTTCACACCTGCGGCATGAACCGGAGACGGGAAAGACGGGCTTGTTCCTGGTTGGACAAGCCGCGCGAACACTGCAAACACCTTGGGCGAGTCTCAGCCAGCATACCAGCGGTATACCTGACCTTCGTCCACACAGGGTGCAGCAGCATTCTTCCCGTAGTCCAATCATTCCGGTGATCGGGTAGAGACATGCAGGCCTATTCCTGCACATATACGAGTAACGGCATATTCTATTCATTTTAACTCCATGATTCGATCTCAATTGTATAATTGCGAACCTTGAATATAAAAAGTTAAATATCACGGACAATGTTAGAAGTATACCGAATCTGCCGCTTGAAATAAAGTAGTATTTTCATGGAATTTGCGGAAAATGTGTTTTATTTGCAAACAGGGGATGATTGATTTTCATTTTTTTTGTACAATATGAGGACAAAGCGCGTCCTTGAGGGAATCGATAGAGGAGGCGGCAACTTGAATCCAGAGGTTAAAGGAGTTTGTCACAATGAAAGGTATATTGAAAGAATTCAAGGAGTTTGCCGTTCGCGGCAACGTCATTGACCTGGCGGTCGGTGTTATTATCGGAGCGGCATTCGGTAAAATCGTGACGTCCCTCGTCAATGACATCATCATGCCTCCAGTGGGAAAATTGCTCGGCGGGATCGATTTCAGCCAAAAAATCATTAATCTTGACCCCGGCGTGAAAACAGCAAGCGGACAAGATATCACAACACTGGCTCAAGCGAACGAAGCGGGCGCAACGGTCATTGCGTATGGCCAATTTATCAACGTATTGATTGATTTCATCATCGTGGCATTCTGTATTTTCATGCTGGTTAAGGGCATTAACTATCTGAAGCGCAAAGAGCACACCAAGCCAGAACCCGAAAAGACAACCAAAGCATGCAAATACTGTCTGTCTGAAATTCCGGCTGCAGCTACCCGCTGCTCCCACTGTACTTCACAGCTGGAAGCAGAAGGCAGCAACGCTCCGGCATAGTTAAAAAGCAAGTTATCATGAGATCAGGATATGTAATCAGACCTGCGGATATTCAGGTTCCACCTTACAGGTGGGGCCTTTTTTCCTTCTTATAGCAACCGGGACCCTATGAATTGTTGTGCAATTTGTAAAAAACCTAGAAGCGCCGTGGCAGCAGATGCTCCAAAATCGCTTTGAGGTCCTTGTCTTCCTTGTATACCTCTTCCCCCGTGTCCAGCTCGGTTACCCGAATAAACTCGAAATTTGCGCTTGCATCGATTGGTTTGAACAACAATTGCGCCTCGTCCTCCAGACGAACATGAAATCCCATGTCTTTAAACATCGTTACAAGCTGGTTGTTCGCAGGCTCCTGACCCTGCCCTACAAATATAAGTCCCCGAAGGGTTTTACGCTCCTGAGGTTGCGGATAAATCACCTGAAAGTGTACAATGCATTCCATACAATCGTTCCCCTTTCGTTAAAAACAAGCTTTTTTCTTGAAACATTTTAGTTTGAGATAATTCCATCTAAAATAAAAACTTTGTGAAATTTTGAACTTTAAATTCTGCTATATAAGGAGATACGTTTCATGACCCAAGAACGTTTCGACATTTATGACAATCAGCAGCAATGGATTGGTACAGCGCCGCGAAGCGAGGTGCATGCCCGTGGATATTGGCATCGTTCCTTCCACTGCTGGATCGTGCGCGATGAAGGTGACACACGCATGGTTCTGTTTCAACGGCGGCGGGATATCAAGGATACGTTCCCCGGCTATTATGACATCACCGCTGCTGGTCATCTTGCTGCGGGCGAGCAGCTCCAGGATGCAAGCCGCGAACTCGAGGAAGAGCTCGGTGTACACGCTCCCTTTGATGCGCTGACTTATTTGCTTACAGCCGAGCAGCAGCTTCAGGGTGAGGTACGTGGAGTTCCATTTATAGATCGGGAGATCAGCTCCGTCTATGGCTTATGCCTGAACCAGCCTCTGGAGTCTTATGTGCTGCAAGCAAGCGAGGTGGACAGCCTGTTCGAAGCACCGCTGGACGAGTTACTCGCCCTTTTCCGCCAAGAGACAGATGTGGTTCGAGCATCAGGCATACGCCCGCAGTTGTCTGCCTTGAAGCCGGAAGGCACAGCATCTCCAAACGCGGTACACGTCAATTGCAACGGTGACAATCCATTCGCGAATTCTGCACGGATCACCAGCGACGTACGAGCAACAGATTTTGTGCCGCACGGCACAAAATATTATATGGATGTGCTTGAAGCACTGAAATGTATGCAGAGCACATAACTTCATTTTCTCAAAAATCGTACCGCTTCATACCTGCCTGACAACATCACTTTATATCTGACTGACAACACCACTTATATCTGTACAACAGCACTATTCATATCTCCACAACAGCTCCACATCATACCTCTACTATTCACCGGGCGGCCAACGGATGCTGTGATAAACGTCACAGCATCTGCGGTAACCGCACACCGTCAACGATACATTGAGCACACAAAATTCCACGATGCTCCTGATAATCTAACGATTCCAGAAAGCGCTATTTGCCTCATTTTGGAGTGTTTGAAAACGTAACGATTCCCAGAGAGGTTATTCGGCCGAAAATAGCCTGATTTGCGTTGAAAAGTCACTCCTTGCACTAAATAGCGTTCCTGGGAATCGTTAAAAAGTAGATAAGGCGATTTTCTGCCAAATAAGGTTTGTAGGAATCGTTAGCGCTCAGGCTATGGTGGTGATTACGGAGATTACATAGTTTGGAAGCATCAAACGTTGCATTGTGTGAGTGCTGCTGCCGCGGAACGCGGGGAACGTGGGGGCATAGGTTACTTCATGTAAGTTCTGCTGTCGCGGGTCGCAGGAACGTAGGATATGTTGCATCGTGTGGATGCCACTGCAGCGGGACGCTGGGAACGTGGGGGCATAAAAGTACATTGGAAGCTGGCGTCGAGCAAGCTACGGCTTGGGTCAAGTTACACTAGCAACTAAAAAAAAGAAGGACAAGGCAGCACGAATTTTTCGCAGGCCTTGTCCTTTTTTCTCGAACTTTCCCTCTACCTTGTTCTCTTTCTAATTTCCTCTTATTCCTCTTATTCTCTTCCTGACTCCCTCTGATTCTTACCCTGTTTGCACCCGTTACTGTTCATTCTCTGATGAAAAGGAGGACCAGTATCGCGCAGCAATATCTGCATACCGCCCTCCGTATCGGCTTTCCAGTTCTCTGCCCATGTCCTGCTCCAGCTCATACAGCACCAGCTCCTGTGCAAAATGGCTCAGCAGCAGTCCGGTCATTACCGGATGCTCTGTGACCACCGCCTGGGTCGGACAGGACTCTCCGCGCATGCCAAGCATGCACCAGCGGCGATCCACGACCAGCGAGAACTTGCGGCCTGTGCCCGCCACGCTTATGGGCAGCCCCGGCAAAGGCAGTGGCTGGTCCAGCATGCCTTCCCCGCCTTCACAAGACCACAACAGGCGCACCCCCCGAGACTCGGCACGCTGCAGGTCTTCCCGAAGCAGCTCTGCCTCCTCCCGCCAGACGTCAACCACAATCTCATGCTGCGCCGCGGCAAGCTCACGACTCAGGTTCTCAAACACATTTTTGTCGCCTTCCACATTGTAAAACACAGGCTTCTCCGGCTCGCTCTGTGGCATGCTTCTCTCCACATACGCCAGAGAAGTGTGCATCTGATCCGAGATCATACGTGTCATCTCTTCGGGCTTCAACATGCTGTACTTCGCAGGTTCTCCGGGGCTGCACCTGAGAAATCCTCGCTGCTCCAGCCGCTGCAAGGTAGCATACACATTCGAACGTGAAACGCCCAGCCGTTTGGCAACCTCATATCCCGAAGCTGATCCCTGACGGGCCAGCTCGACCATAATTTTAGATTCCATCTCGGTGAATCCGAGATGACGCAAATGATGCAGCAGTTGGTCCATATTTCTGTCCCCCCATGCTGTCAGCAACCAGCATTGCCATATGGCAGTGCTTCTACTGCATCAAATCTGCTCGGCTCCGCAGCGCGGGCACCACTTCGAGCCTTTGGGCAATTCGGAAGCGCAAATCTGACATTTCACCATTTCACGAGGCACTTCGGTCTGCACATCTACTGTGCTCACGATTGGATTGTTCTCTTTCCAGTAACGAATGCGCTCATCCAGCTCCTGCTGGCGCTCCCGTTCCCGCTGCATCTCCTCTTCTCTGCGGCGCTCCCATTCCGCATCGAACGCTTCCTTCTCTTCCAGCGTGAACTCGGTGCTGTTAAATCCCGGCTCGGTCTCCAGATCGGCAATGGACGGAATTACCGTGTGATACGGTTCGTTCTCTTCATGCTCATCTACAGCGGGTCCATTGAAAATGGACTGCTCCGCAGCCGAATTCTGAGCAACTGCGGCCTCATTTCTCGCCGTTTTCGCCGCTCCTGAAGCTCCTGCCGTTCCCGATGCAGCTGCACCTGGTTTGAATTCGCCCAGCTTGCGTCCACATTTCGGACAGAAGTTGGCATCCAGCGAGGCAACGTGTCCACACTCGCACAGCCGTTCATTTTTCAACTCGGCAATCTTGCCACGCAGTGCGTCAATCTCGTCCTGCAGCTCGTCACACAGATGAGACAGGTCCACCATCTCTTTTTCGGCCCGTGTCATATCCTGAGCACGATAACCTTCGTAGAAGATACGTCCCATATCGGTAAAATGGACTTCCTGTTCCTGCTGCAAGCCCACAATCTGATTGTTTATTTTGCCAATCTCAACCGCGTGCTGTGCACGCTCTGTTGCTTTGTTTGCTCCGTTTCTGATGCGCTGAAGCAGATTCATATTCATCCTCCTCTGTCCCGTCAAAACAATATCATTTCATTTTTCATTCGTCGTTGATCAGCCATTCGCGGCATGCGAACGGCCCGGATATATTACTTATACGATATGAAGCCAAAAAGTTGCGAAAACTTGCGCAGTTCCCCTGGTAGATGCGGATTTTGGATAGAAACAGGGGCTTTCGTCAAGACCATACGTTCGGTATAATGGAACTTTGGCCCCATACGAATGGAGTTATACTAACTGAATGCATGCTTGATTGCCTGCCTGCTAACTCTATCATACCAATTTACAATGTGATTGTGAAAAGGGCAAATGGTTTACTTTTGAAACGGGATAGTCCTATCCCTGAATGCATATAGAGGTGGATGAAATATGTTAAGTCCGAACTCAACGTTTTACCCCCGTCCACTCGGGGTGACCCCTGCCGCATCTCTGCCCCAGTCTCCCTCTGCACCGCTGGAAACAAGCCGGCAGCTTGTGGGTGATGATCAGCAGGATGCCTATTATTTTCGCTCGCTGGAAGAAGCGGGCATCAAACTCAACGGTCCGCAAATCTCGGCCGTGCGCCACGGCAGAGGACCTATACTCACCCTTGCAGGTGCAGGCTGCGGCAAAACAACCGTGCTTGCGGCAAGAGCAGGCTACCTGATGGAGGTTAGCGGCGTACACGCTGGCAGCATTCTGCTCGTTACCTTCACCAACAAAGCTGCGGCCGAGATGAAGGACCGTATAGCTGCCCTGCCTGGCATACGACCTGCTGCAGCCAGAGCGGTGCAGGCTCGCACCTTCCACTCGTTCGCGCTGACTCTGCTTCGCCATTATGGCGTGCAGGAAGATATTTTTGGCGAGCCGCGCGCCCAGCACACGGTGCTGAAAATGCTGCTGCGCCAGCATGGCATGAGTGAGGCGTTCCAGCCGGAAAGCCTGCTGGCGATGCTGTCCGCGTGGAAGATGCAGGGCTCGGACACGGCGGACTTGCCTGAGCAATCCCAGGAGGAACGGGATGCGAAAAAGGTGCTGCTCGGCTACGAGACCTGGAAGCAGGAGCGCGGCAAAATGGATTTTGATGACATCCTGCTGCGCGCGGCTGCGCTGCTTCGTGATCCAGAGGTGTTAAAGCCGCTTCAGCGGCGTTTTCAATATATAATGGTTGATGAATTTCAGGATACCAATCGGCTGCAATACGAGATTGTACAGCTGCTCGCTGCGGCCCATCGCAATCTGATGGTGGTCGGTGACGACGACCAGACGATCTATACGTTTAACGGCGCACGGCAGGAATCGATTTTGGAATTCGATAAAGTATACCCCGGCGCACGCATCGTGACGCTGGATATCAATTACCGCAGTGATGCGCGTATTCTGGGTCTCGGCAGTGAGCTTGTTGCACACAACAAACGCAGACGAGACAAACGGCTGCGTGCGGCAGGACAGCGCGGGGATGCACCGCGCTTCGCTACTCCGGCCAACGCCGAGGAAGAGGCAGCCTGGGTGGTCAATCAGATCTGCCAGCAGGTCGAGGAAGGGCTGTATACTTATCGCGATATGGCGATTCTGCATCGGACAGCCAGCAGCAGCCGGGCGGTATTTGAGCAGCTGGTGCTGAAGGATGTGCCTTTTGTACAGCATGGGGCCTCCCCCGTGTTCTATGATCAGTCCCTGATTAAACCGCTGATGGACCATATGCGACTGTCGTTGAACCCACGGGCCATGGATGCCCTCCCTAGTGCTCTTGGGCCGCTGTATGTGTCCCGGGATGCGGGGCTGGAGTGGATTCAGCGCTGTGAGCAGGAGCAGGCCAAGAAATATCCGCTGATTCATCTGAGCAAATGGGACAAGCTGAAGCCTTTTCAACAGGAGCAGGTCAAGGAACGGATCAAGCTGATCAAATCCCTGCACAAGCTGAAACCGATCATCGCGGTTCAGGAGATGCGACGGCAATTCTACGACAAGTATATGGAGAGCGGCGACCCGACCATTTTTACCCATTATAAGGAAACGATGCTGGAAACGCTGGATGAATTCGAGGCAGCAGTCAAAAAGTTCGAAACGGTAGAGGAATTTGTGCAATTTGCAGACGAGCTGTCCCGCAGACACCGCGAAATGGAATCGCTGCGCCGCTCGCAGGACAGTGATGCCGTGCAGCTCATGACGATTCACCGGGCCAAGGGGCTGGAGTTCCCCTGCGTCTACTGGATCGGAGCCAGCGAAGGCATCGTGCCCCACAGCACGGCTCTGCGCCACGATATCCCCGAAGATCAGAAAGCGGCACTCGCTGTACAGCAGACAGATGCCGAGCTGGATATGGCTCTGGAGGAAGAGCGCAGGCTTGCTTATGTCGCCATCACTCGGGCCAAGCAGCATCTGTATGTGACCTCGCCAGCAAGTCATCATGGCAAACCTGCGGATGTCTCGCGTTTCCTGCTTGAAGCTTTTGGCATGGAGGTACCGGATAAACGCAAGATACGTGAAGAAGGACAAGGCAATAATCAGGCATCCTATAGAGATCATGGAAGTCGCAGCTACAGCGGACGTGACAATTACAGCCGCACCGGGAACGGAAACAGATATGAAGGCACACGTGAACATAAGAAGAAAGCAGGGACACGTTACACTGCCGATTCACAGCCAGCCAATGCGTTGATTCAGCGCCCACCCATTCAGGGTGGCACAGGTCAACGAGCCTCGCATGTACAGCATGATCGGCAGCGCAGTGCGATAAACCATAAGGATCAGCGGGAGATGGAGATGCTGGACGAGCGGGATGAGGATCGCCTGAGTGAGCAGCGCGGCAGCGGAATCATTCGAGATCATAAAGCTTTTAGTACACCAGGGCTTCATCCAAAGGCCGCCCAAGCCACCTCAACCTCAAGCCCTTCCCGTTCCGACTCACACTCTGCTGCGGCAGGTGTAAGCAGGGCCGAGCGGACCGAAACCGTAGCTGTCTGGAAATGCAGCTCTGCTTCGTGCAAAGCATGGTTAAGACAAAAGCCGGCGGTGCCTTCCGGTAAAGTATCGAAGAAGACTACCTCTGGCCCGCCCGCCTGTCCATTATGCTCAGGAACGATGATTGCTGGCACTCGGGAGGTTCCCGTTACTAATCGCTTTGGAAAGTAAAATATAGTAAAGTATTCGCTAGACGGTTTACCTATACTCTAAAAATGGGAACACCATCCTCAGCCTTAGACTGGCTTCATCGATCGTTTCAGGGCGCTTGCTGCTGTTTATTAACAGTAGAAGCGTCTTTTTTCCAATTCATCAGAGTAGCGGTCTTTTATTTTCAATTTAACAGCAAAAGGATCTTTTTTTAATGAACTGTGTTAACGGATTTTTCAATAATGAAATGGGGGGTTGGATTATGCAGGACGGTAAACAGCATCTGTATGTATCGGTAACTCACAACCTTATTGAGCAGACGAGGAACGAATCTACACCGTTTGAAGTTCTCGTGGATGACGGACAATTAGCTACGTTACAGGACTTGATGAAAGTGTTGGAAAAGGGGGACGACTATTCGCTGCAGCGGGCACCGGTGCCTTACAAATCGGCAGATCATGATGAGGGGAATGAGCGGTTTACGGACGGTGTGATGATGCTGTACACCTTTCTCTACGATCACGGGACTCCTGAGACCAGACAAGCTATAGATGGTATGAATGTTCTCCCCAAGCTGCAGAATACCGACTACGATGACCCGGGATACGAGGATTCACCAATGAATAAATGAGCGTTATGCGAAAAAAAAAGCATGAATGCCTGGCATGAACAGGTTCTGACGGCCTGTATATTCAAAGACACAATCAACAACCCTCCTTCTGAGTAAGAGAACTTTTAGAAGGAGGGTATTTGCTCAGTGGATTTCCCACGTTACGTGTTAATAATCTTACGTTTAAATAACCGATTATTTGTATCGTTCTGCTTTTAATCCAGCCTGATCTCCTGCCCTTTCTCGGCAGACTCGTAGATAGCACACAGCATGCGGGTGGAGGTCACACCATCTGCGATCGGACTGATGGGCGGCGTACCATTCAGGCAGCATTCAACAAAGTGGTCGATCTGATTCTGGAATGCACCGTGAATGTCCAGACCGGGATGGTCCGTCTGGGGTTCAATGTTCATGATCGTGTCATGTTTCTCGGTGACGATCAGTGTTCTGGGTTCCAGTTCAAAGCCGCCACGCTCACCGTAAAGCTTAACATAGGACTCATCCTCTCGGGCATGCAGGGTGAAGCTCACATCTACCGCCAGTGATGCCCCATTCTCAAAGCGGATCAGGGCATTTGCCATATCTTCCACGTTGTTGATGGCTGCGCTGTAATCCGCCGCTTTATAAAATGAAAGATGGTCAATATTCGCACGATTGCCGAGCTTTCGATACGTATTACCGCTGACCGACACTGGCTTCGGTCTGCCCATCAGATACCAGCATTGGTCGATGATATGTACACCCAGATCAATTAAGGGACCGCCGCCTGAACGGGCTTTATCTGCGAACCAGCCGCCCGGATTACCCAGACGCCGCAGGATGGACGCTTTTGCATAATACAGCTCGCCAAACTCCCCGGCATCAATAAATCTGCGCAACATCTGCATGTTGTTATCGTAACGGCGTACAAAACCGACAACAAACGTACGTCCGCTCTTCTTCACAGCTTCCTCAATTCGCAATGCATCCTCTACATTCGTAGCGACCGGTTTCTCCAGCAGGACATGCTTGCCTGCCTCCAGTGCAGCAATAGCAAATTCCGCATGGGTGTTATTCCATGTACAGATACTGACGGCATCCACATGCGGGTCATTCAGCATCTCACGATAGTTGGTGTACACGGACTGAGCATTATATTTCTCTGCAGCGGCCTTAGCTCTCTCTTCATTCAGATCACAGATGGCATAGATGACCGCATCCTCATTTTTGGCATAATACCTCATATGAAGATCCGAGATGGAACCTGTACCGATCATACCGATGTGCAGCATTTGCCTGTTGCTCATCTTCGTCCTGCCTCCTTTTACCAAAACTCCATTAACGACTTCCTCTTTCAGATCTTTATTAACGTTTATTCTGCCCGCAGCATGCCTTCATAAATACCCGGTGTTGAATTTTCAATCTCCACCGCTCCCAGCGTTCGTTTGTAGAAGTCCACTGGCCCAGCCGATCCGATAATGGCGTAACCGTATCCGTCCGCTCTCATAGCATGCATGCAGGCCAACAGCAAAGCGGTCCCCACGCCCTTACCTCGGGCACTCGGACTCACTCCTGTCGGGCCAAAGAAATTGCGACAGGTTGCTTCATAACAGGCAAAGCCAATCATTTTCCCATGTTCGAGCGCAATATAACAAGTTACGGGCTGACGTGCAAAAGCAACATCACATTCATCCACCCAGGGCTGGCTAAAATGGGACCTCACCCAGTCCAGTACCTGCTGCTTCTCCGGGGCAATGGCTCTGCGGACGACAATGGAGTTCGCCTTTAGCCTCTCCAATCCGCTATCCTGCTCCGGTAAACGATACAGCGCAACCAACATATCACTCATCGTTTTGTATCCTCCCTCACATCTGAAGTATGAATCCAATCCACAGTACGCAAATCCGTTCCACCATAAAATTAACCTGTCCCCGCTGCCGATAACCTGATTTTATCGCATTACATCAAATGAAAACCGACATGCCTCGTTACATTTATTACTTTCAGCTGCAACTTCGAGGCGAGGTGTCCCGTCAGTAATCATGAGATACGGACCTCTGTATAAGAGTTTACCGTGACACAACGCAGATGAGAAGGGATGATCCTAATGAAAAACAACATGAAAAAAGTAAGCACCGTGATGGCCCTTTCCATGGCGCTGAGCGGGGGAGCGGCTTATGCTGCATCACTGGATAACACAGCACCGCCTGTGAAGCAAAGCATCGTTTCTACCAGCAGCAGCGCGGCTGGAACGGTTCAGGTGTCCGTTAATGGCACGGCTGTCGCTGACGGGTACTGGAGCAAGGATAACCAAACAGCGATGATTCCGCTCCGCGCCCTGACCGAAGCCCTCGGAATCGAGCTGCAATGGAACAAGGCGGACAAGTCAGCTGAGCTGACTCGTGATGCACTTTGGACTCAGGTTTTTACAGGCAAGGACCGTTATTCCGTGAATAAAATGCTGCTCACGCTTGGCACAGCTCCCGAGATCAAGGATGGAACACTTTATGTGCCTGCTGTATTTGCAGAAAAGGTGCTTCACGCACAATTGACTACAACCGGGAATCAGGTGAGTATCACAAGTGAGGAAGAGGTGAAGACCGTTACCGAGCGAGGTGTAATTACACGTATCTCCAATCAGGAGCAGTACCAGTCCATTCAGATTGGCGGTGCAAATCAGGATGGAATCGTGCTGAATCTGAGCAAGGACAGTCAATTGCTCTCTGCGGAGGGTAAAGAGCTTACGCTTGCCGATCTGTCCATCGGCATGGTTGTGGAGGCTGAGCATTCTCTGATGACTACTCGCAGTTTGCCGCCACAGACGCCAACGTATAAAGTGACGGTGTTTGATTCAGCCGCTGAATTGGCAGCACAGCCCAAAGAACTTTTCGGTACAGCAGGCACGATTGAACAGGTTAAAATGGAAGGCAGTGCTGTGTCCCAGATTGAAATTACAGGCACACGCTTGACCGAAACAGCCCCGGATCATGTCGTTTTAAATATCAACAAAGATACCTCGCTGTTGGACCAAAATGGTGAATCGGTAAAAGCAGAGCAGCTGACCAAAGGTGCCAAGGTCATTGGATATTACAGTCCGATGCTGACTCGCAGCCTTCCCCCAATTGGCACTGCCTGGAGAGTGGTTGTAGACCTTCCAACGGTTCAGCCTAAAGCAGAGTAAAGACGATACAACCCGTGCAAATCGATTACTGTATGAAATAAAAAACCTTACTCTCCTGTCATCGGACAAGGAGGGTAAGGTCTTTTGTTCGTTTTTAGACTTTTAGATTATCTCTCATATTCAAAAAGCATGTCTCATATCACTCTGTATCAATAATGGCTTCAGCCTCAATCTCAACCATAAGCAAGGGATCAATAAGCGCGCTGACTTCGACCATGGTAGCCACGGGTTGAATTTGCCCGAAAAATTCTCCATGTGCCTTCCCCACTTCTTCCCACCGCGTAATATCCGTGACGAACATACGAGTTCTTACGACATCGTTCAAGCTGGCACCCAGCTCATTCAGCGCTTTTTCAATCGTCTGCAAAATAAACTTGGTCTGCACGTAAGGATCACCCGCTCCAACTACAACACCCTCCTGCATTGCTGTTGTTCCAGCAACCTCAACCCGGTTTCCAACACGGATTGCACGGCAATACCCCACCAGTGGTTCCCAAGGGGAGCCGGTAAATACCTGCTGTCTGCTCATTCTTCACGCCTCGCTTTGTTATGTAGTCTGGTTCTTGGATTAAAGATGAATTATATCAGGCTGTCTGCAGCGCAATCAACAAATTAAAATTAAACATCCCCTGAACAGCTCACTTTTACCTTGAGTATGGTCGAGTGTTCAGGGGATATGAGTATTGAGACACGCCTATTACAGTTTAATATTAGCCTCGTCAAAGTAATCTTCCAGCGTCAAACCACTCTTCACGACATCTGGTGCAATATCTGTGCCTACATAGCGAATATGCCAAGGCTCATATACGTAACCCGTCTTGCTCTCCTGGCCTTTCGGATAACGGATAACAAAGCCATACTCGGCAGCATGCTCATCCAGCCATTTGCCCTCTTTGGACGAGCCAAACACCTCTTCCAGCACATTGCCTACACTTGGACTGGACACATCTATCGCAAGTCCTGTCTGATGCTCACTTCGGCCGGGAACGGCACTTACGCGGGAAGCGTACTCTTCTCCCTTGGTTTTGACATTGTTGTTGTAGATGGCGACCTGACGTTTGTAGGACCGATAACCGGACACGGCACGAAGCTCAATCCCGTCTGCCTTGGCACCGGCAAACAGCTTCTCCAGCGCTTCAGCCGCTTCCTTGCGCATATGCCGCTTCTCATGCGGTCCCTCGAAGGAGAACGGTACGTCAGGCTCAACCAGATCACTCGGCACATATCCCTCTGGCAGACTGCGCTGCTTGTTGACGATGACCGTCATTGCCTGCGCGTTAGTCACAACCGACTGGGCATCTACCGTGGTCTGCAGCGCACTGATGCTGCGCTTCTCCAGCAGCGGGTCTTCTGATGCCGCCTCCCCATTACCATTGCTCGAGGAGCCCTGTTCCTCTCCAGCGGATGCAGAGTCCGAGCCTTGGCCTGTGCCTTCATCACTGCCCGGCTTGGACGTCTGATCTCCTTCCGCTCCACCCTTGCCATCCGAGCCAGATTGGTCGGTTAGATGAACGGTGGTGCCATCGGCTCCCTGCTCTGTGCTGGAGGGTCCGTTCGCGTTTGCATTTTCGTTTGAGTCGGAGCCGTTCTGGCACGCAGCCAGCAAAGCTCCACATATCATAAGTGAGGACAGCAGAACCACAATCCGGCGCTGTCTTCCTGTTCCTGATTTCATCGTAAAACTCCCATCAACGTAGTATTCGAGCGGATTATTGCTGTTTCATATACACACCAATTCCGACAGTGTTCACTGCGACAGTATACCTTAATTGCGTACAAACCTCCACCAGCAAAGACAGCGATCTTCCGGAATCTGCGCAAGTGTATACCCTGAATACAGCCTGTAGGCTTGTTTTCTTTCATTTTCAATACATGAACACATCACTTTACCGTTTGGGAAAAGAAAATCCGGGCAGCTTGCGTAAGGCACACTTTACTTGGCTGCACAGGTCTGTTCATGCGGTTAACCAAAACAAGCAGGGGCGATCTGCGATCACCCCCGCTGTATTGGCATACTGCATTATTTGGCGGCCGGGCTGTCCTTGTGCTTCTGGACAGCCTGCCACATCCGCGCTGCCACACGCTCGCGGATCAGATCCAGACCCGCTGCTGCAGGCACTCCCGGCAGCAGCGCGGTCAGCTCGGGCAGCGCAGGCGGCTTGCCCGGCTGCGCGAGCCGCACCTGCACGGCGCCGAAGCCCGGCCCCGGCTGGTGCATGGCGCCGTCCGCGGCAGCCTCGGCGATCCACTCGCCGACGGCTGCGCCGCCTTCGCCAGCCCGCGCCTGCGGGCGGCCCGCCGTCTCCGCGGCGCGGCCCGCGCCGCTGGGATCATGGGCAAGCTCCGCTGCCCACGATCCCAGCACGCCGGCGAGCAGCGCTTCGCGCGGCAGGCCGGCGTGCGCCAGCTGCAGCAGCGGCTCGCCCGCGAGGCGCGCGGCAACGGCGCGCTCCGCCGCCGCGGCATGCGCGCAGCCCGCGCGGCCGCAGGTGCACGCCGCTGGCGCAGCAGCGCCGGGCAAGGCGGCGCCCTGCGCGCCAGCGGGCGCGGGCAGCAGCCCGGCGAGCTCCGCCGGTGCCGGGCCGCCGCGCAGCAGGGCGTACAGCGCCAGCGGGCGCTTGCGCAGCTGCGACAGCACGGCCTCGCGCTGCGCCTCGCTGAGCTGCGACAGCGCGCCGGTGACCGTGAACACGCCGGAGTCGGCGGTTCCGGTCTGGAAGGCATCGGCGGCTTCGGGGGCAGACGCTGCCCGATCCATCGATGTATCTACCTCTGCTGTCCACACCCCGGGGGACATATGCAGCTCTATTTTCCATTTTTCGCTCATCATCATGCCCCTTTCTACGTTGCTCCTCCGAGCTTTCCTTGTGTCACCGTACAATGTCCTGACCTATACCTATACCTATACCTGGACTGTTCCTTGTACCTCGGTACACCTCTGCTTTGCCGCCCGTTACAGCCACGTCTCCCCCTGCAGGGAGATCAGACTGCGCAGCTCGTCATCCGACATCTCGGTCAGCCAGTTCTCTCCCGATCCGACAACCTGCTCGGAGAGAGCTTTCTTGCTCTCGATCAATTCATCAATCCGTTCCTCTAATGTCCCTTGGCAGATCAACTTGTGTACCTGTACATTACGATTCTGCCCGATGCGGAATACACGGTCTGTTGCCTGATTCTCCACCGCCGGATTCCACCAGCGGTCATAGTGAATGACATGACTTGCCCGTGTCAGATTCAGGCCAACCCCGCCAGCACGCAGCGACAGAACAAACATCGACGGGCCTTCTCCCTTCTGGAACGTCTCCACCATTTCATCCCGCTGCGCCTTGGAAACACCGCCGTGCAGGAAATAAGGCTCCTCTTCATAACGCCGGGCCAGTCTGGATACGAGAAGCTCTCCCATGGACACATACTGAGTAAATACCAGTGCCGATTCTCCATTGTCCCGAATCGCATCCAGTAATTCCAGCAGCCGCTCCATCTTGCCAGATGCCTCTGTCTTGCCATGGTCCTTCCGACTGTTGTCTGCTAACACAGGATGATCACAGATCTGCTTCAGCTTGGTGAGAGAGGATAACACGATGCCCTTGCGTGCAATGCCATTGCGGCCGTCCAGCCCGCCCATCAGCTCATCCACCACACGCTGGTACAGGATCGCCTGCTCCGGCGTGAGTGAGCAATAGGATTTCAGCTCCAGCTTCTCCGGCAGATCCTTGCGGATATCCGGGTCACTCTTCAGCCTGCGCAGCATAAACGGGGATACCAGACGATGCAGCTCTCGCAGCGAGGCCGCACTTTCTTCTGATGGGCCCAAGCCTGTATAACGCTGGCGAAATGATGATGATGTGCCGAGATATCCCGGATTGAGAAATTGAAAAATCGACCAAAGCTCACTCAGCCGGTTCTCCACCGGCGTTCCTGTCATCGCAATACGATGTGAAGTAGACAGCCGCATTACACTCTGCGCCTGCTTTGTTCGATAATTTTTAATATACTGCGCCTCATCGAGCACCACCGTTGACCAGTGCAGTGAAGCCAGGTCGGGACCGTCACGGCCAGCCAGATGATACGTGGTGAGCACGATATCATGCCTCCGGGCTTCTTCCTGGAACGCATCCCCATGCAGCCGCTGTCCGCCGTGATGAATGTACAGGGACAGGTTTGGCGCAAAGCGCTTCAGCTCCCGCTGCCAGTTTCCAAGCAGCGATGTGGGGCAGACAATCAGTGCAGGCCATTGTTCTGCTGGAATTACATCAGATCTCTGTGAAGCAGTCGTCTTGAGGGCCGAATGGGAGTCGCCGGATTTGGACAATTTGTGCAGCCCAGACACTTTGCCTTCCGATCTCTCAGCGATCCATCCTCGATCTGCAGCCTGATCTGCGGACGCCTCATTTAATCCTTGTGTCTCTTGCGCTTCGGTCAGTGCAGCCTGCCGTTCCTCCTGCTTGCGATCCAGCAGGCAGGTAATAACCTGGATCGTCTTCCCAAGACCCATATCATCAGCGAGACACACGCCGAACCCAAGCTCACCCATAGCGGATAACCATTGAAATCCGCGTTCCTGATACGGGCGCAGTTCACCATGCAGCTCTGCTGGTACAGATCGCGGCTCAATGCTGCGGAGCACCTGCCCATCCAACAGAAAAGCGAGCATGCCTTCCGATTCCGCTCCGAAAACGGACATGCCTTTCCAGATGGAATCTTCTCCTTCATCTGCAGCCAGATGCAGCCACTCGGAAAGCGGCATATACTGCTCCTCTTCTTTTTTCATATAACGAAGCACTTGGCGAATCTCTTTTGTGTCTACCTCGATCCATTCCCCGCGGAACATCACATAAGGAACGGTTGATTCAGCCAGTGCAGCCAGTTCCTCCGCCGTAATCGGCTTGCCATCCAGCATCGGCTCTGCTGTAAAAGCAACCAGCTGCTCCATGCCCAGCGCAGAACCAGCACCCGGCTGACGCTCCGGCGAACCATTCATCATCTGCAAACGCAGACCCGCACGGCGTTTCCCGGCACGGCTCCATCTTGAAGGCATCAGCACCGTTATGCCCGCCTTCTGCAGCTTGGGAACCGCATGGGTCAGAAATTCAAAAAAGCTCTGCTGCTCCAGCTGTATTGCCTCAGGACGCGCATGCAGTAATGCGGTCTCCAGTTCCGGGGCCAGCTCCGACGCTTGACCGATGGCCATTAGCAGCTGCTCGGCTGCGGACACATAGAGCACCTTGCCCCGGTCCAGGTCACGCTCCGGGTGTGCCCATATGCTTCGCGCAGGCAGTCTGAGTCCAGACTCCTGATCACTATCAACCCAGAAGCTGATACCCCAGATTGAATCCTGCTCCCCCAGCGGCGGTTCCAGACGCAGTACCAGCTTCAATTTGCCTTCCACGGGCGGAGTCTCTTCGATACCAAATGCAGGCATCCTCGTTCCCCCCGCTTCATGAAGCGTATCCACGAAGTCTGCCATTTCCTCGGTCGGTCCCTGCACGGTGACAGGGCGAAACATCGAGATCAGGCTATTCCACCAAAGCTCTGACACAGGTGATGAGCCACGTCGGAACGACGTCCGATAACGAGACAGCGCGCTATCCATGCCCTCCAGTTCACTCGTCACCACCGCATGAATGATTCCACTCATAAATGAAAATAAGACCGCCCCAGCCGCTTCCTCACGTGTCTCTGGCTCCGTGGAGGCATATGCTCCCGGAGCAGATAACGCGATTGGCGGCATGGACTCTGCAAGACTTCTAAAACGCTCCTGATCCTCTTCGAGCTGCAGTCTCGGGCGCCATACACCTGTTAAAGTCTCCTGTCCGGTTCTGCGTCTTGCACCGGTCTTGGCCGCAAACGCAGCCGCTGGAGCGATTGCTCCGCGGAGCAGCAGTTCCTGAGTGAACTGTGCTGCCTTAACCCAGTAACGCATCTCTTCTCCGGCTTGAATTCCGGCTGCATGCAGCATCTGATCGTCCCACTGCAGCAGCAGCCTGAAGGCATCCTTCGGGGAAACCGCGAGCCCTTCCAGAGTGCGACCAAGCAGCTGCCGCCGTTTCGTATTTTTGGCTTCGGCCGCATTCCGAAGCGGATTCGGCCAGCGCAGCTCTGCAAGACGCAGCGCGGCAGGCTGAAACAGACGACCCTCGTCGCCGAATTGCAGCCTTCTCACCACGTGGCTCCAAGCATCTACACGCGGTTCCGATGTCTCACCGGAAAAACAAAAAAATACGTCTCCAAGCCATACTCCATACAGCGATTGCATCATTACAGTCTCCCGTCATCCCTTCGCATTGTTACTCTCCATCATATACGAAAATGAACGGATTTAAAAACCTTTACACTTAAAAAATGCGGATATCACTCTTTTGCTGCATAAAAAAATGCCCCTGATCCAGGAATCGGATGAGGAACATTTCGTTATTAAGATGAAACAATGAAGCAGCCAAGCTGCCGCTATATTTTTTTATTAATAATTAAGATCTGACCAGACTGCCCAGCAGCACATCCAGATTCAGAATACCCGCGCGGTGATCTGCACAGAAACCGATTTTATCAAACACACCAATCATGAAACGGCGATGCTCCTCAGCAGGCTCCTCAAAACGATCATATGTCACCACCGAATCCACCATATCCACAATCAAAGGCACAAACCCGTTCTTGTAGGGAACAACGATAATCCGTGTCGATGGCGTGTCCTCCTGCTCCGGCATGCCCAGCAGCACACGAAGGCTCACGACCGAAACCACCTTACCGTACAATGAAGCGAATCCTCTGATCTCGGGACTGCCAAAAGGAACCGTTGTAACCTCTACCATTCTGATAATTTCATGCACCTCATCAATACGAAGTGCAAAAATCTGTTCTCCGACCGAGAAATTAATATATTGCATTACTACATCTTCACTCATAATTGTCCCCATACCCTCTCATTCCGTAAAATCAGAATCTTCAACATACTTTTGGCTGTCGTCGTGAGACGATTAGTCGTTACATGTTGTATCGGCACTTTTGGTGCAAATGTTTAGGCTTTCCACAACAAGAATCGCGCTTATGATCCGTTTTCGTTTCCGGGTTCAACGTATGCTGAAATATATTCTAATTTCTGTGGACAACTCATCAAATCCTGCTTTGATTTTGCTTTTTCCAGATGAAAAGAGTGAGTTATACCTGTTTTGTGGATAAGTTGTGCACATATTGCTCACAATCTGTGGATATATACATCCTTTTATGTGGATATTCGCAATTTCAATGTGGACATGTTGTGTATTTGTTTGTAAATCTAACGTAAACTTTGTCTTTTTTCGTCTGCTTATCCTCTCCTGTGGACATATTGTGGAAAGCCTTTCACTTACAGTACTGGATTACAGACTCCCTATCTAATGTTATTCACATGTGTGCCACCAGCCCAATTGACGAGGATTTCCGCTGTCTGGTCAAACTGGAATACTGGAAAATAGTGCCCGTAAGGCACATCAATCTTCCTGTAACCGTTGTGTAATGCAGTTGGAAATTGATATTCCTTATCCTTGTCAGCCCAAACAACCAATTGTTCCTTTTCATAGTCCATTCCCTGAAAGCTTCCGTATTTCTCCCAGAAGCTGCCCGTCCCTTTGGTGTGCCCCAAGTGAATCCACCTCAGCAGATCCAGATGTGCGCCCGCTATACGAGGTGAGCGAAGATAGGAATGTACCCTCTGGGCTGTTCCCGCGGCTATGTTCTCATTATCAACAGATCTGCTGCTACCCTCACGAAACATTCGTGCCCAACTTTGCTGAGATCTGGAGCGAAGCAACGCGCGACCTACACGACGCGGCAGGCGAAGCATCTGTTTTAAACGTGCATCTCCTCCGTTGTCCGCAGCAGGCTGGAGCAAGGCGAGACGAATATCGGTACGCCCGCTTCGCTTCAATGCTGCGGCTGCGACAGCAGCACCTACAGAAAGACCAACAAGTTTGATGGGAACCGGCATTTCTGCCAAAGCATGCACAAGTGCATTCACCTGACCGTTAAATGCATCTTGTTCCTGGTGAACAGGTGAGCGACCAAACCCTGCGAGATCAACAATCCAGACGGGATTGCCCGTCAGTTCCCTCAGCCGTGATCCCAAGGGAAGCAAGTCATCGGCACTTTGGAGTAAACCATGTACAATCACCCACGGCTCCCCTTCACCTTCCCAGCCTAACATCGCCAAATTCCCTAATCGTGAACGAGTATAATGGCCTGGATAAGCCTTCATTTCGTGCTTGGGCAGAAGACGGTAGTCCAGATCCGCAATAATGAACGGGAGCTGCTCCCGAATATCAGGCCAGCTTCTCCCCATTCGCTTCAACAGCATCTCTGTCTCTTGTACCGGAAATCTCCTATCTGTAATAAAAGCCAGTGACTGTGCGGGAATACCACTGATGCGGCTTCCCCCAAGCTTCATAAGGCGTTGAATCCAAGATAGCGGCAGTACTCCTACCGGTGTGGGCACATCCAGCTGCTTTGTGATCAGATTCAGCATTTCCTTCATGTTCGGACTATCCTCTTTACGTGCCAACAGCGGGTAAGTCCCCCCAAGAGGAGTCTCATCCTGGGTCAAAAACACCAGTGTCTCTGCCACCACATCATTCTCCACGAGCGGCAGCCAGTAAGATGAACCACCAGGTACAACCGGCATGAAACCTCTCTGCACAGCGCCAATCAGCAATCCAATGCCGCCTGTCTGCTCCGTCTCACCCGTCGGACGGGGGCCAACCACCGTACTGGGATTTACGACAGATAAAGGGTATCCATGTGTCTGCGCATGCGTTCGAATAAACCCATCCGCTTGAAATTTCATCTCTTCATACGCGCTCTCTTGGCTGTCTGCATGTTCCACCTTTGTCTGTTCTTGCTGCTCGCCCTCCTGCCCGTAAGGACTCATATAACCAACGACATGAATAAAATGCCGCAATCCTCCGTTATCCTGGATATCCTTTGCTAACTGCGCTATTTCTCTCGCCCCATGCATAAAGATTCTGTTCGCTGTCTCTCGTCCCAGTGTAATGTCCATCGTGCCCCCTGCATGAAGTATGACATTCGCCTCCCTGATCCGTTCACGATCCGCTTGAACAAGCCCGAGACCTGTCAGAGATAAATCGCCTACGATAAACGTAATCCGTTCAAAGCTGCTCACACCGTAGCTCTCCAGTACGGTTCTGGCCCGCTCTTCAGAGCGAACCAAAAGCAGCATATGTATATCTGTTTTTTCCACAAGTTGTTTGACGGTTTCCCTTCCAATAAAACCGGTGCTGCCTGTCATCAGTAGAACGGTTTGTGCCAACGCTGTTTGATTCATCTATTAAACCTCCACACTATTTAGTCTTTTTTTAGTTTTGAGTTCCGTCTTCATTTCGTCTTAGCCTCATATGATACCATCTTAATTAGTACCATACAGTACTACAAATATTCAAAAAAAGAGCCTCGCTTAGCGAAGCATTTGACAAAACGTTCGTGCCGACTGTTCAATGATACCCAGATTACGAGAAGTTCCTGCTAGAATCAGCGAACCTTCAAGCGCAGCAACGAACAGGGCTGCTGCCGCTGCAGGCTCAACTCCTTTGCGGAATTCTCCGCGTTCTACCCCTTGCTGGAGCAGCTTTTCCACCATAGGCATAAGCTCTCGGAAAAAGATCGAGATGCTTTCCTTCGCATGGGAGGCACTATCGGGTGCCTGCATATAAAGAGTGACAAACGGACATGACCCTTCAAAGTTTCGACTCTCTATACCTGCCGAAAGCAGTGCCAGGAAGGAGTTAATTCGTTCCTCCACGCCCCGTTCACGCTGGCTGAGCAGCAGAAATAGCTCTGATTCGTATTGGGCAATCCAGAACTGAACAACTGCCTGAAGCAATTCCTCCTTGTTTTTAAAATGATAATAGATATTGGATTTGGATACACCACTGACTCGGACTACCTCATCCATACTGACGTAAGCATAACCTTGCCTTAGAAAAAGCTGTGCAGCCACTTCAACCGCTTTGGTGCGGTTCACTGGATTAGAGCCTCTGGGTCTGGACGTTTTAGAATACTCTTGATTTGAACTATCGTTTTTGTTATTCATAACTAGAACTATATAGTACTATTTTAACAAATGCAAGCATATCTGTTGATAAAAATATATCGCCAACCTATTTCCTGAAAAGTTGTCCACATTTAGATGATATACACACAGGATATCCACATATAGTATCAAGCTGATGTAAAAGTTTTATTTTAAAATTTGTAAAGCAGCACAGTTATCCACATTTTCAAGATACATCGATACAATGTCAGGGAAGCAAAGAAGCCAGCTGCAAAAGATGCAACTGGCTTCGAGTACGTATGTTGTCGTTATTTTTTCAAACTATCCCAGTTCTGCTGCAAGCCATCAAGCAATGCCTTTTTGTCAGACTTACCTGCTACATATGCCTGAATTGTGCTGCCGAACTCTTGTGGAACCCCTTCAGGGAAACGACTGAAGTTCCAGCTTAACGTTTTGTTAGCCTGACTGTATTTCATGATATCTGTCGCCAGATCACCCAGCTCCTCCTCAGAAGCCTGAATCGAACTGAATGCCGGGATAAACTTGAATTCTTTCGTCAAATACTGCTTGCCAATGTCGGATGTAACAAGCCAGTCCAGAAAAGCCTTGGCTTCGGTCTTCACTTGGGAGTTTTTGTTCACAACCCAGTTGTTAGGTACGCCTACAAAAAGCTTGTCGTTGGGTTCATTCGTGATCGGCATTGGCAGAATGCCCAGGTTCAAGTCCGGGTTGATGCCGTCAATCTGCACCTGTGTCCAGTTCCCCTGCTGCATCATCGCCGCTTCGCCGCTGGCAAACAGCGTTACCTGTGTGTTGTAGTCTGTTGTCAGCGGGTTTTTGTTGCTGTATTTCAGTGTCAGGTCCAGCAGATTCAGCCATTGATCAAACACAGGGTTGCCTGGAATCTTCTCTGTGCCTTCGTTCAGTCCTTGAATGAATTTTACCGGGTCTGCCTGATTCGCAAAGGCTACATTGACGTTGTGATTCCCCAGCACCCACCACTCCTGATAACCGTTGGAGAATGGTGTAATGCCTGCGTCCTGCAGCTTCTTCGCCGCTTGATCCAGCTGTTCCAGCGTTGTCGGGATTTCTGTGATGCCCGCTTTGGCGAACAGATCCTTGTTATAAATGAATCCGTACCCTTCCAGCGCGAGCGGCTGTCCATACAGCTTGCCATCCTTGGTCATTGGCTCTTTGGCAACTTCCAGTACATCTTTGACCCATGGCTCGTCGGACAGGTCCTCCAGATATTCAAGCCAGGTATCCAGTTCACGGTATCCACCTACGTTGAAAATGTCCGGCTGTTCGCCTGCCGCAAACTTGGCTTTGAGCGCTGCACCGTAGTCACTTCCGCCCCCTACTGTCTGAATATCCAGCTTGATGCCTGGATGGGAAGATTCATATTCAGCTTTGAGACGATTAAGTGCTTCGGCAATTTCAACTTTGTATTGGAAAATTTTTATCGTTTTGGTGCCGGCCGCAGCTTCACCGCCGCCATTCTGAGCATCTGTATTTACTGGACTGCCGCTCTTGTCACCATTCCCGCACCCTGCAAGCATCACCGAAAAAGCAATTAACATCAGGAACGATAACTTTGTCATTCTTTTCATAGATACACTCTCCCCTGTCGTAGTTTCAGTATAACCGCTTGCTCGTTCTTACTCTCTTGCTTTGATCTGCTTTTACTTCGAATGACCCATGCCTTGCCCTCTTCTTCTCTTTATTACTATATAGATGAACCAACACATTCACACAACGTGTGCATGCGCGGCTGATCTTAGGTTAAATCCGTTCGCTTTGATACTCGGGGGCTTCCTTGCTCTCACACATTCAGGCCCCGAGAAGCAACAGCGACCGTAAGCGCACATAAAGCCGGAGCGACCTGCCATCGCACTTCACCTTTTACGGAACCTCATTCTGTTTATCCCTTGCTTAGGTACTTCCCCGCTCTGCTCTGACGCATCTGCCCAAGCCCTGCGGGCAGATGGGCCCTTTGCCACCTCCGTGCGAGGCACGGAGCGGAGGCTTTATGATGCGCTGGAGGAGCGCAGCGTTCGCCTTTGATACTCGGGGGCTTCCTTGCTCTCAACCATTCAGGCCCCCGAGGAGCAACAGCGACCGTAAGCGCACATAAAGCCGGAGCGACCAACCCTCGCACTCCCCCACACATAAAGCCGGAGCGACCTGCCATCGCACTACCCTTTCACGGACCCCGCAGTAATGCCCTGGATAATATACTTCTGCATGAGCAGGAAGAAAATAATGATTGGCATGATGCCCAGCACCAGAGCGGGCAGTGCGAGATCCCACTGCTTCGTATATTGACCGAACAACGCAAAGGTTGCGATCGGAATGGTGCGCAGATTGGAGCTTTGCAGGATCAGGGAAGGAAGCAGATAGTCATTCCAGATCCAAAGTGTATTCAGAATAATGACGGTTACATACATCGGTTTCATCAGCGGGAAAACAATCCGAAAGAATACCCCGTATACCGAGCTTCCATCAACCCGGGCAGCCTCTTCAATTTCCAGGGGAACCGATTTGACGAAGCCGTGAAACAGAAAGATCGACATCGGGGCCCCGAACCCGAGATAACAGATGATCAGTCCACCCAGACTGTCGATCAGCCCCAGATTGCTGGTTACCGTAACAAGTGGAATCATGATAGACTGAAACGGAATCACCATCGCAGCGATGAACAAGCCGAACAGAATCCGGTTAAAGCGTGTATTGCTGCGTACCATGCGGTATGCGGCCATAGAACTGATCAGCACGAGCAGCAGATTGCTGACAATCGTTACGATTAGCGAATTGATGAGCGCTGACGGAAAGCTGATTTTCTCCCAGGCATTAGCGTAGTTGCCCCACTGGAATGCTTCAGGCCATGCAGCGGAGTTGGTTAGCAGATCACCAAACGTTTTGACCGAGTTCACAAACAGGAAGTAAAACGGAATCAGGAACAATAACCCGATAAGCACCATGACAATTTCAGTAATCACAGTACCGAAGCGGTAATTTTTCGTCGTCTCCATCAGGCTTCTACCTCCTTGCTCTTCGTCACACGTACCTGAACCATCGTGATGATCGCTACAATGATAAAGAATATAAATGCTTTAGCAGTTCCGATCCCGTATCGGTTGTTAACAAAGGCTTCGTTATAGATGTTCAGTGCAACCGACTCGGTTGATCCAAACGGACCACCCTTGGTGAGCGACAGGTTGAGATCGAACATTTTGAAGGACCAGGAGATCGCCAGGAACAAACAGATCGTTACACCAGGCATAATGAGTGGTAAAATAATGCTCCGTAACACCTGCCAGCGGCTGGCTCCATCAATTTCAGCGGCCTCCAGCAGATCAGGGGATACATTCGTCAAGGATGAGATGTAGATAACCATCAGATATCCAGCAGTCTGCCATACAAATACGATGACAATTCCCCAGAAGGCTGTCGGTTCATCGCCCAGCCACGGGAGGTTGAAAAAAGACCAACCGGTCACGTCGCCTACTGCTGAAAACCCTTTCACAAATATGAACTGCCAGATAAAGCCGAGCAACAACCCGCCGATGACGTTAGGCATAAAAAAGATAGTACGCAGCACATTTCTCGTCTTGAGCGGTTTGGTCAGGAAATAAGCCAGAAAAAAACCGATCACATTGGTGAGAAGCACCCCCACCACAGTAAAGCGCACCGTAAACCAGAACGCGGTCTGAAACTTGGGATCGTTTGCAAAAATATGCACGAAGTTATCAAGGCCTACCCAGTTCACGCTGGCGGATACTCCATTCCAATCTGTAAAGGAATACACCATGCCAAGCAGGAAAGGGACCACGATGATGAGAATAAAAAACACAACGGAGGGACCCACGAACACAAGCTGCTGTAACAGCTGTGAAGACTTGCGATGCTTCATATCGTTCTCCCCTTCTATAGATGGATGATATTGGTCTCTTTTTTTATTAAACTCCAAAATCGTGAAGGGAAACACCGACACTCGTGAACAGTTGGGTGTAAAATATTGTCCTCTCTTGACGAGCAGCCAGAAGGGGTGTAACTGATGTCCAAATATTACAGTATCCGCACCAAGCTGATTGCCTTTATGCTGATTGCAACCACTATACCGCTTCTGGCGTCCATCAGCATGACATTTATTCAAACCAAGACAGCCTTGCGGGAGCAGGCCCTGGAAGAGAATAAACGTCTTATCTATCAGGCTTCAACCAATCTCAACAATTACGTTGATAATGTGGCACGAGCCTCGCTCGCCGTATACAACGACCCTAACTTCCTGCGTAATCTCGCCAAACTGCCAGGTGATTATCGGGCCGTTGCCGAGGTATATACCACATTGCAAACAATCAAGGCCGCTGTACCGGATGTGTTTCAGCTTTACCTGCATTCCTTTGCATCCAACCAGTCCACCTTGATAACAAGCCCTTTTCCGAAACGGGAGGAACGCAAGCAAGCCTATTCCGATTCACTGCATGGCCAGGCAGGGTCAGGAAGCTCCGATATCTGGGTGGAATCCGCACATATGAGCCATACCTATGGCTTCAAGGCCGCTTCTCCCGATGATTCACCAAGAACGGTCATAACCCTGCATCGAATCATTCGGGACATCCCTTCCCCTGAACGACTTGGTGTGCTGGCTATTGATCTTAACATGAACAGCATTGCTGCAATCTGCAGCAGACTATATGACCCGGGCAAAGAACAGATCTATGTCGTGGATGGACAGAATCGGATTGTCTATCAAGGACGCACAGAGGTACAAGGGGCGGGTGATGCCAATCATCTGCAATCGGTAGCAGCGAACGCACTGCAGGACGGTCAGGCTCATACCGGCGAAGCGCGGAATGCAGAGGGGCATTTCGAGCAGGATCATTCGATGTATGTATATCAGCAGCTCGGAAACAGCTATGCAGACTGGACCATCGTGAAACAGATTCCTAACGAAACGTTATATGCAAGAGCTACTTCGCTCACCTGGAATAATGCCATGATTGCCATTGCAGCGCTTGTACTTGTAATCGTTGCGACCTTGTTTATTTCCATTCGCATCACAGGTCCGCTCAAACAGCTGATGCGGTATATGAACCAGATTCAGGCAGGCCGTCTGCATGTGGATATTCACCTGTCGAGCCGGGATGAATTCGGGGTACTTGCTAGACATTTCCGGGATATGATGGATACGGTCAATAACCTGATTTTGCGGGAATACCAGCTTGAGCTTGCTAACAAGACCAATCAGCTCAAAGCGTTACAAGCACAGATTCACCCGCATTTTCTCTACAACACCTTGCAGTCGATCGGTACACTGGCATTGCAGCAGCAAGGAAAACGGGCTTACACCCTGCTATCTTCTCTATCCAAAATGCTGCGCTACAGCATGCGGGACCAGACCTGTGTAACTCTCCGTGAAGAAGCAGAGCACGCCCGGTTGTATCTGGAGCTGCAGCAGGAACGCTTCGGTGAACGCCTTGAGGTGCAGATGCAATTTGCCGAGGACACCTTATCTGTACAGATGCCCCGGATGACACTGCAGCCGTTAATTGAAAATTACTTTAAACATGGTGCAGATATACAGCCGGGAAAAGGCTACATCTCAATCACCAGCCGCTTCGTGCAGGAACACTGGATCGAAATAGAATTGATCAACAATGGGCCCGCTATTCCTGAAGACAAACTGAATGAAATCCGAAGCTGGCTTCAACCACAAGAAACAGCAACGGAAATGATGCAGGAATCGGAAATGACGGAATCCATCGGCCTTCGAAACGTTGCACGCAGACTTGCTCTGAACTCCCACCCGGACAAACCTTCCAGAATCGAAATGCATAATATCCGGTCAGGCGGTGTGAAACTTCTAGTCAAACTATACGCGGGAGAGTGAACTACATGAAAGCACTGCTTGTCGATGATGAACAACATGTCCGTCATGCCATCCAGCTTCTCGGTAATTGGGAGGAAGTAGGCATAGACGTATTGCTGGAAGCAGCAGATGGACACGAAGCAATCGAAGCGATTACAGCTCATCAGCCGGAAATCATACTTAGTGATATGCGCATGCCTGGCAAGGATGGCATGGCATTGCTTGAATGGATATCGGCTCATAACCCCCACAGTAAGGTCATTGTCATCAGCGGGTATGACGACTTTGAACTGGTCAGGCACGCCATTCGCCACGGCGGCATGGATTATTTGCTGAAGCCCGTTGAGGCCGAAGAATTGAATGCCTCTTTGCTCAAGGCAGTGAAGGCCTGGATGGATGAGGAGACTTCACGTACAGAATCTGCCAGACAATCCATCGTCGTGAACCGGATGCGGCCGCATTATCAGGATCGTCTGCTGACAGAGCTGGCGATCGGCAGAGGCAGCAGATCCGCGCACATCCAGCGTTTACAGGAGGAATTGAACCTGCCCTGCCATATTCCAGTATGCAGCGTGGCCGTCACCAGCCTGTCGCATCTGGACGCCGATTGTCTGGCTAAATATCGCAGCCAGCCTGACCTGCTGATATTCTCGGTGCTGAATGTCTGCGCAGAGATGCTGAGCACCCCGGCAGAAGGTGTTAGTTTCCATCAGCTTAATCAGCCTGATGAAATTGTGCTGCTTCACTGGGGTTCGCAGTCCTCACTGGAACACATTCTTGGTACCATTAATGATGGATTGGAGCAGACCATTCAGCGCCGGCTTCATTTTGGCATATCGTCTTGTAAGAACTACCCTGAAGGCATATCAGCAGCCTACCTGGAAGCCAGCTCCACATTGTGGAGGCGTAATATTTTGCTCACACGTCAGCGTATTCACTCCACCACAGAAACGACTAGCAGAAATAAAGGCAAGCGGCTCACCTCCTTCGAAGAGCCCATGCGTATTGCAGCCATGAGCTGCAGCGCTGCCAGTATTTCTGCTGCAGTAGCTGAGTGGCTTGATCCGTTCACAGAGCTTGAGGCCATCAGCGCAGAGCAGCTGCAGCTGTGGATTCAGGAACTGGAATGGATGCTGGGCCGCTGGTTGGAAGACAGAGAACATACTACCGTTCATGAAGAAAAATCTGATGAAGAACAAGAGCCTCCGTTGACCGAGCTACCGTTTGATTCTGAAGGATTGCTCTCTTTTTCTCTGCTACGATCTTTACTGGAGCACCGTCTGCTCGCAGCCGGGAAAGCAATTACCGCTCAGCATCACACCGATCCTGATCCAATGACTGAAATTGCGCGCTACATGGACGCTCATTATCAGGAGGACTTGTCATTACAGCAGATCGCCGCACGTTTCTACCTGAGCAGAGAGTACATCTCCCGCAAATTCAAACAGCAGTTCGGGCTGAACTGGTCGGAATATCTGGGCAAGCTGCGAATTAACAACGCCAAGCTGCTGCTGCATAATCCGTCACTTCGAGTTGCTGCCATCTCGGAGATGGTTGGTTTTCAGGATGAGAAGTATTTCAGCAAGGTGTTCAAAAAGATCGAAGGCATCACCCCTGCCGAATATCGAAAAACGGTACTGCACACAGGTACATAACAAATCTGTTTGCATTGAAAAGAGGACTTCTCGACATCATCTGTCAGGAAGTCCTCTTCACGTAATACCAATCGATGGTTTCACCCTCCTTCGACTTTCTGATCCCGCAGGATTACGTCAGGTACTAGACGGATATAAATCAGTTCTCCCGCAAGCTCTACCATTGTCTGAGTGACAATGACCGCCGCGGCGATGGAAGCCCACTCCGGGGATAGCGATAAAGCCAGCGGCAGAACAACCAATGAATTACGGGTGGCAGCACTGAAGATCAGTGCCCGGCCTGCACCTGTATCCAAGTGGAAGAGCTTTGCAATAATCCGGGATATCAGGGGCATAATGATTAGAAAAGCAACATAGAACGGTATAACCTTCAGAACGGTCCCCAAATCGTGATAAACCTTACCGATCTGCGAGGCAACGACTGCGGTTAAAGCAAGAGCCATCATTGGAACTGGCAGCCATGCTGTAACATTAAGCACTCGTTGTCCGGTCACATTTCTTTTGGAGAAAACCAGAGTAAGCACCGCCAGCAGCAGCGGAATCACGATCAGGAACAGGAAAGCCTCTGCAAATGGCCGGGCCTGCATCATTCGAGCTGCATCTGTGCCCAGGAAAATCCAGAGATACACAGGAAGCAGGAGCATCTGTACCACGAACAGCACCGGGGTCGCTGCCAGCACCAATCTCTCATTCCCCCGTCCTAACTGTGTAAATACGATAACGTAGTCAATACATGGGGTTAGCAGTACAAGATATACGCCGATCAGAACGGCTGGTGATTGTGGAAACAGAAAGGTAAGCAGCCACACCACAACAGGTACAACGATAAAATTAACCACGAGCAGTGCAGACATAAAACGCAGATTCATCCAGGACGCTTTGAGCTCCAGAAAAGGAATCTGGACAAACATGCTGTATAACAGCACAGCCAGAATGGGAGACACTGCTTGATGAATAATGTTTCCCGATTCCGGAGCGGAAAGACCTATCCATGCTCCCGCAAGCAGGGCTGCTACATACAGCCAGGTTTGCTGCTTCTCCATCATTTCTCTAGTAAACATTGGCTCCCCCTTCGTGTGGACCGGCATCTATGAGCATCTATAGGTATATTTGCGCCAGTTCTGGCGTACATTGGGACAGATGACAGCTCCGTTCCCGTAACATCGCTTCAAACCCGTCGTCCCGAAAATAAACAAGTATCCCTTACTTTTGATGCAGTCATTATTAGAACACGCCATTCGTGGGTAAATTCATTGTAGACTGACCCGCGGTTCATTTGAAATTGTTAAACTAAGGAGGAGACGCCATGTCCCGCAACAATCCGTACAAATGGTTAAATGCCCTCGGTTTTATTGCTGTTATTATTGTGAACTATCTCTCCAATGCACTGCCGATCGGCGGCAGGACCAACAAGGAAGTATCGGACATGTACCCTGTACTGCTGACCCCTTCCGGTTATGCCTTTGCGATCTGGGGTCTGATCTACCTGCTTCTGGCAGGTTTCGTCATCTATCAGTTTGTTCCTGCATCCTGGAAAAATGATTCGATTACCCGCCTTGGCTACTGGTTTCTAATCAGCTGTGTTTTTAATGTGGCCTGGATCTTTGCTTTTCAAAATCTGCACATCGGACTCGCGCTAATCATTATCATACTTCTTCTGCTGAGCTTGATTGTACTGTATGTAAGAACACGTGAGATCACCATGCCCACCACTGCTGAAATATGGCTTGTCAAACTGCCGTTTAGCATATATCTCGGCTGGGTCAGTGTGGCTACGATCGTTAACGCGGCGGTCTTTCTATACAAAATCGGTTGGAATGGATTCGGCATCAGTGAAACCGCATGGACAATCATTATGCTGATTGTTGGTTCCGTATTGGCTGTGCTGGTCAGCTTCCGATACCGCGACAGTGTATACCCGCTCGTATTCACCTGGGCATATATCGCCATTGCACTGAAACAAAAGGACGTCACCTCGGTCTATTACACAGGAATCATCCTGGCCATTGTTCTCGCAGTGTATGCTGTATGGCTGTTCTTCGCCCGTAATCAAGACCGGGATTAAATAACTCCTTTTATTATAAAACAAAACGACAGCAAAAAGCCGATTGCGGGTCAATTCACCCTTGAATCGGCTTTTTGCTGTAATCGTATGCAGACAGGATGGCACCCCCGTAAGAGGGCGACCCAGCATGCTATTTCAATGCGATAACTTCAATCTCCACCAAAGCATCTTTGGGCAGACGCGCAACCTCTACAGCACTACGTGCAGGGTAAGGCTGGGTGAAGAAGCTGCTGTATACTTCATTGACCGGAACAAAATCATTCATGTCTTTGAGGAACACCGTTGTTTTGACCACTTTATCCATGCTGGTGCCTGCGGCTTCCAGAATGGCTTTCACGTTGCTTAGAGACAAACGAGTCTGCTCCTGAACATCTGCTCCGAATTCACCCGTTTGCGGATTCAGACCAAGCTGACCTGATGTATAGATGAAGTCACCTGCATCTACCGCCTGACTGTATGGACCGATAGCACCTGGTGCCTGCTCGGTCGAGATTGCTTTTTTCATTCGACAGCTTCTCCTTTGTGTTCGCTGCCCTGCCGCCAATTTAGGTGTACAAGGCGTTGCTGTTATTTTAAAACCTATTATATCATGCTGCAATTCAGGGGAGAAACGCTTGTTTTCCTGTATCACACAAGCCCTAATTCCCCTGCACTCCAACAACATGAATCACATCATTAGGATACACGTGAATGCCTGCGGTCTGAACGATGGCGATATTCCTCATCGCTTGAGCAATCGTTGACGCTTGTACAGCACGGTACTTGGCTGGTGTCCAGCGATCCAGCCATTTCATCGCATGGGCAGCGAGTTCCTCACCAAAGCGCTTCTCTCCGCGGTCACCCAGAATAAGTGACGGACGGAAGATGTGCAGGGAACGGAAGCCGATATCGGAGAGTGCATCCTCCATCTCTCCCTTGGTTCGGCTGTAAAACACACGCGAACTCGCATTGGCTCCCATAGAGGAAATAACGAGCATCTGTTCCACACCATGCTGCTTTGCCAGCACAGCTGCACGAACCGGATAATGGAAATCGACTTCGCGGAATTGCTCCTGACTGCCCGCTTTTTTGATCGTGGTGCCCAGACAGCAGTAGAGATCTTCGATCCCTTCAAACAAGTATCCCTGACCTTCGAGCTGTTCGAAGTCCACAACGTATTGCTTCAGTCTAGGGTTTTCCAGATCAAGCCTGCGTCTGACCAGAATGCGAACCTCACTGTATGCGGGGTGCTCGAGCAGGCTGTTAACCAAAAGCCCGCCCACCAGCCCGGTAGCCCCGATCACCATCGCTTTACGCTCAGGATGATGCATCTCTCCAACCACCCCTATCTGTTCATATATAAAGCTGAAAATCAAATCGATGATTGTCGTGATCAGCATTTCCGTTTCTATTTCAAAAGCACACGTCGTCCCAACGTAAATGTAAGCAGCAGCATAACTGCACCAACACCCACCTGGAACCCGTAAGTAGAAATCCAGAGCGTCGCTTCCGAAAGTGTTTCCATCTTCTCATAGAGCCAACCGCCAATCAGCGGACCGATGAACGAGGTTACCCCCGTCAGTGCCGAATATACGGCGACAAACATCGGTCTTTCACTTTTTGGTGTATCTCCAATCGTAAAATTAAATGCGAGCTGGTTAAAGCCGCCTACACCGATGCCGAGGAAAATGTGGGACAGAAACAATGCAACCAATATCGGAGCAAAGGACATCAAACCCCAGGACAGACAGGACAACGCTATAACAGGCAGTGTCCAGAATAACAGCGTTTTGTTGCTGTATCTTGCATTCAGATTGCCCCAGATATAAAATCCGGCCATCATCACCAGGGTCTGAACCACCGTAATCAGGGAGACCATCTGATAACTTACCTTCAACAGGTCCAGCATGACGTAGGAATACAGGGGAACAATTAATGTCTGAATCAACAGCCAC
The DNA here is from genome assembly GCF_014203995.1 of Paenibacillus sp. JGP012. NCBI lineage: Bacteria > Bacillati > Bacillota > Bacilli > Caryophanales > Paenibacillaceae > Paenibacillus > Paenibacillus sp. JGP012. The sequence continues at coordinate 4,958 of NZ_JACHKG010000024.1, read as the reverse complement.
AGCGCCAGAAAAACAGTCGCCTTCAAGAAGGCCCGATCCTGAAACGGCTTGATGAACATACGGGAAAATGACTTTTCTGTCGAGCGCTCAAACGGCATATCGGGGTAAAAGAAATAGATTACCGTATTGGCAATGGCACAGATCCAAACGGGAATGAACAGGATCAGAAAACCCGTTTCCCCCGGATAACGGTCCAGCAGAATGCCTCCGCCAAACAAGCATACGCTTCCAAGTGCATTCAGAATCGTATTTCGTATCCCGAAATAACGTCCTCTTACCTTGGCAGGCACGATATCCCCAATGAGGGAGGTCCAGATCATACCGCCGATGGTATTACATATAAAAGCGATAGTATATAAGCCAATATAAACACTGACCCACCATTCCTTGGGGAACATGAACGGAATCAATCCCGTTGCACTCCACAAAATACGGTGAGCCCCGACAAACAGCAGAAGCATGCGCTTCCGGCTGCGAATACGCTGCATCCAGTATGCAGCACCGATCTGAGCGATGTTAACAAAGGTCGTAATGGCGAGCACAAAGCCGATATGCCTTGACCCCGCCCCAAGATACAGCAAAAACCCGGTTAGAAATGGGCCGCCAAGCAGCGTCTGCAAAATAATTGCCGGCACGCCCTCCCATGTTGCAATCGATAAATTCGTGCGTTGTGTCGAACCCTTGCGCCGCGGCTTGCTCATGAACGAAGAGGGGTTCATCTTGACCATCTTCTGTATGGGGATACACTCCTTAGACCGGGTTATGCTTTGCCGGCCAATGCTAGTTGTCACCCCAAATTCTACTCACGGCACGAAGGTTGTCAACTCATTTTTTCACGGTCAACGGAAGGTGAAGATGGAAGATGCTTCCTTTACCTGCTGCGCTCTCAAGTTCAATAGAACCGCCGAGCAATCTGGCCAAATCCCTGCTGATGGAAAGGCCGAGCCCGGTGCCCCCGAATTTCCGGCTTATAGAGCCGTCCGCCTGTTGAAATGCTTCAAATATGGAATGATGCTTGTCCTCCGGAATGCCAATGCCGGTGTCCTGTACAGAGAAAACGAGCCAGTCGCTAACAATATTCGCTTGCTTCGTTTGTTTGGTGCTTACTGTAAGGGTAACCTTTCCCCGAGGAGTAAACTTGATTGCATTGGACATCAGATTGCGTAAAATCTGCTGCACGCGCTGTGGATCAGACCAGAGTGTATCTGGCAGTCCGGCTTTCTTATCCAGAACGAGCTCGATCCCCTTTTTGTCTGCAACCAGCTGAAAATGATTCATCGCATCCTCAACTAGCTGGTTAAGGCTGATATCCTCCAGTACAATATCCAGCCGGCCTGCTTCGACTTTGGATAAATCGAGAATATCATTAATCAGCCTGAGCAGCTCCTGCCCGGATTGATCAATCATGTCTGCAAAACGGATAATCTCCTCCTGCTCCATCGTATCGGCATTTTCACTAATCATCTGGGCAAAGTTGATTACACTGTTCAGCGGTGTCCGCAATTCATGGGACATATTCGCCAGAAACTCGGACTTGTACTGGGAAGCAATCATGAGCTGCTTTGCCCGGTCCTCCAGCACAATCTGCGCCTTCTGAAGTTCCTCCTTCTGGAGGGACAATAGCCGATTTGTACTCTGAATGAGCAGAATCCGATTCTGCTCGTTCTGAAAATCCCGCAAAATAAACGCAAATATCAGACTGAGCACGATGCCGATCGGAAGTGTATACGGCATAATATGGGAAAAGAAATACGCGGGCGGAATGACGCCAAGAAAAGCGATGTTCACACTATTTACAACGTTGACGATGACGGTAACCACAATGCCTTTGACAATCAGTCTGTAGCTGCTTCGTCTCATCCAGATGTTCAAGCCCGCACACAGCACTCCAAGAATGGTCATATTATAAACCGCGGCAATCGTAGCATCTGTAATGCCAAAGGTTAACCTAGATAAACCTATGCCTACACCTACAATAATGACACTGTAGGGTTGTCTGTACGTCAATACGGCGACAATTAAAGGTACGTAACGAAGATCAAACACAACTTCATCAGTAAGCTGAAATCCAAATACGGTACTGATCCAGCCGGCAAAAATAAGCGCGAACACGGAACTGATCTGTTTCACTCGGGACGAGGCACGTATTACGATATATTTGTAGAATACACTTGCCAGGTAAGCGATCGTAATAAGCATGCCCATATTGAGTACGAACATCTTCGAAAATTGCATTGATTCACTCCTGTTGTCCGACGTTTAAACCCAAGTGCTTGCTTTTTTGTATTTGGTTATATCATATCATGCTAAAACCACCACGGCATGAAATCTCCATCAAAAAAGAAACAAAAAAAAGGCACAAATTCAACATTTAAAATGTGTGCAGGACGTAGTAAAATATATTGTTGTTTAATTTTTATCTTTTACCGCTGTACTCATGTTTGTTTCCAAAACATGATGAAAGGAGAAGTTGGGCCATGCACGTGTTAAAAAGTAAATCCTATTGGTTATCGTTAAGTCTGATGTTATCACTGGCTGTCATGGGCATGTTTTATGATATTCTGAACAGTCCGGAGCGCGGATATGTTGTCCTGAACTCTCCGATGGATCAGATGCTTCCATTTATACCTGCGATGTCGATTCCTTATTTGGGATGGTATCCGTTTGTGTTCGGTGTGCTCGCTTATCTCTGTGCGAAGGATCGTCTTATGTATTATCGTGTCCTGTTGTCCATGAACATCTGTGTCTGGATCTGTTACCTGATCTATTTCAACTTCCAGACTATGGTTCCTCGCCCTGAACTGACCGCGGCTGGTCCAGGCTCGACCGTGATTAGCTGGCTCTACAGTCAGGACCGACCGTTCAACTGTTTTCCCAGCATTCATGCCCTGCACTCTTATCTCGTTATGCGCGCTGTCCTGTCCGTCTCCAATATCCGCAGATTCATCAAGGTCCTGGTCTCTGCCGGGGCAGCCCTGATCATTATATCAACACTGCTTATCAAACAACATGTCATTTACGACGCACTCGGCGCAATTGTTCTCGGTGAATGTATCTTCACCATCATTACGGGACTTGCCCTTCACCGGCGGCGCAGAAAAGAATCCAAATGGACGGAGGGGATCAGCTAATCCCCTCGTTCGACTTGGTTTCCAGATGTTTCTGTCTTCTCCACTCGTCAATAAACAATCCTGCAAAATAGGGATCCCACTGGGTCCCTTTTCCTTCTTCCAGAATCATCAACGCTTTCTCATCACTCATGCCATTCCGGTACGGACGGTCTGACGTCATCGCATCGAAAGCATCAGCCACCGCAATAATTCGTCCAAACAGCGGAATATCCTCACCTGCCATACCATCCGGATATCCTTTGCCATCATATCTTTCGTGGTGGGATCGTACGCCTGGTAAAAAGTCAGCCATGGCATCCACAGGTTCAATCTGAAGTAAAATACTTTCGCCTAACACAGGGTGTGTGCGAATAATGGCAAATTCCTCATCGCTGAGCTTACCGTCTTTTAACAATACCTCGTCTGGTATACCAATTTTGCCGATGTCGTGAAGCAGTGCAGACTTGTATAACAAATCGGCCTGTTCTTCGTTCATTCCGCTCAGTCTTCCGATCAGAATGGAATACTCCGCTACACGCATGGAGTGCCCCGCTGTATATTTATCCCGGGCATCAAGGGCAGCAGCCAGCAGCGAGAAGTAACTTTGCAGCAGCTGCCGATTGCGCTCCTGTCTCATCTCCAGTCGGTTAATCATCACGTTGAATCCGGAGATCAAGGCCGAAAATTCATCTGCATACAGATCCGGTGTTCTTCTGCCAAAGTCTCCCCCCTGTATGCGAATCATCTCTTGGGTCAGCTCCGTCACCGGATCACGGACATCCCGAATTAACAGCCAGCTGCCCACTAGAGCAAATCCGGCTCCCAGAATAACGATAAGCACACCCCAAAAGGTATATTCCTTAGCAAACTGCTGATCTATGTATTGAAGCCTTATATACGTAGCCAGAAAAAATAAACATAGCGGAAATAACCCGATAAGTGCCGTACTGATTTGAAATTTTCGTCTCATCGAAACAAGTACTCGTCCACCTAATGAAGGTTCAACGCCGTACAATATCTTGCCCCTGCGACGTACCTCAAGTAACAGAGGTCTTACTGCCCTTACTGCAAGATAATACTCAATCAGTGCATGCATAATGCCGATCAGGAACGCACACGCAGCTGCAATGCCAACAAATTCATACGGGATTTCTAACCAGCCTGTGCAGATCATCCAGAGTGTAAAACCGGCTGCAGGCAGGGAGAAGCCTAACATATGCGGTCCGATAATACGATATATGGTCTGTCCTGGAAAGCGGTGAATTCTCTCGTACATTAGCTCTAATTCGGCCTTCTCATGGTGCTCTGCGGCAAAAAAATGCCTGATCGGACCCAGCTGAAACCACAGCGTAATCAGCTCAGCAACCAGCATGAACAGAATGGAGATGAGTACGATGACAACTAATCGAACATATTGGATATGGGGTACTTGCAAGGTTGAAACCATGATTACTGTGCCCACAACAAAGATGGCTGTTAATGAACCAATCAGATAGTTGCGCAGCAGACGGAAGATAAATGCACGGTATACTTCCAATCTAATCCCTCGCTCTCTATGTCTAACCAGTTCTGCCCTGATAAAAAAGGGAGATTATAGGATGCTCACTCCATTTATTTATCGGTTGCTCAGGTCAAAAAAATTAATAAAGTCATTTGATTTATCCTGCATCTTCACCCGCAGCTTGTCTCGAATGATATGATCGTCATCTCCCTCGATGTTATGTGTAATTTTTAAATGACTTCGGGGCTGATAACAATCGAGTAGGAGGCTACCCATTAGTTGAGTAGCCGACCTCTCACACCACCGTACGTACCGTTCGGTATACGGCGGTTCAACCGCTTGCGTGC
>NZ_JACHKG010000023.1:63939-86060 GCF_014203995.1 Paenibacillus sp. JGP012 | reverse complement strand
AAGAAGACATTCGTTCCGAAATTCGGTACGAATGTCTTCTTTTCTGTAAACTAAATAACATCTGTAGAAAAACTGCTAGTTCTTCAGTGGCCTCCATTAAACGAGATATGTCTTTTTGCATCCAGGAGAGGTGTAGATTACTGATAATCGACTGAACCTAACATTGAATTACATAATATTCTATAAAAATACGATTTTTAGAAGGGAAATATATTTCGATGTCGAAAATTACAATACAAGTCTTTTTGCCTATACAATTGGTAGTAAAGTCTTGATAAAACATGGTGGTGAGCTGGCATGACTTACATTGCGCATATCCGTCAAAAAGACAACGAGATTCAAACGGTGCAGGCGCACTTAATCGAGGTGCAAAAGGGAGCAGAACAGGCTGGAGAGAAGATTGGCATTAAAAATTTAGCTGGCATTACAGGTTTGTTGCATGATATGGGCAAATACACCGAACAATTTCGCGATTACATCCAAGAAGCCGTGGCAAATCCAGACAAACCTCCACGAAAAGGATCGGTAGATCATTCTACTGCCGGAGGAAAGCTGATCCATGAGCGCTACCATACCAGCGAGGCTACACTACAGTCTAAAGTCACAGCAGAATGGATTGCCAACTGCATCATTTCACATCATCAAGGTTTGAGAGATTACATCTCACCAGATCAAACTTCTCCTTATATAGAACGTGTCGTCACTAAAGAATTGAAGCAATACCAACAAGCCAAAGAAGAGTTTTTTAAAAACAACCCTCCCGAGCATCTGGATTCATTATTTGAACTCGCTACCTCAGAATTACAACACTACATAAAGATCATTAAGGATCATAAGCTTCCACCCATTACAGGATCATTACTTATGAAATACATGTTTAGCTGCCTGATTGAAGCAGACCGAACCAACACAAGACGTTTCGAAGAAAATGAACATTCAGCAGAATCTATAGACCACCGATCATTTTTTCAAAAGAGCTACACCTTATTGTCTCAGCACTTGGCTGGGCTTGAACAAGGAGACTTTGCCAACTCACCTATAAATCAATTGCGGAGGGAGATGTCTCGCCAATGTGATGAATTTGCGCTTCGTCCGTCTGGTGTATACACCCTTTCCATACCCACAGGTGGCGGCAAAACCATTGCCAGTATGCGCTATGCACTGAAACATGCTATAGAGCATAACAAAGAACGCATTATCTACATCGTTCCGTACACAACCATCATAGAACAGAACGCCGCCGAGATACGCAATATTTTGCAAAATGATGACATGATTCTGGAGCATCATTCCAACGTTACAGATGACAAGTTTGATGATCGCCAAGAGGATGATAACGGCGAAACCTACGAGGTCCGTACCAAAAATCTCAAGTTGGCTCGTGATCATTGGGATCGACCTATTATTTTCACAACGATGGTTCAATTTCTGAATACGTTCTACGCTAGTGGAACTCGCAATGTAAGAAGGCTACATCAGCTATCTAATGCAGTCATTGTGTTTGATGAAGTGCAATCTGTTCCTGTAAATTGTATCTCGCTTTTCAATGCGGCGCTGAACTTTCTGCATGTGATCGGGCGCTCCAGCTTGCTGCTCTGTACAGCGACTCAGCCGGGACTTGATTTTGTCAAACACAAGCTTCATTTCTCGGAAGAACCTGAGATTATTCAAGATTTGGACCACGTGGGACGCAGTTTCAAACGCGTTGAATTGCATGATCTCACACAACAGTCGCCATCTGGCTGGGATGCCGAGGAACTTTCCTCTTTTGTACAAGATCAGATGCGGGAAGTGAATAGTGTACTCGTTATTTTGAATACCAAAATGGCTGTTCGAAAGCTGTTTGAAACATTAAATGAAGTAGAGTGGCTGCAAGATGAGGGAGTTCAAATTGTACACCTGAGCACAAATATGTGTCCGGCGCATCGGAAAGATGTTTTTTCGGGCAATGACGAGCAGGAGGGTCTGATTCAACGTTTGGGAAAAGGAGAGCGAATCATCTGCGTAAGTACACAGTTGATTGAGGCAGGCGTTAATATCAGCTTCGAATGTGTTGTACGTTCATTGGCTGGATTGGATTCGATTGCCCAGGCGGCTGGACGATGCAATCGTCATGGCAAGGACGAGCGTCGCAACGTGTATATTGTTCGGGCTTCGGATGAAGTGTTAACCCATTTGCCAGATATAAAAATCGGTGCAGACAAAACCGAGCGAGTCCTTCAGGAGTTCAGGGATGATCCCGCTTCACTCGGGAATGATCTGTTGTCTTCCGCGGCGATTGCTCGTTATTTTAAATATTATTTTCATGATATTGAAGATAAGATGCATTACCTGATTAAGAAACTCGAACAGAAAAACCTGTTTGATCTGATGGATCGTAACCGTTATTACGTCGATGCATATAAACACAAACACGCCAAGCCGCCAGAGGTGCTGAACCATTATGCCATTGCTACAGCGGAGAAGTATTTTGAGGCCATATCCAACAACGCTACAGCGGTAATTGTGCCTTATGGAGAAAAAGGAAAGAGGCTGATCCTGGATTTAAATGGTGAATTGGAACCTAACGAGTTGGGAGACCTGTTACGCGAAGCTCAGCAATATACGGTGAACATCTATGACAAGGAACTACAGCAGTTAGATAACAATGGGGATGTCAGACGTTTGTTGCACGGTCATGTCCTTGCTCTGCGCGACCCGGCGTATTCCGAACATTTCGGTGTGGAGCCTAAGGGCGAGGGTAATTGGGAAAACGTAATACTGTAAAAAGGTAAAAACCCGCTCTTCAGGCGGGTTTACCACAAATATAAAATAGCATAAATTTAAATCCACGCTTTTCAGCGACAAGTCAACCTTATAAATACTATTCCTATACTGTACTGATTATGATATATGCCTCATATATAAATGAAGTAAGGAAACAGTTTAAATATTAAATATCATAAGAAGGGATGAGCGCTTAAAGCCATTGTAAGGTATTACCTGATATTTGGAGGTGTTTGTATCAAATATTACGTGAAGAATTCGGTCGGAGTTCCTTATTTTGAGTCAGAGGCAAATTTTTTCGATGTAAAGTTAAGTAACATTCTTAATCGCATAGAGCTACATGGCACTGAACTGTCCCAATTAGAAGGTTGCAAATTTATCCTTGAAGATTTAAAGAAGCTGCTGATTGAAAGTAAAGATTTAAATAATGAGTTAAGAATTACGAAAAAAGAGAACAGAAAGCTAGTTCTTGAATTGAAGAAAAAGGATGCTTTAGTCTCACATTATGCAGAATTATCCGCAATGCCAAAACTTAATACAAAATTCTTACCATTGTAACCATAGCAGGGAGATTCATGCCATATGATCTCCCTGCTACATATACAGAAAGGAGTGAGCAGAACTGGTGAGAAATCAGATTGAATTTGAAGTTTCGGGAAATTATGCGTTATTCACTGACCCGCTGACGAAGCTTGGGGGAGAGAAATTTTCCTATCAAATTCCTACATACCAGGCACTCAAAGGCATCGTGGAGTCTGTATATTGGAAACCAACGCTGATCTGGATTGTAGACGAGGTTCGCATCATGAATCCGATTCAAACGGAATCCAAAGGCATGCGTCCAATCGAATATAGCGGGGGCAATACGCTGGCCTATTATACGTATCTAAGAGATGTTCGCTATCAGGTGAGAGCTCATTTTGAATTTAATAAACATCGTGAAGACTTGCTGCATGATCAGAACGAACACAAGCACCACAACATCGCCAAACGAGCCGTTCAGGTCGGAGGAAGAAGAGATGTTTTTCTTGGCACGCGTGAATGTCAGGGGTATGTTGAGCCTCGTACGTTTGGTGAAGGTGAAGGCTTTTATGATGTTATTGGGGAGCTAGATTTTGGCACGATGCTGCACGGGATCAGCTACCCTGACGAGACGGGACGTAATGAACGTGAAGTGCGGCTGTGGAAAGCAAAAATGAAAAATGGCATTATCCGATTTGATCGTCCAGATCAATGCACATTGGTGCGCAAAGTTGGGGAAGGTTCAGCGAAAGTGTTCGATAACTCTAATATGCAGTCGGTCGATGAGTTGCATTCCGAATGGTTTGGAACTGAGGTGAGTGAATGAACTGGCTTGCGAATTTAAGTAAAACGTATGATGACCATGCCAAGGTTGTGGGACAGTTTGAAACGAAGAAGAATGGTAAAGAGTACGCCTTGATTCCGATCTCCCACACTACGCAGACGGCGCATATTGAGGTGCATTTGAATGTATCAGGTGAGATCGTTGATGCGAAGGTTGTTGATAAAAACGATGGCAGCACTATAATCCCTTGTACCGAGGCCGCTGCGAGTCGAACGAGTGCGCCAGTGCCTTATCCGCTTTTTGACAAGCTAATGTACGTTGCCGGAGATTACACTTCCTACTGCGGTGAGGTGAAAGGCACTCCTCATCAGGATTATGTAGCTCAGCTTAAAGCTTGGTGCGATTCTCCTTTTAGTCATGCCAAGGTACAGAGTGTGTTGAATTATGTGAGCAAAGGGACGTTGATTGCTGATTTAGTGGCTTGGGGCGTGTTGCACACAGATAACAATGGGAAGTTGTTGGATAAGTGGGTGGCAGGAGCGAACGATCAGGAGAGTAATAAACCTAAGATTTTCAATGTTATTGCTTCCGATCAGAGTGGGGCGTTTGTCCGATTCCTTGTGAATATTCCAGGGGAACCCGAATCCAGATTGTGGCGGGATGCGTCCGTTCAGCAATCATTTATTCAGTTTTATGAGATGAGTTTGCAAGATAAAGATGTTTGTTTCGTTACCGGGGAGTATCTGCCCGTGGCGGATAAACATGCATCGCGCATACGTCACTCCGGGGATAAATCCAAGCTGATATCTGCCAATGACTCCAGCGGATTTACATTTCGAGGACGGTTTCGTACTAGCCGTGAAGCAGCTGCGGTCAGCTATGAGGTTTCTCAGAAAGGGCACAATGCACTAAAGTGGCTGATTGATAAACAAGGCACGACAATTGACGGGAAGGTTTTCTTGGTGTGGGGCAGTACGAATCTGAATATGCCAGAACCGCAAAAAGACAACTTTAATCTATGGGATGATGAGCAGGATGAAGTGTTTATAGATGGTGACACAACCTATAAAGAATATGCTCTACAGGTAAGAAAGGCACTAAATGGCTTTCGTTATGATGGGGAGTACCAGTCCAAGCATAAAGTAACTATTATGATTCTTGATGCTGCTACACCTGGAAGAATGTCGATTATGTATTATCAGAGAGTGGATCAGAATGAGTATCTGGATCGAATTGCAGCTTGGCACGAAAGTTGTTATTGGTTATATCGATATCGGAAAAATAAAAACGGGAAACAGGTTCGGTCTATTAGTACACCTACTCCTGAGGAGATTGCTTTTGCTGCTTATGGTCGACGTGCGAGTGACAAGATCGTGAAAGGATTAATGGAGCGAATGCTTCCATGCATTATTGATCAAAGACCTATTCCACTGGATATCATCCGTAGTGCTATCCATCGTGCATCTAATCCTGTAGGTATAGAAGATGGAGGATGGGAAGAAACGTTAGGTATTTCATGTGCATTGGTAAGAAAACATCACGAGAGTGAGGGATTTGAAATGACGCTAAATACGGAGACGGCAGATCGTAACTATTTATTTGGAAGATTACTTGCCGTGGCTGATGTTCTCGAAGAACGTGAATTGGATCGAGAAAAGGTTCGCTCAGAAGGGGCTAACAGGAGAGCGACTAATGCTATCCGATATATGAATGTCTTTTCACAGCGTCCGCAGAGAACGTGGAAAATTATCTATGAAAGTCTTCATCCACATCTGAATCGAATGGGCGGGAGGGCCTCTAATTACTACAGGCTTATACAGGAAATTAGTGATAAATTCAAGATTGAAGATTTTAATGACAGGCCTTTGTCTGGTCTATATCTACTTGGATATTCCAGCCAGCGTAACGATTTGTACACAAGCAAAAAGGATAAAGAGGCTGATGCAGCTACACCCGAAGATCATGAAGAAAACCAATCTATTGAACAAGGGGATAACTAAATGAGTACACTTGATCGCAAAATTGATTTTGCCGTTGTATTGTCTGTCCGCAATGCGAACCCGAATGGTGATCCGCTGAATGGAAATCGTCCTCGTCAGAACTACGATGGTCTGGGCGAGATCTCAGACGTGTGTATTAAGCGTAAGATTCGTAATCGTCTGTTAGATATGGGAGAGTCCATCCTGGTGCAATCGGATGAGAAACGTACGGATGCCCATCGTTCTATTAAGGATCGTGTAGATGCCAATGAGCTTGTGCAGGAGCATGCCAAAGGAAAAAAAGCGAACAAAGAGCTGTATGCAGATGCTGCATGTCAGTCCTGGATGGATGTGCGTAGCTTCGGTCAAGTTTTTGCTTTTAGTGGAACAGACGTATCGGTTGGTATTCGTGGCCCGGTCTCCATTCATACGGCTGTCAGCAAGAATCGGATTGATATTACAAGTATGCAGATTACGAAGAGTGTGAACTCGGTGACAACCGCGAAAGACCCGGACAAAAAAGGCTCGGATACGATGGGCATGAAGCACCGTGTAGATTTTGGATTGTATGTATTTTACGGCAGTATCAACACACAGTTGGCTGAGAAAACAGGGTTTACATATGAAGACGCAGCGAAAATTCGTGAGGCACTGAGAACGTTATTTGAAAATGATACATCGTCTGCTCGCCCAGATGGCAGTATGGAGGTGCATCAGTTGTATTGGTGGGAGCATAACTCCAAAATGGGACAGTATTCATCCGCCAAAGTGCACCGTTCACTGCAAATTGCATTGAAGCCGGACGTCATGGAACCGAAATCTTATGAAGATTACGAGTATACTTTAGTGCCACTAGAAGGCTTGGCAGTTCAGCAGTATGAAGGACTATAACGAAGAGGATTACCTATTGTTATCCGGCATTCAGCATTTTAACTTTTGCCGGAGACAATGGGCCTTGATCCATATTGAACAGCAGTGGGAAGATAATGTGCGCACTATTGAAGGAGATCATTTGCATCGCAAAGCAGACAAGCCTTTAATTCGTGAAAAACGGGGGGACAAGCTTGTGGTCCGGGCATTGCCTGTGCAATCCAGGTCACTCGGAATTACAGGGATCTGTGATGTAGTCGAATTTATCCGTGATCCGGAGGGTGTTTCGCTTGCAGGGGAGGAAGGTTTATACCTTCCTTTTCCCGTTGAATATAAGCGCGGTAAGCCCAAACGTAATGATTCGGATCATTCCCAGTTAGTCGCACAAGTGATGTGTCTTGAAGAGATGCTTGTATGTGAGATACATCGAGCTTACTTTTATTATGATGAGATTAAACATCGGGTGGAAGTTGTCATTACCGAAGCGGATCGGGAACGAGTGCGTTCAAGCATTCAGGAGATGAGACATTATTTTGAACGGAATCATACGCCAAAAGCGAAAGCCGGGCCACACTGTCAAAGTTGCTCATTGATCAACATATGTGTGCCGGATATTTTAAATAAACGATCTGTTTCAAGTTACATCGAAAGCAGGTTGAACGAATGAAAAAGCTTCTAAATACTCTATTTGTGACGTTGCCTGACACCTACCTTGCGTTAGATGGAGAGAATGTACTTGTGAAGCAGGAAGACAAGATATTGGCTCGATATCCGCTGCACAACCTGGAGGCGATATGTGCGTTTGGATACGCAGGGGTGAGCCCGGCTTTGATGGGGGCATGCGCAACGCGCAACGTCAGTCTCACTTTTATGACACGAACAGGGCGTTTTCTGGCTCGGGTGATTGGAGAGGATCGGGGGAACGTGGTGCTTCGCAAGGAGCAGTATCGTATCTCGGATGATGAGACGCGCAGCGCACAGGTCGCACGAAACATGATTACAGGCAAGCTGTATAACAATAAATGGATTCTGGAACGCGCTACGCGGGATTATGCCTTACGTATCGACACAGAGCGGATGAAAAAGGTAGCAGCTTCTCTTGGGGAAACGATGAAACTGCTGCGAGAAGTAGAGCAACTGGATGTGCTGCGAGGGCTGGAGGGTTCAGCGGCTGTGCAGTATAACTCTGTATTTGATGATCTGATCCTTCAGCAAAAAGAATCCTTTTATTTTTATGGACGAAGCAGACGTCCCCCTCTGGATAAAGTGAATGCATTGCTTTCTTTTGCGTATACGTTGCTTGCGAATGATATGAAATCAGCACTTGAATCGGTGGGACTTGATGCATATGTTGGTTTTTTGCACCGGGACCGACCTGGAAGAGCCTCATTGGCATTAGATATGATGGAGGAGCTTCGTGGTGTTTATGCGGATCGTTTTGTGCTGTCGCTCATTAATAAAAAGGTTGTAAATGATAAGGGGTTTTATATCAAAGAAAACATGGCAGTGATCATGGACGATGATACTCGCAAGAAAGTATTAAAAGCTTGGCAGGAACGTAAACAGGAGAAGATTACTCACCCGTATTTGAATGAAAAAATATCTTGGGGGCTTGTACCTTACACTCAAGCATTACTGCTTGCTAGACATATTCGTGGTGATCTGGATGGATACCCTCCATTTTTGTGGAAGTAGGTGTGAAATTTGCTTGTTCTGATTACCTATGATGTGAGCACGATGGATCGTGAAGGTCGAAGAAGATTGTCCCGAGTTGCAAAAAAATGTGTGGATCACGGTCAACGTGTGCAGAACTCTGTTTTTGAGTGTATTTTAGACGCTGCACAATTCAGACGTTTACGATATGAACTAGAGGAACTGATTGATAAGGATACAGATAGCTTGCGATTTTATAATCTCGGCGACAATTATAAGAGCAAAGTAGATCATGTGGGAGCAAAAGATACCTATGATATGGGTGATCCGTTGATCTTGTAGCTGGTGCGAATGCCAAGCTCACATGATTTTCCCGGGGGATTCGCACCTCGAAAAGCGCTTTTTTGTGACCTTTTGGCAACAGATTGGAGTTATAATCGATATTTAGAAGGTTAGTAAAAAGAAATAAAAGCGAAGATACGTTTGTTATTTATCATTTGATATGGTATCTACGTTATTTTTCGCTGTCGCACTCCGTATGGAGTGTGTGGATTGAAATTCTCTCTTTCTTAATAGCGTAATATAGGATCAGTCGCACTCCGTATGGAGTGTGTGGATTGAAATCCATTTCGCCACTGAACGTTCCAGATCGGTTACGTCGCACTCCGTATGGAGTGTGTGGATTGAAATATTTAATGCAATTATACCAACTACTCAGCGGCAAGTCGCACTCCGTATGGAGTGTGTGGATTGAAATATAAATACGTCATACAGCCATCCGAAGAGATTCAACGTCGCACTCCGTATGGAGTGTGTGGATTGAAATTTTATCTGCTGATCCCTGACGACACATATCCTCAGTCGCACTCCGTATGGAGTGTGTGGATTGAAATCAGTTACGTCCACGGAGCGCCTGGCCCGTTGATGGTCGCACTCCGTATGGAGTGTGTGGATTGAAATCCCAAAGGTGTAACGCCTTCGCCTACACCACCACAAGTCGCACTCCGTATGGAGTGTGTGGATTGAAATGCAGCTCATTCATAGACCGAGCGTTGCTCTCTATCGTCGCACTCCGTATGGAGTGTGTGGATTGAAATAGATATGGCCGGGCTCCTTTGTTTTTGGCCAAGTACGTCGCACTCCGTATGGAGTGTGTGGATTGAAATCGAAGTATGATCGCCGGGACGCACCCGAAGGAACCGTCGCACTCCGTATGGAGTGCGTGGATTGAAATAATAAAAAGAATGATAAAGAATTTTGTTGTATGCAGTCGCACTCCGTATGGAGTGCGTGGATTGAAATTGTCAAGAAACGTTGAAGAACAATAAGAAAGTAAGTCGCACTCCGTATGGAGTGCGTGAATTGAAATTCCTTTGGTGGGCCTAGCCTAGATATGATTTAAAGGTTGCACTCCTCATGGAGCGCGTGCTTCAACCCGGTATATTTATTCTGATCCAGGCTAGGAAGCTAGCGACACATTATCGAATATATTGAACATCACCATAGGAATGCTGATCAGTGAACTTTACTCTGGCAAAATCCCTGTCAAGAGACTCGGAAAGGTGCTGAATAACGACATATGAATAACGATATAAAGCAACTCCTTGCTGCAATCGCTCTGGAACAGTATGTGGTGGAGGGGACGTTCCAACAATGTTTACCCGCCGATGGGCAGATTACACTGGGGCAGGCTAAAGCACAGGCGGATGAAATATGGAGCGTAGAAAAGGAACGGTTAGAAGTCATTAGCTTTGATTACGAGGGGTACACAGTGAATCTGACCTTCCAGATGGATGGGCTGTATTTGTTCGATAGTGTGGATATTTGGGCCGAAGAGGGAGATGGAACGAAGAAAGGTTCATCTCAGCTAGGTACACTAGCAACAATAGAGGGATGGCAGCATTTTGCGGATAACGAGGGAATGCAGATGGAGTGCTTTGATATCGGGGATGAACGGGTATATCTGCTACGGAGTGCAGTTACGTTACACTATTTGAATCGGGAAAGTAAATGGAAGCTGGTCAAGATCGCGGGAGCTTATCGAAGTGTGGAGCAAGTTAGAGACAGTTTGCAAAATATAGCTGATGCGAGAATATAGATCAGATTGATCAGATGGGTCAGCTGAGCGCTAACGATCTCAGGAAAGCTTATTTAGTTGATTTTCGTCCTTTTCTAATTTTAACGATTCCTAGAGACGCTATTCGGAAGAAAGTCGGGTGAAAACCGCGAAACGTGGGAGGAATCGAGGAAATAAGGCTTGTGAGATTCGTTAGATTTCCAAAAAGAGCCGAAATGGAGGTAAATAGGCTCTCCTGGAATCGTTAGAATGTAATGGCTGTAATGTAACCGCACTACGTGCAGCTCCCAGCACACAGCTCTCAGCACGCGTGCCCTGCCTCATGACAACCAGGCGGCGGCCTTGAAGCACAGTCGCACATGCTAAATAACATAAAAAAACGAAGGCTTGGGTGTCTGTCACTCAAGCCTTCGTTTATGTTCCCGGGGTCAACATATTCGGCAGATTTATGGTCGGATTACGAGAGGATCGCCGTGCAATTCATGATTTTTTTCCCGCGCCGACGACTTTCTCACGTTACATGTTCCAGACACAGCCTGCCTCATGCCCACGGTGTTTGCGCTTTTTCGCGTCCCTCATATGTGCCCGTATGTCCCTGATACGTGCGTACCCATAGTGTCCCTGATGCATGTTTGCATTCGGCGTTCAGGTGCATCATAGTTCCCGAATGTTTCCACGTATGCTCGGCTGCCGCACGTTCTACACCCTTGGCACACCTCCGAACTCAGACCACCTTTACACCTTTAGCATGCAAGCCACAGGCACATTCTCTCGTACCCTTGGCACGTACCTACATACTGTACGTACCTACATACTGTACGTACCTACATACTGCATGTACCGCGTCTTATCTGTTCCTCATTAAGCTTCCTTTACTTTAAAGAAGGAGATGAGCTCCTGCAGCTGCTCGGATACCTCGGCCAGTTCATCTGAGGCGCTGACGATGGCAGCCATGGATGTCTCCTGCTCGGCGATCGAGTTCTCGATGTGCTTCGTGCTGCTCGCAGCCTTGCTGACACTTGCGGACAGCTCATCTGCTGTAGCGGACATTTCTTGTGTGCTCGCCGAGATTTCCTCGGTGGAGCTGGAGATGTCCTGAATCTGGTTCGCCACTTTGTTGGTGGCGTTCAGAATGTCCTCGAAGAATGCACCGGTTTTCCGTGTAACGCCGAGTCCTTTTTCCACCTCTTCCGAACCTCGCTCCATCGCTTGCGCGGATTGTCCGATATCCCGTTGGATCTCGTCAATGAGTGCGCGAATCTGGGTCGCGGATTCCTGAGATTGCTCTGCCAGCTTGCGTACTTCTCCTGCAACAACTGCGAAACCGCGACCTTCTTCCCCGACCCGTGCAGCTTCGATGGAAGCATTCAGCGCGAGCAGGTTGGTCTGACCAGCAATATCCGTGATAATTCCGACAATGCTGCTGATCTCATTCGAACGGTTCTCCAAGGATTGGATGGAAGCGTAAGTGTTCTGAACCGCACCCGAGATCAGGCCCATCTGATCAATGACCTGCTGCATAATTTCATGCCCGCTGTTGGAGCGCTGTTCCATGCTGAGTGCTTCATCGGCAACTTCGGCAGAGCTTCCAGCGATATTTTGCACTACGGTGGACATCTCGGTCATGGCACGTGCGCTTTCTACAGTGGCTTTATCCTGGGACACCAGACCTGTAGAGATTTCCCGAATGTTGTTGCTGATGGACTGAATGTTATTGTTGTTTTTCGCCGAGATTTCCAGCAGTTCTCTGGACGAATTCGAGAGATGGCTGGACGTGTTTTTTACTTTGAAAAGAGTGGTGTTGAAACGTTCGATCATCGCATTGAACTTTTCATTGATGACACCGAGATCATCGCGTCCCGTTCGAATCGTGACGTTCAGGTTACCCGTGCTCACTTCCTCAATGCCTTTCATGAGGTCGTGGATCGGACGCAGTGTTTTTTTCAACAAAATAAATTGCAGCACCATAAACAGGATCAGGAAGCCAATCAGGTACATTAATCCGTTAGTGATTAGCTTATTGAGCCCTTTGGGCACAGCGCTTGCATCTACATCGAAGTACAGAGCGGCGTAGATGGAGCCGTCCGCTTTTTTGATCGGATACATCAATGTAGTCCACGTACCGAAATCATCCGTATAAAAATCACTAAACGCCGGCCCGCCGGTTGCATTCATATCAGCCAGACCGCTTGCAATCTGGTTGGACAGCGGATATTTAATGCCTGGCAGTAAATTATCCTTTTCAAATGCTTCGACCAGGCTGGTCGGGATGGCATAAATCGGAGCCCCGTTATTTTCGTCCAGCTGTGAACTGAAAATGTAAGCTTGTGCAATATTCGGATTAAAGGTGTGGATGGAATCCAGATAGTCACGCAGCTTGCTTTGATATGTATCGGAATAACTCTTCTCGGATACAGCCTGTTCCACCTGGCTGGCATCCAGGTCTTGAGACCATTTTAGCGTTGTAATCTTGGCTTGCTCGTGCAGCTGGTTGATTAAAATCCCTTTTTGCAGCTGATATGCCGCAGTGATCAGAATAATTCCAATGAGAGCGATGCTCCCGAAGGATATCACCAGGTTTTTGGCGAAAAATGGCATGGTACTCCAGCGAAGCTTTTTAAACAAGGTCGTTCACTCCTCCTGTAAAATTAAAAAAGACTTCACCTGGACGTCGTATACGCTGCGTATGTTGTTACCATTGCAATGAATGGACTTTCTCAATGACTTGGAGATTCTTTCATGGTACTAAAGAAAAAGCAAATAACAATACTAAACGATACTAATTTTAATATTCACGTATATGAAATCCAGGTAAGTTCTATTCCTCACTTATATCGTTATTTCGACATATTAATGTTAGGTTTTTCTAATAAAATAGGACTTATGAACCGGAACCTTAGAATTAGATCTTAATTTTTGCGTAAAAAAATTCATATAAATGGATGTTCGCTGAAAAAGCGGAGAACCAGTATCTACCCAGAACATTTGGTGTGAGATTTGATTTAAGATTCACTAATGGAGAGAAAAGAATATCGACCAAGTCCACCCACAGGTGGACTTTCTTTCGTTTCTCCCTGGTTATACTGTTCTTATGAAGAACATTGAACAGAGAGTGAGGAATATTTTATGATGAATATTGTCATTACAGCTTTGATTATTCTATTGTTGTCGATGAGGGAGAAGGAGGTTAAGCTTGAGCGGATGTGGTTGATGCCTGTGATTGTGGCCATTGCCATTTTTTCGAGTATTTCACAGGTGCCAGTCACAGGATTAACGCTGCTTCTGTATATATTGTTTCTGGTTATCGGCTGTGCGATAGGGATTTGGCGTGCCTCGATGGAACGGCTGCGGGTTGATTCGGCAACGGGGAAAGTTATGTCCAAAGGGTCAATGGGCACGGCTCTTGTGCTGATCATCATCATGCTGCTGAAACATTACGTCAGCACATTGGATGTACATCATAGTGTGGTTTCTCTGAGCAGTGCTCTACTGTTCATACCACTCGGGAGTATTGCTGCCCGGCGTGTGCTGGTCTATATGCGGATTCGTCAAATGCAAGGTCGCAATGCATAGTTAATCATACGTTTGAGAATGAAAGGCCATCCAACCATTCAAGGTTATGCGAGAGGGAGATATATGCAGAATTCATATGTCATACGAGATAAAATAAGCAATTTTCTCGCTGACCACACTGGGGATTTAATTCTAAGTTTGCTGTTGCTCTACAACCTGGTTAGGCCGATGGATACGTTCACGTGGCTTGGGTTGAGTGCAGGTCTGGCCATCCGCCTGCCTTACTTTGTGCTCGTCTGGACACCTGATTGGTTAAAAAGGGATCGGATACGCACGCTCATGATTGTGCTGACCTGGGCAGCAACCCAGCTGTATGCCCTGCTGTTTCAAGCAGAATATCGCATTTTCGAGCTTACCTTCTATCTGATTGGATATGCTGCGCTAAATCTGCCCGTAGCCCGTTCATGGTGGCTTGGCTTGATGATTCTTGCAGGCAATGCGGTGTTACTATATACGGCGGGCGTTGAGCCACATCTCATTCTTGTCTACACGATGGCCTACATCGTTACATATATTTTCTGCTGGGGCGCACGTATTAAACGTGAAAGCAGGAGGGAGAGCGAGCGTCATTATACCGAGCTTCAGAGAGTGCATGCTGAATTAAGTCAGGCGCATGAAGAGCTCCGGCATACACATGAGGAATTGGAGCGTGCAACGGTACGTCTCATGCATTATGCTGTGCTTGAAGAGCGAGGCCGAATTTCGATGGATTTGCACGATAGTATCGGGAATCGCCTGACATCGGCCATTGTACAGCTTCAGGCATTGCCTTATATGATGAAGCTGGATGCAGCCGAGGCGGATAAAGCCTTGGGCTCCGTACTGGATGTTGTCAGGCAGAGCCTGCAGGAGGTGCGTACCGTGGCTCATCAGATGGGCAGCAGCGAATCCGGGCTTGGCCTGGTCGCATTGAACAGTCTGGTGAATGAAGTGAAGGCGTTAACAGGGTTCTCCATTGATCTGCACTATGCCGGGAAACAAGCAGAATGGTCAGCGGAGACATCCGAATTGCTGTACCGGATTTTACAGGAGGCCTTGTCCAACATTCTTCGGCATGCCAAGGCTACTCGTGTAAGTGTGCATATCACGGAAGAGGAAGAGCAATTATACATGCGAGTGGAGGATGACGGTGTTTTTGGTCAGAACCAGACGATTGGACCAGGCTCAGGAATATCCCGTATTGAACCCGGTTTTGGAATATCCAGTATGAAGGCACGGTGCGAAAGGGTGGGTGGAACGATGAACATTGAAGCGATCCATCCGCACGGCATGAGGCTGGAGGTATGCATTCCGCAATCAGACATGGCGGCTGCAGGAGGTGAGGAGCAGTGACAGAGTCAACAACGATAAGGGTACTTCTGGTGGACGACCAGCATCTGGTCAGGCACGGGCTGCGCTTTATTATTAATGCACAGCAGGATATGAAGGTAGTGGGTGAAGCAGGAAGTGGCCCGGAAGCTGTCAGGCTTGCCGCCGAGCTTGTTCCCCATGTTGTATTTATGGATGTGCAGATGGAGGGTGGCAACGGACTGGAGGCTACACAGGCGTTACTGGAGGTGCTGCCGGAATGTAAGGTAGTCATACTGACTACTTTTGACCAGGAGGATTATGTCTACCAAGGAATACGTGCGGGAGCCGTGGGATATTTGCTCAAGGATGCAGCACCGGAAGAACTGATTGATACCGTGAGAGCGGCCTATCGTGGAGAAGCCATCTACCGTACAGCTGTCGCAGCCAAAGTCATTGCTTTAGCTGTACGCTCAGCGGCATCATCGCCTCAGACGGAAGAATCCGTCCCGACTTTGCATTCCGGTCAGAATACAGACGAGCAACCCGAGTCTTTGACAGATGCATTCACTGGACGTGAGCTTGAAGTGCTGCAGCAGATGGCTTACGGTCTGCGTAATGAAGAGATTGCCCGGAAGCTGTACATCGGGGAAAGCACGGTAAAGACCCATGTACATCGCATATTGCAAAAGCTTCAGGTGGAGGACCGCACGCAGGCGGTAGTTTTTGCGATTCGCAATGGTTATGTAAAGTAAGCATGCAGAACTAAGGTTACAGAATTAAGGACACAAATAAGGACATAAATCAGGCCCTGTACCGTGCAAGCGGTTCAGGGCCTTTTGCTTTTGTCGGATAGGCAGCTATCTTTTCTTGTGGTTAACGCTCTGAAGTATGATCGGATGGTTCTAATGAATCTGCTGAATGCGCAGGAAGCGGGTGAGCTTCGATGTTATCGGTGCTTGTTTGCTGAGGCGAGTAGAAGTTAATGATATCGTCAACCGTGGAAAATACAACATGTTCATCGGATTTATACTGTTCTGTTGGAATAAAAACCTCATTTCTGTGATGGATATAAGTTAAGCCAAGTTAGACTATATAAGTTGAGCTAAAGATTTTACACAGTAAGGCGAGCGCTTCGCTTTTTCAGGTTTTTTCTGTCCTCTCCGTTCACGTGTAAAAGAATAATTCAATTTATATAGATATTCTGTTTACGTATATGTTGATGACAGAATAACCTTCAAATGTGGGCATAAATAAAGAGCTGCCAGAGGCAGCCCCCGTATCAATTACAGTTTAGTAACGTTCTCCGCTTGCGGTCCACGGTTACCTTGAGTTACTTCAAACTCGACACGTTGACCTTCGTCCAACGTTTTGTAACCATCACCTTGAATGGCGCTGAAGTGAACGAATACGTCTGTTCCTTCTTCAGTTTCGATAAAGCCAAATCCTTTGTCTGCGTTGAACCATTTTACTGTACCTGTTTGCATGTGATTCCTCCAAAAATAATAAGTTTTGTACGATCATTGGCATGAGCTGCATTCAATTCTGATTAATGCTCATCCGGTGGTTAAACCGCAGACGTAATGTCCGCTAATGTATCGACCTATATCATCATAACACGGGTACCAATATAAGTCAATTTTTGAATCATTTTTCTAGCAAAAGCCTGCAGAGAGAGCAGGTCCGCCCTTGTGAGGCGCATGCAAAGAGTCAACAGGAGCATACATGAACACTTGAAAAAGAAAGCGATTACATAAATAGTTTTTTATTGTATATTATGTTGGAAACCTTGCTTGAAGGGATGTCAGTACATTTTCGGTATTTCATGGACAGAGGCAGCTGGATAAAAGGGGGAAACAAGCATGTACCGGGTGCTTCTCGTAGACGATGAGCAGGATGTGCGTGAAGGATTGGTTGTGGAAGTGGACTGGGAGGCTATGGATCTGCGCATCGTTGGCCTAGCCGAGAATGGTCGTGAGGCGCTGGAGATGGCTGAACGGGTGGAGCCGGATATCGTGATTACGGATATCAGCATGCCTTTTATGGATGGTCTGGAACTGGCACGAAGATTGAGGGAACGGAATCCGCTGGTGAAGGTGGTTATTTTGACGGGATATGATGAGTTTGATTATGCCCGCCAGGCCGTCTCGCTTAGTGTGGATGAATATCTGCTGAAGCCCTTCTCGGCGAAACACCTTACGGAGCTGCTTGCCCGATTGTGTGCCCAGATGGCAGCTGAGATTGCAGAACGTGAAAATGTACAGCAGTTGCGCGAGCACTATCGCACAAGCTTGCCCTTATTACAGGCTGAGCTGATCGCGACCCTGCTGCATCGTCAGAAATCCGCGCAGTACATTTTAAGCCGTGCAAGTCAGTGCGAGCTTGACCTGGAGGGGGAGCGCTACGGTGTGTCCATCCTGACCCTGCATCCGTCCGAAGATGCAGAGCTGAAGCTGTTTGCTGCTCTGAATATTGCCGCCGAGATCTGGAATGATCATCAGGCAGGATATGCCTTTTTGCATCAGGAGACGGTGGTGCTGCTCTACATAGACCGTCTCGGCGGGGCAGAGGGGGAGAAGCTGCTGCAGCAGGCACTGGAGAAGGTTGTGCGCAGCATTCATCACTATTTGCGTGTACCCGCAACGATTGGGTCCAGTCGTCTTGCAGACACACTGCCCGCTGTGAAGCATGCCTATGAAGATGCCCTGCTGGCGCTGGATTATCGGCTCGTACCGGGAACAGACTCCTTGATCTATATTGCGGATGTGGAGCGTCAGACAGAGGGCAAGCTGCGCTTTGATGAACTGAAGCAGCAGACGTTAACCCGCTGTCTGAAGGCAGGTACGCAGGCAGAGCTGGAGCAGGGACTGCAGATCATTTTCCGGGAAATTACGGTAGAGCATGGGCGCAGTGATATACAGCTGTATTTAATTGAAGTATTAACGACCGTCTGGAAAGCGGCACAGGCTTCAGGTGAAGAGATGGAGGACATATTCGGTGCCGGATTCCAGCTGTATACAGAGCTGTTCCGACTGCCGGGACTGTCGGAGGCACAGCAGAAGGTGCGGGAGGTCTGTTTGCTGGTCCAAGAGCGCATTTCCAGCGGTCGTCAGCATGTCTATAAGGATATTGTGGAGCAGGCGCTTGCATTCACGAAGCAACATTATGCCGATCCTGAACTGTCTATTCAGAAGGTATGTGCACATTTGCATATCAGCTCCGGGTATTTTTGCAGCATTTTCAAAAAAGAAGTGCAGCTCACCTTCCTCCAGTATTTGATGCAGATTCGCATGGATGAGGCGAGGGAGCTGCTGCGCTCCACCGAGCTGAAGTCGTTTCAGATTGCCGAGCGGGTGGGCTTTGCCGAGCCGAACTATTTCAGTTTTTGTTTTAAAAAGCATGTCGGGGTCTCCCCAAAAGAATACCGAAGACAGTCGGAAGCAGCGGCACCGGAAGGCTCCCTGCAATGAACTGGAGAGCGTTCACGGGCCCAAGCAAATCTATCGCAAACAAGCTTCGTATATATGTGCGGTCATCCAGGGTCAGCAGCATTCGTTCTATTATTACGTGGTCCTTCTCTGTTTTCATCGTGCTGGTGCTCACCATTATGGCGGTGCTGCTGCATGACAAGTTCACACAGGCTGCCGAACGCAGTGCAGAGCTCTCCACCAGGCAGATTGTCGATCAGGTCAGTTATAACCTGGAGGATTACGTGCGGAGTATGTCCCATCTCTATCGTGCCATCGAGGAGCATATGCTTCGGGACGGGACATGGGAAGGGGATCAGGTGGATAAACAGCTGGATACTCTGCTTAGCAGCCGGGAGGATATCATTTCGATTACGCTGCTCGACGCGAACGGACAGCTGCTCAAGAACAGACCTGCTGCCGCATTGAAGCGCAGCGCACATGTGACCCAGCAGGGCTGGTTTCAGTCAGCACTTCGTGTACCCAATCATCTGAGCTTCTCGTTGCCGCACATTCAGAATATGTATGCAGGTCCTTATCAATGGGTCGTTTCGATGAGCAAGGGCATGAAGATGAAGCAGAATGGTCAGGAGCGGCAGGTGATCCTGCTGGTTGATATCAATTTTAAGCAAATGGATGAAATTAGCAGCCGGGTCAGTCTGGGACAACGGGGATACGTCTACATTATCGATGAGA
The DNA here is from genome assembly GCF_014203995.1 of Paenibacillus sp. JGP012. Lineage (NCBI taxonomy): Bacteria > Bacillati > Bacillota > Bacilli > Caryophanales > Paenibacillaceae > Paenibacillus > Paenibacillus sp. JGP012. Next base: position 66,386 of record NZ_JACHKG010000023.1, on the reverse strand, counting down.
GTGCAGGCAATATCGTGTACCATCCGCAGCAGCAGCTCATGTATATGGGGCTGAAAAAGGAAAATATCGAGCAAGCCCTGGTCGCAGCAGGCAGTTACGAGGATGAGGCTGAAGGACAGAAGAGACTAAACACCGTGAAGTCTGTAGCCAATATTGGCTGGAAGATCGTTGGCGTAGCTTATCTCGATGAGATCATGACGACTCGTCAGGAAGTGAACGGATATTTGATTCGTGTGCTGGTGGTGGTGCTGGTGCTGGTCATTGTGGTGTCCCTGCTGCTCTCATCCAGTCTGACCCGTCCGATTCGGCGCATGGAACGCAAGATGAAGGCGGTGGAGCGTGGGGATTTCAACGTGGAGCTGCCTACCACGGGACCGCTTGAAGTCGAGCGCCTGTCGCGCAGGTTCAATCTGATGGTGAACAAAATTCGCACGCTTATGGACGAGATCATCCATGAACAGGAGCAGAAACGCCGTCTGGAGCTGGAGGCGCTTCAGGCTCAGATTAATCCTCATTTTCTCTACAACACACTGAATTCTGTGGTCCGTATGGTTGGCATGAGCCGCAATGACGAAGTCATCACGATGATTACCTCCCTGTCCCGGTTGTTCCGCATCAGTCTCAGTCAGGGCAAAACCATTATTTCCGTCAGGGAGGAACTGGAGCATGCGCGCCACTATCTGACGATTCAGCAGATGCGATTCAAACACAAGTTCACCTTCACGATACATGCGGATGAGCAGGTGCTGGACGGCCTTACACTGAAGCTGATTCTGCAGCCTTTGATCGAAAATGCGATTGTACATGGCATTGAGTACCACATGGACGAGGGGAGCATTGAGATTGATGTGCAGCGTGATGAGCAGGATGTGGTGTTCCGCATTACGGATAACGGGGTAGGCATGTCGGAGGAACAGATGGCGGCACTCCTCGGCGGTCGTACAGTAGTAAAAAGCGGGGCAGGCTCAGGTGTAGCAGTACGCAATGTACATGATCGCATCCGGCTTTATTATGGAGAGGGGTATGGTCTGAACTATGCCAGCGAGCTGGAGGAAGGCACAACCGTGTGGATTCGGATTCCGTTTCAACAAGCGCAGAAGGAGGACGGGGCGAATGAGGGACAACAGTAAGTACCTCAGTAAATACCTCAGTAAATACCATAGTAAATACAGCAGACCAAGCAGGAGAGCACTTCGTGATATGGCAAAAAAAAGCCAGGCAACTCTTCCGGTATCCCCGGAAATCAGGCCATTAAGAGCATTGCTTCAGGCAGCCGCAGCTTGCTGCCTGCGGCATTGCGGAAGCGGATGAACCCGCGTTACCGCCGCGGATCGCATTGATCACTCCTGCAGGCACAGGAGAGCTTGCGGAGGCGATCCGCCTGGGAGCTGAAGCAGCCGCCAAAGAGCGCGGCGTACAGCTGATCACCGTTGAAGCGTATCCGGTGGATAACTCTTCACACACCTCCTCGAACGCAGACTTCACTATTGGTCCACCGTTCGCTAAAACTGCAGCTGCGGCTGGGCGGGACCTGAGCCGCAGTGAGCGTGAACAGGCTCAGGTTCAGGCCGCTGCCCTGGCGTTGGAGCAGGGGGCTGCGGCCATACTTGTTGATCCGCTGAGCGAACAGGCTCTTGGCGATATCGTTCGGGAGGCAGAGCTGTCTGGCACGGATGGAGGGATCGCGCCGCTCATTGTGTTAAACGATGAATTTCCTGTCAAAGGCATCACCAGTGTGATCTCGATGGATAATCTTGAAGCAGGACGTCAGGCGGGGCAAGCCATGGCCGAATTGCTGCAAGGACAAGGACAGGTAGCTTTGGTTGGCCCGGACCCGACAAGCGCCGGACTGGTCTACCGGGAGCAGGGCATTCGGGAAGCGTTAACGTCTTATCCAGCGATTGAGATTAAACCGAAATCGGTCTGTAACAATAGAGAGGACTGCTGGCAAGCAGTCAAACAGCAGCTGGATCAGCCCGAGGTAACGGGAGTGATCGCTCTACAGGAGCAGGCTTCTCTTGGTGCTGCCGATGAACTGAATCGGCGCAGGGCTGAAGGGCGAAAGGTGAGCATTGTCGGATTTGGCAGTGAGCAGCAGCAGCTGGAGCAGCTGCAGGAGGGTGTGTTTCAACGATTGATCGTACAGAACGGCTACAGCGCAGGATATCTGGGAATCAATCAGGCGCTTGCCAAGCTGGAGCATAGGCCGGTTCAGAGCCGAGTGGTGCTCGAAACCAAGGTGGTGAGTACGGACAATATGTTCTGGATGGATAACCAGAAGCTGTTATTTCCTTTTGTGCAATAAAATCATACATTCTGTCATTGGAGTGGTGAGTATAACTTCTTTACTTTATACAAATTCAACTATTCATCTACACGTGAACGGAGAGGACAGAAAAAACCTGGAAAAGCGAAGCGTTCGCCTTTATCACCGGATTTTCCCTTTT
>NZ_JACHKG010000023.1:0-63842 GCF_014203995.1 Paenibacillus sp. JGP012 | reverse complement strand
GTAATCGAAAAAATCTGGGGATAACAGCGATTGGGAGGTTGTTCTGTCATCGGAGTGGCTGTTGTATAAGCTTTACTTCTATACAAATTCAACTATTCATCTACACGTGAACGGAGAGGACAGAAAAAACCTGGAAAAGCGAAGCGTTCGCCTTTATCACCGGATTTTCCCTTTTGGAAAAGGGAATCGAAAAAATCTGGGGATAACAGCGATTGGGAGGTTGTTCTGTCATCGGAGTGGCTGTTGTATAAGCTTTACTTCTATACAAATTCAACTATTTATTTACACGTGAACGGAGAGGACAGAAAAAACCTGGAAAAGCGGAGCGTTCGCCTTTATCACCGGATTTTCCCCTTTGGAAAAGGGAATCGAAAAAATCTGGGGATAACAGCGATTGGAAGGTTGTTCTGTCATCGGAGTGGCATGTGTAAAATTTTTCGTTCAATTTAGATATTTATATAGAACAGATAAATTGAGGAGGATTTCGATAAAACAGATGAAGATATTGTATTCGAATTGAATGTAAACCCTTTCATAATAGAGATATCGGTAAAGCCGAATGAACTTGGGGGAGGTCATCAGAATGATGAAAAAAACGTGGATGACGCTGTTGCTGACGGTATGCATGGCAGTGGCGGCAGGATGTGGCAACGGGGGAAGCGGTGCGGGCGGAAACGAAAACGCAGGAACAGACAGCGGAAGCAAGACAGAAGCCGGGGCCCAGACTGAAAATCCGAAGATCGGAGTTGCCATCTACAAATTCGATGATACGTTCATGACAGGCGTACGGAACGCGATGACTGCGGCAGCGGAGGGCGTAGCTACTCTTGATATTGTAGACAGCCAGAATGCGCAGCCGACCCAGAATGAGAAAGTGGATCTGTTCGTGTCCAAGAAATACAATGCCATGGCGGTGAACCCGGTAGACCGGACAGCAGCGGGTGTCATTATCGACAAGGCCAAAGCGGCCAATATTCCAGTTGTTTTCCTCAACCGTGAACCTGTGGCGGAAGATATGAACAAGTGGGATAAAGTGTATTATGTCGGTGCCAAGGCCGAAGAGTCCGGCACGATCTCCGGTCAGCTGATTGTGGATTATTGGAAAGCTCATCCCGAGGCTGACAAAAACGGGGATGGCAAGCTGCAGTACGTGATGCTGAAGGGTGAGCCGGGTCACCAGGATGCCGAGCTGCGTACCAAATATTCCGTTCAGGCGATTCAGGATGCAGGCATCGAAGTGGAGGCCCTTGCCGAGGATACAGCCATGTGGGATCGGGTAAAAGGGCAGGAGAAGATGCAGGCATTCCTCGCCTCCCATGGCGACAAAATCGAAGCCGTGCTGGCTAACAATGATGATATGGCACTTGGTGCGATTGAAGCGTTGAAAGCAGCCGGGTACTTCAAGGATGGCAAAACGATGCCGGTCGTAGGTGTAGATGCTACAGCTCCGGCAATTCAGGCCTTGCAGGACGGCACGATGCTGGGCACTGTGCTGAATGATGCGAAAAACCAGGGGGCGGCAACGGTAGCTCTGGCAGCAGTTCTGGCTAAGGGAGAGACACCAACAAAGGACAATACGAAATTTGATATTACGGACGGAAAGTATGTCTGGATTGCTTACAAAAAAATTACGAAAGACAACATTGCCGACGCCCAATAATAGCAGCAGAGAGGGACGTATGTCATTTGGGCAGCGTCCTTTTTTGACCGGTCAGATGAAAGGGGAGGATATGAAATGCAGTCACCTTATCTGCTGGAGATGAACGGAATTTCGAAGGCTTTTCCCGGTGTGCAGGCACTCAGCGAAGTGACACTGAAGGTGAAGCCGGGAACTGTTCACGCGCTGATGGGCGAGAATGGAGCGGGTAAATCAACCTTGATGAAATGTTTGTTCGGGATGTACCGTCCCGATGCAGGCACGATCCATATTGAAGGAAAACCTGTAGATATTCCAAATTCCAGGGTTGCTCTGGAGAAAGGCATCTCCATGATTCATCAGGAGCTGAATCCGGTTCCGTACCGTCCGGTGATGGAGAACATATGGCTGGGACGTTTCCCAATGAAGGGCCTGCTGATTGATGAGAAACGCATGTATGCCGATACAAAGGCGCTGTTTCAGGACTTGAATCTGGATATTGAGCCCAGGGCATTAGCTGGAACGTTGTCTGTATCCAAAATTCAATCGATGGAAATCGCCAAAGCCGTTTCGTTTCATTCCAAAGTCATTGTCATGGATGAACCCACTTCTTCCCTGACAGGCAAGGAAGTGGAGCAGCTGTTCACCATTATTAATGAACTGCGCAGCCGCGGTGTGTCGATCATCTATATTTCACACAAGATGGAGGAAATTTTAACGATATCGGATGAAGTAACGATCATGCGGGATGGATGTGTCGTAGGAACCTGGGATGCCGCTGATCTGACCACCGACCTGATCATTACCCGAATGGTGGGGCGGGATCTGAGTGAACGCTTCCCGGAACGGCTTAATGTCCCCGGTGAAGTCATTCTCCAGGCAGAAGGACTGACATCGAATCAGCCCAATTCATTTCGGGATGTGTCCTTTAATTTGCGTAAAGGCGAAGTGTTAGGCATTGGCGGTCTGGTGGGGGCGCAGCGTACGGAACTGGTGGAATCGTTATTTGGCTTGCGCGGCCTTGCTTCCGGTACGATATCTATTCATGGACGAAAGGTGAAAATTAATTCGCCCGCCGCAGCGAAACGTCATAACATTGCGCTCCTGACTGAAGAGCGGCGGGTAACCGGTATTTTCCCGGTGTTATCTGTCTATGAAAATACGATTATTGCCAGCCTTGGTCGCTATCAGAATCGTCTGGGCTTGCTGGATGAGAAAAAGGGACGTGAAGAGGCAAAGCAGCAGACGCAGAAGTTCAGAACCAAAACGCCTTCGGTTAACAATTTGATTCGAAACCTTTCAGGTGGAAATCAGCAGAAGGTGCTGCTGGCTCGCTGGCTGTTAACGGACCCGGAAATTTTGCTGCTGGATGAGCCGACACGCGGAATTGACGTTGGAGCCAAATTCGAAATCTATACGATCATTACCGAGCTGGCTCGTCAAGGTAAAAGCATTATCATGATCAGCTCGGAGATGCCTGAATTGCTGGGCATGTCAGACCGCATCATGGTGATGAGCGAAGGACGTCTTACCGGTATTGTGGACGGAGCCGATGCCACGGAGCAGCATATTATGAGGCTGGCCGCCCAACAGCGGATGGCTGGTCAGGAGGATCACAGATGAATACAACTCTAGTTAATCAAGTGAAGCAATATGTAGCCCAGCGTGCGATTTTTATCGTGCTGATCCTGCTCGTGATCGGAATCGCGATTGCCGATCCGAACTTTCTCGCCTTTTCCACCCTGCGGGACATATTACAGCAGTCCTCAACCAGGGCCATTATTGCGCTGGGTGCAGCCTTCATTCTCGTGACGGGAGGCGTCGATCTGTCTGCCGGGCGTGTTGTCGGTTTGACAGCGGTTGTATCGGCATCCATGCTGCAGATCGATACTTATGCCAACCGATTTTTCCCTGATCTGCCGCAGCTGTGGGTGGGATTGCCCATCATCATTGGCATTGTGGCAGGTCTGCTTGTCGGGTTGGTCAATGGCATTATCGTAGCCAAACTGCATGTCCCGCCTTTCATTGCCACACTGGGTACAATGGTTGCCGTGTACGGGTTAAACTCGATCTATTTCGATACCGAGCCTAATCAGTCACAGCCGATCGGGGGGCTTAGACCCGATTTTACAACAATAGGCTCTGGATATATTGATCTGGGCGGAGGGTATTCGATCCCTTATATCGTGCTGATTGCAATCGGCGTTGCACTTATCTGCTGGATTGTTTTCAACAAAACTCGTCTGGGTAAAAATATGTATGCAATCGGTGGAAATATTCAGGCAGCCCACGTATCCGGCATTCATGTCGCTCGCAATCTGATTGCACTGTATGCGATTGCGGGTGCACTTTATGGACTGGGCGGTGTGCTGGAAGCAGCTCGTACCGGTGGGGCTACGAATAACTACGGCAACATGTACGAATTGGATGCCATTGCTGCGTGTGTAGTTGGCGGGGTCTCGACAGCCGGAGGAATCGGAACCGTACCGGGTGTTATGGCCGGGGTGCTGATCTTTGGTGTCATTAACTACGGCCTCACCTTTATCGGTGTCAGCCCATACTGGCAGCTGATCATCAAAGGCTTGATCATTGTAGCTGCCGTTGCATTCGACATTCGCAAGTATATGGCTAAGAAATAAAAGCATGTTCTCATCGAATCATCAGCATGATCTATAGTGAAAAGCAGCAAAGAAGCCAGCCCTCAGATTCAGAGAGCTGGCTTTAATATTTGATTATTCATTTCGTGGTTATGTATATATACTGATTTTTAGATGCGTAATCATACACTTTTTCATATTGCAATTACTTCATATGCCCTATTGTTTTGAGAAATTATACATCCTTGCGAATTTTGTTAGCTTCCAATAATCGACAACATCAGCTAATCATAATCGATATAATATTTGTGGATATGTTGTTGCTAGTGTGACTTTTGTCTAAGGGGGCGAGGCTATTTGCTAAGTTACACAATGAAGATGGTAATATTCCCACTAGGTTGTCTGCTTGTCATTATATCCTCATATATATTGGGACAAACATCTCATCCGATCCTGATGCTGGTTACAGGTATGTTGCTAGTTGCGAGCATATGGGGAGAGCGGCGTTATCCTGTATTACGAGTGATACAATGGCTGATCCTTGGTTCATTTCATTATTTCAGTCAATTGAACTGGTGTAACCTGCTTTATTATATGCTTATTCTCTCCATGATCCAGAACAAACAGAAGCTCATCCAAACGTTACCGATCTCTGTGCTTCTAATGCTGCAGTACACCGTGATCCGACTTTCTTACGTTTCGGTGCTGGATGCGTACAGTTTACTGGTGTCTATATTTGATCTGCTGACCTCCGTTGTCATTGTTGTTATATACCATACGTTGATGAATAGTGAAGCGGAAAAACGCAAGCTTCGGGAAAAGAATCAGTTTCTTACTCTTCATGATCCTCTCACAGGATTGTTGAACTATGAAGGTTATATGGAGGTACTTCATAAGACGATGGAGGAAAAGGGCTCCTTCCTGTTAGTGCTTTTGAATGTACATAATTTCAGCGGATACAAAAAAGCCTCGGAAGACCCTTGGTGCTCGGTCATCACGGGTACAGGCAATATGATTACAAGCCAGTTTCCGGAAGCCTACGGCATCTCGCGGTATGCAGGTGACCGATTTGCCATCGTGTTGCCGCAAATACAGCATATTGAGGAAAGGATATCCTGTTTGTTGGCCAATGAGCTTCAGGGACTGCAAGTAGGTTATAGCATCTCACGTTATCCGAGTTTGTCACAGACATTACAGCAATTCATGACCACTGCCGAGGACCAGCTGTTACAGCAGCAGCGCAGCCAGTGGATCAAAAATGAAGAGGAGATATTTCGCTCCGAAAGACTGCGGGCGGTAGGAGAATTGGCTGCTGGCATGGCTCATGAGATTCGTAATCCACTTACTGCGATCAGGGGGTTTCTGCAGTTGTCCCGTGGACAAGCTTTTAATATTGCACCGTGGTATGAAGTGATTATGAGTGAGGTGACGAGAGTTACCGATTTGACGGGCGAATTTTTACAATTTTCCAAGCCGCAAGTCAATCATATGAAACCGGAGAAGCTGGCACAGTGTCTGGAACGTGTGATGTCTTTGACTGAATCGGACGCAGCCTCAAGAGGGCATCGAATTATCCTTGATATGAAGGATGAATCGGTGTACGTGAACATGGATCGGGATAAAATTGTACAGGTTCTGATTAATCTGATTCGTAATGCGTTTGAAGCAATGTCGGACCCGGGAGAGGTACATATGGATATGCTGAAGGAAGGGGATAAGGTACTTATCACTGTATCTGATACAGGTAGCGGAATTCCTGAAAGTTCGCTTTCTTCTATTTTTAATCCGTTTTTTACAACCAAAGAGGAGGGCACGGGTCTGGGACTTGCGCTTTGTCAAAAAATAGTTCAGGATCATAACGGTAAAATTACCGTACAGAGTGAGCTTGGTACAGGATCAACCTTTACGTTGTGCCTGCCTGTTGAAGCGAATTAATTGCGGGAGAGAGGAAACAAACTCGTGCTTCGGGCTGTACCAGCAGACAGAAAGAGCAAAACGTATATAGTAAATAGTAAAGCCAGCGCACAAAGGAGGGAGTATAGCTTGCTGGGTTCGTTATTCAATTTCAATCAAGCAGGGCTGTCTCACATCCATCGGTCGTTGATCAAGATCAATCATTGATGGTGTGGGACAGCCCTTTTTGGCATGAAGGTTATTTATATTGAGGTTTCCTGTGACTTGCTTCCGGGTGCGGGCGAGATGGACAGCTTGCGCCATAGCCATTCTACCGGCCCTAGCTTATATTTTCGCAGCCAGAAGTGCGAGAACAGCATTAACATCAGACAGATCCCAAGCCACATCAACAAAATGAAGATAGATGACGGCCGTCCGCCAAGTCCGAAGCCCCATCCATAGAAGAGTACAGAGGCAATGATGTTCTGTAAAATGTAACAGCTCAGTGCCATTCTGCCAATCTCCCCGAATCGACGCAGCAGTCCGGGAATTTTCCCCTTTTCCATGATCATAGCAATGATTCCGACATAACCGAGCGTGAGTACGGGGGCACTGATGTAACGTACCCAGATATCCATCATGCCGCCTGGCACAAGCAGCAGAAGATTCAGAGGAATACCCGCTCCAAGCCCGATGATCATCAGTTTATGGCGTTTGAGACGCCCAGGCCCATCGCTGGAGAATACACCTGTCCGCATAAGCAGTGATCCGAGCAGGAATAGAAAGACATTGAGCGGAATGATCGCGATGGACTCGGCACGGAAAAATCCGAAATTGTTCAGCCGGAACATCACTTGCTCCCACCATGTCCCGGTGGCATACAGCCGGGTAATCATATCCATCCCGTTAAAGGTTGAACCGGGCTCAAGTGCCAGCAGGGCTGTGATTCCTATAACGCCGATCACATGGATGCTACCCGCGATTCCCATCATTATCAGCATAAAACGGCGGGAACGATGAATGATCAGAGAAACAATCATACCTGTGACAGCGTAGCTCATCAGCACATCATACTCCATCACGAACAGGTAATGAAGCAGACCATCCAGCAGCAGCAGTGCGCATGACCAGATATAAACTCCAGGCCATTGATATCCGTCACGAGCCGCTTTTTGACGTTTCAATTCCATGCCAGCACCAAATAACAGCGTGAGCATGCCTAGAAATTTTCCGTTCACCAGTATAAGCATGATGGTCTGCAGCAAGCGATCCCCTGAACTCCACCACGGCTCAAGTGCATTGCCAAATACCAGATTCAGATCACCCAGATAAGCAAAAATCCAGATGTTTGTTCCTAATGTTCCAACAATGGCGAAACCTCGAAGAATATCCAGTAAGACAATACGTTTCATGAAGCCCTCCTTAATTAATACAAATGAATTAAAAACAATATAGCACAGTTGTACTATAAAATACAGTGTAAACGATTTGAGAGTTTGGTGTTTATAAATATGGAAAATATGGTATTATCTATTAGGTGTAGTTTGAATTCAGAGGCCGTCGATCAGAGCATATATGTTCAAAAAACATAGGTAACAAAGGAGGCAATGGTATGTCTAATCATCAATCTCGGCGTTTTACGGCCATGCAATGGAAAACATTAATATCTTCTTTTCTTGCATTCATCCTGTTGTTGGTGTCTGTTGCGCCGGCTTTTGCCGCTTCTCCGGGAAAAACGGTCAACGCTTCGGCCAAGCTGGCGTACAATCTTAAAGGACTCAAGTATGATAAAGCTGTGCAAAAGGCATATATCGCCAGTAAATATGTATACGTTACGCAGCGTGTAAATGGGACATGTCATCTCTCTAGGCTGCTGATCAAAGGCAGCAATGCAGAATATGTGGATCATATGACGATTACAAACAGTGGTCATTGCCAGACACTGGATATGTATACGTACAATGGATCGAACTATTTCTATTTTAGCTCCAAAGCAGATCCATCAACGTCTTATTACTGGTCGCTTCAGGTAGCAAGACTTCAATATCAGGCGGGTAAGACGGTTAATTATACCGATCTGCATCGCTTCACTTATATGAACTACGCGAACAAAAAGGGTTCCAAACAAGGAACGACATATCGGGTGGATGGCGGTGGCAACAGCAATTATACCGTATTCCGGATTCAAACGAGGGAGGGTAAAGACTCCAAAACAGATAAGGTGGTATGGTCTGTGTATGATACGGCTGCATTGAACAGGCTGCTTGACCAGAACAAGCAGGTTCGGATGGACAGCTCAGCAGCGATCAAAGCGGCAGTTTCCAGCTTCACGCAGTCGGGCAGTGGCATTATTAGACCGAATGGTTCTTTTCAGGGCGCGGACTTGCTAGGTAAAACACAAATATTTACTTCCGGCGGGGCCGAAGGACAAACACCTCAGATTGCTAAAATCTCAAGCTCAGGCACATATCAGACTCTTGTGAAAATAACGAATGTCGGAAAGCATGAAATTGAGGGTGTGCAGAACAAGAATGGCAATGTCTACTTTACAATTGTCACAGACCCTGGAAACAAAAAGAACGGGCAGAAAATATACTATGTCCCGGACAGCATATTTTAAGGTGAGTCAACCTCTGGCTGGACTCTGAACACTACACTATGAAGTTCTAGGAACTCACTGGGAAGAAAAAAATGCCGTCGTGCTTGCTCTGTATGTTATAGAGCCAGGCGACGGCTTTTTGATGTTTGCGTGGTGCAAGGGCTCTGATGATCATGACCTTGGTTATCAGGCAGGGCGCCGCGTGTCGGAGCTGCGTTTGGTGGTGTGGTGTAAAACGAGCTGCACATGATTTGACCTGCATATATCGAATATGCTACAGTGTTATTAACTTATTGTTAATAACAAAATGATAATAACAGATTGGGGGCATAATCATGTCTCGTGGAGATAGAGAGAATGGAGCCGCAAGTGATACAGGGGCTGAGGCTGAATTACATGCAGAACAGCTTGATCGGAGTAAACCTGTGCTGGGCTCTGTGCAGCAGGAGCTGTCGGCTGTAAGCGAAGAGGAATTTCTCAGAACATATGATGCAGGAGATTATGAACGTCCTTCAGTCACTGTCGATATGCTGGTATTTACGATTCGCAGTGAAGAACAAGAGAATTATCGTAAGCTTGCGGAGCCGGAGCTTGGGTTACTGCTGATTCGCCGGGGAGGTCACCCTTATCTGGGCCAGTGGGCATTGCCCGGGGGATTCGTATCCATGCAGGAATCACTGGAGGATGCTGCGCGGCGAGAATTACAGACAGAGACGGGGCTGGATGACATCTATCTGGAGCAGCTCTACACATGGGGAGATGTGGGCCGTGACCCGCGTACACGCGTAATTAGCTGCTCTTACATGGCATTGGTGGACAGCAGTGAGCTGGAGCTTGAAGCCGGCGATGATGCCAGTGAAGCAAGCTGGTTTCGAGTGGAGCAGAGGCTGATCGAGGAGAAGCGGCATATCCACGAGCATGGGCTTGTGACAGAGCGCAGACTTCAGCTCATGTTGAGCAACGAAACAGAGCAGCTATCGGCCATAGTAGAGACGAAGGAGCAGGTGCAGGGGCGTGTACGCAGCAGCAGTCTGAGTCTACTGCAGGCTCACGGAATTGCTTTTGACCATGCCAAAATCATTCATTATGCGCTGGAGCGGCTGCGCGCCAAGATTGAATATACCGATATTGCGTTTAATCTGATGCCTGAGAAATTCACGCTGACCGCGCTGCAGAAGGTGTATGAGATCATTAGCGGCAAAAAACTGCTGGCTGCTGCCTTTCGGCGCAAAATGGCAGATTGGGTGATCGAGACGGGGGAGTATGCAAGCAGTGCGGGTCATCGGCCATCCCGCTTGTATCGGTTGAATCCCGAGAGGGAGGTGATATGAGGATGGAGAAGTTTACGTTTTTCTGGCACACAGCATCACCATTCTCCCAGTGGCACCCGGCTAATTTTATCGTGAACGGGCTTCAATACACCAGTGCGGAGCAATATATGATGCATCAGAAAGCGCTGCTCTTTGGCGATCTGAAGATCGCAGAGCAAATCATGAGCACGAATTCGGCATCGGTGCAAAAAAAGCTGGGCCGACAGGTCAAAGGTTTTGACCAGACCGTATGGGAAGCCGAATGCCAGCGCATTGTTTATGAAGGCAATCAGGCAAAATTTACACAGAACGAGAAACTGCTGGCGGCTTTGCTGGCTACTCGTGGTACAACACTTGTGGAAGCAAGCCCGGATGACCGGATATGGGGCGTGGGACTTGCCGAGGAAAATCCGCGTATTCGTAATCGCTCGACTTGGCGAGGAACGAACTGGCTCGGAGAGATTCTGACACGTCTGAGAGAAGAGATAGGAGATGCTTGAAATGAGTTATTACGAAAAAAACAATAAACACAACCAGTACAATAGTAAGGCTAATGGAGCTAATGGAGCTAATGGAGCTAATGGAGCTAATAGATCTAATACATCAGCAGACCGTACAGCCGTCAACTCGCGTTCCGGGCGCTCGCGTATTGCCCATCAGACGTTGGAGATTCTGGAAGAAGGTACGTACGTGAATGGATATGACCGTGCCGTTCATATCAAGGAAGATATGCAGCAGGCCATTCAGAACTCCGTGCTCTATCGTCCTTCGGAGCTTTCTCTTTTGAAGGAAAAGCTGCACAAAGGAGAGCAAGCTGACTCATCAGGGAACCAGCAGGAGTCCAAGTCTATTGTCTCTCAAGGAAAAGCGGAGAGAATCGAAGTAACCGGAGAAACGACACTGGCGGCGGCTGCTCGCCTGACGCTGGAGGAAGGAAGAACGGATGTTGTGTGTCTGAATTTTGCATCGGCCAAAAATCCGGGCGGCGGATTCCTCGGCGGAAGTCAGGCTCAGGAGGAAAGCTTGGCACGTGCAACCGGGCTGTATCCGTGTATTGCCCAGATGCACGAGATGTATGAGTATAATCGCAAGCAGCGCTCTTGTCTCTATTCCGATTATATGATCTATTCACCACATGTGCCTGTGATTCGGGATGACGATGATCGATTGCTCGATCAGTACTATACCAGTTCATTCATTACGGCACCAGCAGTCAATGCAGGTGTGGTCAAGGAGCGGAACGAAGCAACGGATGAGCAGATTCATGCGGTGATGAAGCAACGTATTCGATATATTCTGGAGGTTGCGGCTGCCCACGGTCATCGAACGATTGTGCTGGGGGCTTTTGGCTGCGGAGTGTTTCGAAATGAGCCTGCGCAGGTGGCAGCTTATTTTGAAGATATACTGGTTCAGGAGCGGTACCGTGATTATTTTGATCGTATCGTTTTTGCCGTATTTGACCGAAGCGCAGGACAACGAACGCTGGAGACGTTCCGCCGAATGCTATATAAGTTGAACTAAATTTTTTTACACACACCACTCCGATGACAGAATAACCTTCCAATCGCTGTTATCCCCAGATTTTTTCGATACCCTTTTCCAAAGGGGAAAATCCGGTGATAAAGGCGACCGCTCCGCTTTTTCAGGTTTTTTCTGTCCCCTCCGTTAACGTGTAAATGAATAGTTCAACTTATAAAGCAAAGGAAATTTGAGATGGTAATACGAACTTCCATGTACGCGACAGTACGTGCATCAAAGGATGCAACAGAAAGTACATGATTATTACAGTGTCATACATGAAGCGTAGTTCGCTTGGTGTCAGGACGACCAATAGCTTTAGGAAACGGAGTGGTGGAGTATAATCCACATCGCAGGAAAGGATTGATATTACATGCAGTTTGATGAACGGCAGCAGGATTTGTTTGAACTGGAGGAGGAATATTCCCTGGCACACTGTATATCGGCTGACGCACGGATGGGCAAGGGGATCGCTGTGCAGTTTCGGGAGAGGTTTGATCTGAAATCCCTTCAGGAGCAGGCCCGGCAGGAGCCGCTGGAGATTGGCAGATGTTATCCGGTTGGACGGACGCTGAATCTGGTTACCAAAGCTAAATTCTCCAATAAACCGACGTATTTGTCATTAACCCAGGCAGTGGAGTCCATGCGGACAGTCTGTGAAGAGCAGGGAATTACCCGGCTGGCTATGCCTCGAATTGGATGTGGGCTGGACAGGCTGAAGTGGGAAAAGGTTATCCTTATTATTCAGAATACGTTTGCAGATATGGATATAGAGATCGTCGTGTGTACGGTGTGATAGAAATCGTTGTGTGTACGGTGTAATGGGTTATGATAAAAATAAAAAAACCTCAGCCTGATAAGGGAAACGCAAGGCATAGAGAGCTATAACACTAGTTAGTGTTCATCCCTATGCCCATTGAACAGGAGCATCATGCTCACTGTCTTGTTAACGCGGTTCCCTTGCCAAAGCGAGGTTTTTTTGTTGGTTGCAGCGTCAGGCGAAGCTTGATTTACTTTTTAGAAAACATTTCTTTCGCTTCGTCCATTGCCATCTTGTTGCCGATCGAGGAATAATCAAGCCAAGGCTGCGCCCCGATTGGATATACATGCCCGGCTTTGACAGCCTTCAGCCCTTGCCAGATCGGATTGTTTTGCAGCTCCTTGAACATCGTTTGTGCTTCATCATCCGAGTTCACCACAACAAAAATGGCATCAGCATCATAGTCGGGCAGCACTTCACGTGATACGACCTGATACGGCTTGGCGGTATCCATATCCTTGATGCCTTTGGCTGGAGTCAACCCGAGGTCGTCGTACAAAATAGGGCCCATTGGACGGCGTGTGCTGAATACACGCAGCTCCTTGGCCGTGACACGAATCGCCATCACGGTACCATCCCCGATCTGATTATGAATCAGAGATTTCACTTCCTTCGTTTCCGCTTCATAATCCTGAATATACTTCTCGGCCTGCTGCTCGCGGTTCACCAGCTTGCCAATCTCCTTCAGATGATCACGCCAAGTGCCATTGTCGAGGTTGAATACATGCACAGGTGCAATTTTCTCGAATTTGGCGATATCGTCACCGGAAAATTCCTCATCCAGATAGATTACATCAGGTTTAAGGGCAAGCAGTGCCTCCATGTCCGGGTCTTTTACAGAGCCGAGCGGTGTTGTATCCTTCAGGCGGTCAGCGACATGGGACAGGAAACCCTTTGCTTCGCCGCCAATAACGGAGCCGACCGGGGTGATGCCCAGGGAAAGCAAATCATTGGTCAGGTGGATGGACATGGATGCAATTCGAGGTTCACCTGAAGTTGCAGCATTGGTGGCATTGTCCGCCGAACTGCTCGTATTTGTGTTTTTGTCAGTCTTGTCAGAGGCAGATGTGGACGTTTTGGCTGCCCCGCAGGCCGCAAGGACAAGCACCAGACTTATCGTAAGCAAAAGCATTAGTTTTTTCTTCAACATAGTTGTCATTCTCCTTGAACTTCTTTTGGATTCATCTTGTGTGATGTAATTGAATTTGAATAAGGTGTATTGAATGGTTCATCTTCATCTATCATTTGGTTCGTACCAGCAGGTATAAAAAATAAGGTGCGCCAATCGCGGCTACAACTACACCTGCCGGAATGGCGTTTGGTGCAAAAATCGTTCGGCCGATTGTATCGGCAGTCACCAGAATGACCATGCCGATCAGTCCGGCAGCGGGAATCAAATGCCGATGTATCGGCCCGACCAGTCTGCGGGCCAGATGAGGGGCAGCAAGCCCGATAAAGCCGATCCCTCCAGCCATGGATACACTCACTGCGGACAAGGCTACAGCACAGAGCAGCAGCAGAATACGCCTTGAGCGGACAGGTGTTCCAATGCTGGTTGCAGCCGCATCACCCAGATGGAAAGCGTCCAGCGTTTTGGAGCGACTCCAGATATAGGCGATACACAGCACTACCCAGGGAAGCAAAGCCTGCACATGAATCCAGTCGCGGCCCCACACACTGCCTGCAAGCCAGCGCGCAGCAAAGGAATACGTGTCCTCATCCAGACGCAGCGACAGATACAAGGTGAGCGCATGGAATCCGGCGGCCACAGCAATTCCGACCAGAATAAGCTTGATCGGTGACACTCCGCTATGTCTGTCGTAGGACAGCAGCATGATGATGAGGGCGGCAGCGACACTTCCGGCAAAAGCAAAGATCGGAATCAACAGAGCTACAGAGGTATCCATGCTGAACGAAAGGCTGACAAACACGATAAGCCCGAATGCAGCTCCAGCATGCAAACCCAGAATCCCCGGATCAGCAAGGGCGTTGCGTGTAATACCTTGCAGAGCAGCACCTGCGATGCCCAATCCAGCCCCGGCAAGCACCGTTACGAGTATTCGCGGCAGGCGGTAATCAAACAGGATGATCTGATCCTGTTCACTTCCCTGTCCCAGAAAAGTCTGCAGAACAGCTACAGGTGACATTCGCACGGTGCCTGTATTCAGGCTGATGATGATGACCAGTATTGCAAGAAAGAGCAGCACAGCGCTGATGATCACTGCTCTCTTGCCCCGGGAGATTTGATTGAAGGTTTGATTGAACCTGCCGAAAACGCTCGCTGCGGATGCAATTTTCCGTTTCATCACTACAAAGCCCTCCTTTCGTTCCGGGCCAGATAGAGGAAGAACGGTACGCCGACAAAAGCAACCATGATCCCTACAGCCAGCTCTTGAGGCGGATTCACAATACGTGCCCCGAGATCAGCCAGCACCAGCAGGATCGCGCCCAGAAGGGAGGACATCGGTATAATCAGCCGGTAATCTACACCCACCAGTTTGCGGGACATGTGTGGAATAACCAGACCTACAAAGCCAATGGAGCCTACTGCTGATACAGAAACCCCTGCGAGCACAACGACAGCAGCGAGGGCGAGCAGGCGGGTCCAGCGCAGATTGATCCCCAGATTAATGGCGACTTCTTCACCAAGTGACATCAGCGAGACACGCCTCGCGAGCGGCATGGTGAACAGCAGCGTAAGCAGCAGCACCGGAAGAATCAGCCGCAGATGGCGCCATTCGATGCCTCCAAAACCCCCTGCGTACCAGAAGGCCAGATCCTGGCTCAGGTCAAAATAAATGGCGACGCCCGTGCTTAATGAACTGAGCATGGCGGCAATAACGGCTCCGGCAACGGTCAGCCTGATGGAGCTGAGCCCTCCGGGTGCAGCCATCCCGAGCAGGAAGATGAGCAGGGTGCCAAGCACAGCCCCAATGAAGGACAGCAGCATAATCCAGCCATAGGGTAATCCCGGCCAGAATGCAAAGCTTAGCGCTACGACAAAGGTTGCCCCTGCATTAATCCCGAGTATGCCAGTATCGGCCAGAGGATTGCGAGTGATCCCCTGCATTAGCGCTCCTGCGACAGCAAAGGCTGCTCCGATTACAGCAGCAGCCAGTACACGCGGCAGTCGAAGCTCATGAATGATCTGATGAGATGTCATGGAAGGGTTGTAGTTGAATACGGCGGTCCACACCGTTTCAAGCGTTAACCCTTTGGCTCCCAACGAGACGGCAACAAACATACTGATCAGCAGCACGGCGGCGGCGGACAGAAACATCAGGCCAACGGTGATTGCGGATCGTTTAACATTAGTCGGACGCTGGGGCAGTCCCGGATGTTGGATACGGGTCACTCCTTTATAACAAATAACATCTTTCGTTGTTATTGATTATCATTATCAATTAGTGAATATTATAAAATCTTAATCCAGGCCCGTACATGGCATAAATTAAGATTTGGGAAATGGACATTTTTTAGATTA
The DNA here is from genome assembly GCF_014203995.1 of Paenibacillus sp. JGP012. NCBI lineage: Bacteria > Bacillati > Bacillota > Bacilli > Caryophanales > Paenibacillaceae > Paenibacillus > Paenibacillus sp. JGP012. Next base: position 47,985 of record NZ_JACHKG010000023.1, on the reverse strand, counting down.
CAAAAGTACAGGCCTGCTCGTCAACATCGAGAGCGCTTCCTCGAGCTGGATGTTAATGGAATATGGCGCGTAGACAACCCAGGCGCTCCAATCGACCAGATGCACCCGCCCGCTGCGCACGGCAGGATGGCTGCTCCATAACGGATCATTCTTTAATTTTTGCAGCAATGTTGCTCGATTATGCATGTTGTCTATCGCAAGCACCAGCACATCGGCTTCGAGACCATGCCACTCCCCGGGTGTAAACGGCATCCAGTTATAGCCGACTCCAGGAGCTTTTCCGTGCAGTTCAGCCTGAATACGCGGGGGGGCAGCGAGCTGCAGCGTACGATAGAACACATGCCCGAAGTTGCGATGACTGTACATCCGTGGACCTTTGGCGGTCAACGTGCCTACAGCAACCGTAAGGCTGCCTGCAAGCTCCTTGATTTTTTTGCGTGCACGCTCTGCTTTGCGCTCATGCCCGTCCAGCCAGTCTCTAGCCGCTCGCGTACGATCCACAATGGTAGCAATGCGTTCCAGATGGCCGAAGACGTCCGTTTCGTTCCATGGAATCGTAATGATGGGAGCGATATCACCAATATGCTCCATCGCTTTTGCTGCGGCATTATCCTTGGTCAGAATCAATTCGGGATGCATATCCAGAAAAGCCTGACGCCCCTGCTCCCAAGGCTCATAGGCATGAAAAGGCAGTTGGAGCGAACGGGGCATGTGCGGCAAATGGCCTTGAATCTGAGCTGCACATGGGGTGATGCCAAGGGTCATCAAGTGATCCGTGTACGGGTAGGAAAGGGACACAATGTTGCGATGAACCTGCTTGGCATAGGCAGACGGCGCATATCCGGCATAGTTGCGGAACCGTCTGCTGAAATAAAACTCATCGCGGTAACCGACCTCGCGTGCGATATCCCGAATGCGAAGATCGGAGGTGAGCAGCATCTCCTTGGCCCGGTTCATCCGCAGATGGGTGATGTACTCGATCGGATTTTTCTGCATTCGGCTCTTGAACAGCTGTGAATAGTAGGACGGATGCATTCCGGCCAGTTCAGCAAGTGTATCCAGCTTGATCTCATGCATGTAATGCTGCTGCATGTATTGAAGGGTTGTTTTTAGCCACGCTTCGGGATTGTTTCGATTCTCTTCGACGGCAGCGGACTTGTTATCTACAGGCCAGAGCATATAGAGCAGGTCGGTTAGCAGCAGTTGGGCTTTGATATCACGAGATCCGGCTTCATGATCCGATTGTGCGAGTTCGGTAATCTGTGCCGCAATACGCTGAATGCCGTAAAAAGGCCCTTGAATCGATCCGGTCACAGGTGAATGCAGTTCACGTTCATAGATGCGTCTCGCTTCTGTTTTCTCAATTGCTCGGAACAGATCGTATTCAATAATGTACAGCTCAGCCTCGTGATCGGCTTCAGATACAAGTTCAAGGCTTGTCCCGGGTGTGAACAGGCAGGCCGATTTACGCATGATACGAGACGGCTCACCGTTGACATTCAAGGTGCCAGTGAAGCGGTGCATATATATAAAAGTGTGATGTTTGAGTGCAGCTTGATGCCACTGAAATGGCTGGTGTGTGTTGATATGCTTCGCTTGACGCAGTTCAAGCAAGGCATGCTTCAGAAAATGCTCAAGCTCTTTATGTAAGCTAGGGGTGGAGCGTTTATTATTATCGCCGCATGGGCGTTCAGGCAGCTCGTTGTCTGAAGGTATGCGGATATGGTCGATATTCCTTTTGCTGATCATGGCGTACCTTCCTTTCAGAGTATGAATTCGTTTTGTATTTTCGCGCTCCTATACGGTTCTCAGCTTGTTTCTAACTCATCTTAGCAAATCTGCTGCGCAAAATGAAATATAACGCACATGAGCATCATTTTCTGACGAGAGTGCTTCTTTTTGGTAAAATAAGAGAGATACGATGTTGGACTGGATGAAATGTTCTGAAGTGATGGATCGGCAGCAGCAAATTTCTTTGAGGAGGGTGTATTTATGGAGAAACGGGACAAGGTGCGGTGGGGCATTATGGGGACGGGGTGGATTGCATCCCAGTTTGCCAAAGATCTGGAGCATGCCGGAAATGCGATAAAGGCAGCGGTCGGTTCACGGACGGCAGGCAGCGCGGAGAAGTTTGCAGCCGAGTACGGTTTTGAACACGCTTACGCTTCATATGATGAATTGCTGCGAGATCCTGAGATCGATATCATCTACGTGGCAACCCCGCACCCGGTACATAAGGAAAATGTGATGGCTTGTCTGGAAGCAGGCAAAGCCGTGCTCTGTGAGAAACCGTTTACGATGAATTCTCGTCAGCTGGAGCAGCTGGTGGAAACGGCGAGGGAGCGAAAGCTTTTTCTGATGGAGGGGATGTGGACCCGCTTCCTGCCCCCGATTGCTCAAGCACGTGCATGGATTGCGGAAGGACGAATCGGACAAGTGCGGATGGTACAGGCAGACTTTGGCTTTCGTATCGGCTGGGAGCCGGAAGGACGTCTGCTTAACCCTGATCTGGGCGGTGGCGCGCTGCTGGATGCGGGGGTGTACCCGATTTCCTTTGCATCGATGATCTTTGGCGAACAGCCGCAGCATGTATGGAGCACTGCGCATATCGGGGAGACCGGTGTAGATGAACAGTTCTCTGTATTATTGTCCTACTCCGAAGGGCGTTCCGCCTCGTTGAACGGTGCCATTCGCTTGAATCTGAACAATGAGGCTGTTATTTATGGAACGGAAGGCCGAATTCGTCTACCATTTTTCTTGGCGGGAAAGGAAGCATATCTACATCTGAACAGTCAGGATGAGCCTGAGAAATACGTGGATGATCGGACTTGCATCGGATATGCATTTGAGGCAGAAGAGGCTGGACGCTGCATTCTGCAAGGTCGCACGGAGAGCAATACCATGAAGCTTGATGAATCACTCGAAATTATGAAGCTGATGGACACCGTCCGCCGCCAATGGGGATTACGTTACAAATCAGAGTAAGAAGCGAAGAATCCCCAGCATGGTCAGGGCGTGTCTTGAAACCTGCTAAAGTTCATCTTTAGCTGAAACCCGCTGAAGTGCAATCTTTAGCCGTTTTTTGCTCCTTGCTGCGTGCTTTCCTATGGCGTGTCCTCGGTACGCCTGTGAGAAACTTCCTGGCTTGAAACGAAGATTCGGTAAAAATCTGCTTCCTTCAGCGTTTTCAGACAAACCCTGGATGAATTTCAGGAATGATGGGGAGGACGTGCAGCTCCCAGCACGCGGTGCCCTGCCTCATGACAAGGTGGTGCTATAAGGGGCACTGGGCATTGAGTTTTGTTGTTGTTATTTTACATCAGGAGGGAGTAGGGTGAATGTTAAAGTTTCTGATCTCCGGGTTTGAGCCCTTTGGCGGGGATATCGTGAATCCAACGGAAGCGTTGATGCAGGCATTGGAACATGAAGCAGTGGAGGGGGCTGTATTCAAAACCTTGCTGCTGCCTGTGCATTTTGATGAATGTGCAGATTTGCTGATTGCAGAGATGAAGGCTTTTCAGCCAGACGTCGTTATTGCATGTGGGCTGGCGAAAGGCAGAACAGCGATAACACCAGAACGCATTGCAATTAATGTAAAAGATATTCCGTCCGGCTCTTATGCGGATAATCAGGGTCAGCATCCTGTGGACGAGCCGATTGCGGCGGGAAGTCCGGATGGATTATTTTCCACTCTGCCGATCCGGGCAATGGTCAATGATATGGTGGCTGCAGGTATCCCCGCTACTGTTTCTAATACGGCAGGTACGTATATATGTAATAACACAATGTATCGGGTGCTGGACTACATTCGCATAGAGCAGCTGCCTGTGCAGGCAGGCTTTGTGCACTTCCCGGCTTCAACAGAAATTGCTGCTATGGCGCCGTCTGTCCCGTCATTGCCGCTTTCCATGATGCTTGACGCACTACACTCTATGATTCGAACCTTAATATCTGAGTCGAAGTAAATTGAAGGATGAGTAAAGTAAAGTAAAGGAATGGAGGGGAAGGGAATAGAATGTAAGTTAATTGAATGGAAGAGGAGAGAAGAGAAGGGTATAGAAAGGAAGAGAAGAGACTGGAAAAGAGGTAAGTGAGTGTAAAGTAATACAAAGAGTACTGCAAAGAGCAGTACAAGGAGCAATACAAAGAGCAACACAAGGAACAGTACAACGAGTAAGAGGGAGAGTAAGGAAAATGAGGCAGAAGAGAATGAACAAAGAATAGCTTACTCGTAGAAGTATTGACCTCATAACCATAAAAAAGTGGCAGCCCTGTTGACGTAAAGCCGACGAAAAGGACTGCCCTTTGATATGCAACGGATGAATACATAGTGATGCACAATAAGCGGTGATGCAACTACATAGTGGTGACAATATACAGCACACAGTGGTGCAATATGAAGTGCTAATCAATATAGAGTACACAATGGTGCAATGGGCAGTGCCAATCAGTATACAGAAATCAGTGGTGCAATATGCAGTGCCAATCAATATACAGAAATCAGTGGTGCAATATGCAGTGCCAATCAATATACAGAAATCAGTGGTGCAATATGCAGTGCCGATCAATATACAGAAAACAGTAGTGCAATATGCAGTGCAGATCAATATACAGCACACAAGTGCAATATGCAGCATATGCAGTAAACTAACAAAGCACTGAATAGCTGAAAAGCGTCTCGAGTTCAGGCTGAGAAATTCTAACGATCTCCAGCGACGCTATTTAGCCTGATTTAGCGGTTTTAAAATTCTAACGAATCGTAGGAACGCTATTTCAGTAATTTAGACCAGATCGAGGTCTAAAAGAGTGATTCTCAGGCAAATAAGGTTTCTGGGAATCGTTAGATTTGGCAGACCACAAAAAATGGACAAATAAGCTCTCTCAGAATCGTTAGCGGTAAACAGACACCAAATTGACGTTGGCCCAGACGATGAACCTCGAAAAACTCCACGCAATATGCTTAAGTGATTGAACACATTAGCTCTGCGAAGGATGCAGCTCTTTACTTTTTACCAGCACTTTACATAGTAACTCTCTCCCCGCTCAGTTCAGCAATTAAATCCGTAACAGGTTCAGATCGAACTCGGGAACAAGCTTTTCTTTCATGGCTCGTCCGAGTAGAGCGGTGATTGCAGCGTACCCATCCTCGCCCAGATTTGCGCTGAATTCATTGACATACAGGTCGATATGCTGAGCAGCTACAGCCGGGTCCATTTCTTGTGCATGTTGCATGACATAGGGTCTTGATTCTTCAGGATGTGCCCAAGCGTACTCGACCGAAGCACGTGCCCAGCCAGCCAGGGCTTGAGCATCCAGATCACGGCGAGCAATAATGGCACCAAGTGGAATTGGCAGACCTGTATCACTTTCCCACCAGTTGCCGAGGTCGGTCATTAGTTTGAGATCGTAATTTTGATACGTAAAACGCGCTTCGTGGATAACCAGTCCGGCATCAATCTGATCGTCGCGGACGGCAGGCATGATTTTATCAAAAGGCATAACCACAATTTCGCCTACACCGCCGGGTACATTTTGTGCGGCCCATAGACGGAATAAGAGATAGGCTGTAGAGCGCTCGCTTGGTACAGCAACCCGGCGTCCAGACAGGTATGCAGGATCGGTAGTTCCATTAGCTGTTAGAACGAGAGGGCCACATCCTCTGCCGAGTGCACCCCCAGCGGGCAATAAAGCGTAATTCTCCAGAACATAGGGGAGTGCCGCATAGGAAATTTTCATAACTTCTGGAATATCCGGTCCGAGTGGGCTGGCGGCAAGGCCATTTGTTATATCGATATCCGCGTAGCGAACCTCAAGCTCAGGTGCACCTGGAATCAATCCATGCACCCAGGCGTGAAAGATAAAAGTATCGTTAGGACAAGGGGAAAAAGCAATATTCATGATGTGATAACCTCCCGTAAAATAGAACTTGCTGCCTGGAGCGCATCGAGGGCATCCTTGATGCGCCAAGCGTCGCGGTCGCGTGGACCGACCGCGTTAGATATGCCGCGCAGTTCGAGCACCGGCAGGCCGAACTGCTGCGCGGCTGTTGCTACGCCGAAGCCCTCCATGCCTTCGGCGGCAGCATCCGGCACGCGGCGCAGCAGCTCCGCGGCCGTCTCCGCAGTTCCGGTCGCCGTGGACACGGTGACCGAAGTGCCTCCGCTGACAGCGAGCCCTGCCCGCTGCAGCTCATGGCGAAGGCGCGCGGCAAGCTCCGCGTCCGCCGCCACACGGGACGAGCCAAATCCGAGCTCGTCCACAGAGAGGAAGCCGTCTGGCGTCTGCGAGCCCAGATCGGCTGCAACCATAGCGTCGGCTACCACAAGGGAGCCGACGGGCGCACGGCCGGGGAACCCGCCGCCGATGCCGGCACTGATCACCAGCCTGTAGGCTGGTGACCCGTTGCCAGTCCCGCCTGCGGGCCCCGGCCAGGATGCGGCAGATGCCTGTGCCGCATCCGATTCCTCTGGCGCAGCCGAGCCCTGCGCCAGTTTATGTGCACTTGCCGCTGCTGAAGCAAAAGCCAGGGCAGCGGCAGTTCCGGCAGCGGCCGAGGCAGGGCCAACGCCCGCCGCAATCACATCAAAGTGATCTGCGGCATGGCCGCCCAGACCCCGAAGAATCGCATCCTTTTCAGCATCAACTGCAGTCACAATCAGTACACGAGAAGAACTGTCTGATACGTTCGCAGAAACTCCCTTGCTTGTTTCCATCCCCGCATATGTCTCCAAGCTGATATCTGTACCACCCTCGGCATTTGTGCCTGAAACCGAATCTGTGATTATCAACAATTCAGCATGTGTATCTTTAGCCGTACCTATGTCTGTACCTATGTCTGTATCAATGTCAGTATCAGTAGTAGCAATTGTGCCCTTAACAATATTTGTTGAGACATCCATGTTAACGTTACTCTCTAGGGATTTGCTGCCCTCAACGTGGGGAGTAACGCGGTTGTTGTTACGTTCATCAGGCTGCTGCTCAGTCATATTCGGAATGCTCCTTACCAAGACGTTATTATTTATCAGCTGTAAGCTGTATGATTCGTACATTCTGAAGATTATAAGAGGCTGTGTCCATTGGAAAAGAACAAATGTAGTCTTTTTGTCTTTCAAAGGGTGGACAATGTTTTCAAAAAGGTACTATATCCCTGCCAGTCATCCGATTTCTATATATAGATATAAAATTAATATAATTAATCTATATGTAGATTAGAGGTTGTGGTGTGTTGTTTATACAATAGTGTCCACCTTTTGATAAACAAAATGCTGAAATGTGCGCGAATGGTGGACAGGTTCGGAACGTTGTGAGGCGCGGTTCGAATCTAATTTGAAATCTACTCTCAGAACAACTCTCGGACTGGGCATTCCAATAATCGCTCAAAATTAATTTTGGATCAAACTTAGCGAAGCGTAGCTCAACTCAACCGACCCCACCCCAACACATTCCACCTCAACTTAACCAAACTAGCTCCTTTTATCATAACGAAGGGGTAAGAGAAGGACAAGTGACAGACCACTCACAACATAAGATTACATTAGTTGCCAAACCATACCTTCGCTGAAAAAGTTAACCTCAGCCACATGAACTAGCCTAAATGTATTGCAACTTCTTTAGTTGTCCATACTTCCACACTATTTAAGCCAATCATTCCTTGCTTCCACGATTCTCTCTCTTCCATCGGTTACTTTTACAGCGTACAGCATACTACTTATAAAGCCTGTCCCATAATTACAGAGTACACTCGTCAAGCACCAGGCGTTTGTACGTAACTTTATGTCAATTATATCATATTGATTACCTATGCATATTGTTCCTCAACTTGAAACTAAATCCATCTAACATATTGACAATCTGTATTAACTGTATTATTAATAGTAGTACGGTTGGTACGGTGGTTCAATGCAGACCGAAGTAGTATTCGTGATGGATAACACGCAGGCAGCAGGTGAACCTCACCGAAGGTAATATTCGTGATGGATAATACACAGGCAGCAGGTAAACTTCACTCAAGGTGATTTTCCTGATAACAGCACAGTAATTATCAACATGTTATGAGAGGAGGTGCCGGATGTTCGAATTGGATGTACGCAGCCGTAAGGCGATCTATGAGCAGCTGGTGGATAAAGTCAAGGAAATGATCGTATACGGTGTCCTGAAACCCGATGAGCAGCTTCCATCCGTCCGAGCTTTGTCAACGCAGCTCACCGTGAATCCGAATACGATTCAGAAGGCATACCGTGAATTGGAACGTGAAGGTTATATTTATTCCATACCGGGTAAAGGGAGCTTCGTATCATCATCTGTGGAACATCCGAATGAAGCGATGAAAGATGAGATCAGAGAGTCTATGGTGAAACTTATCGCTGAAGCTTCATATTCCGGTTTAACCAAAGCGGAACTGACTCTTTTATTTGAAGAAGCGATGGCCCGTATAGAGAGGGAGGTGTCTCATGATTGAGCTCAATCAAGTCATCAAAGCTTTTGAACAGGAAAAGGCAGTCGATGGTGTAAGTATGCACATACATAAAGGTTCGATCTACGGCTTGCTTGGTTCCAACGGGGCAGGCAAAACATCGCTGCTCAAAATCATCGCCGGCATATACCGTCAGGACCGCGGCACGGTACACATTGACGGGGCTGAAATTTACGAAAATCTGGACCTGAAGGGTCGTACGATTTTCATGGCAGATGCACCTACCTTTTTCCCGCAATCGTCGATTACCCATATGGCTGCATTCTACCGTTCTGTCTATCCGCGCTGGAGCGATGAGCGTTTCGAGCAGCTGGCTGCTGTCTTCAAACTGGATGTAAAACGCAAGCTTCATCGCATGTCGAAGGGCATGCGCCGTCAGGCTGCGGTATGGCTGGGACTCAGCTGTATGCCTGAGGTACTGCTCATGGATGAACCGATTGATGGTCTCGACCCTGTCATGCGCCAGCAGATCAAAAACCTGCTCTTTCAGGAAGCGGCCGAGCGCCAGGTGACAATCATCATCTCCTCTCACAATTTGCGAGAGATTGAAGACCTCTGTGATCATGTAGCCATCATGCACAAAGGCCAGATTATCGTCCAGAAGGATCTCGATGACCTCAAGGCCGATACGCACAAAATTCAGGTTGCTTTTCGTCACCCGGATCATGCCGGGTTGCTGAAAGAACACATTCACATTTTGCATGAAGAAAAAAGAGGAAGTGTTTCCTTGTACATTGTTAAAGGTCATCGTGAAGATGTTACCTCCCAATTCCGATTGCATGATCCGTATCTGCTGGATGTGCTGCCGCTGACGCTGGAGGAAATCTTTATCTATGAAATGGAGGGTGCAGGGTATGATATTCAACCGATTGTACTTTAACCGCGGCATCCTGTACCAAAATTTCAGGCAGCACGGATGGCTTGGTCTTGTTTATCTGCTTCTCTTATTGTTATCTCTTCCGTTGAACATTGGTACAGCATATAGGGAAAATACACAAGAAATCGCCAGCTTGTTCATGGTAAGAGGGGAATTACTTTGGTTCTTTGCGATAAGCATACCGGTAGTTATGGGGTTATTTCTGTTTCGCTATATCCAGGCTGGTGGACCTTCCGATCTGTATCACAGTCTGCCGCTCAAGCGTAAACATCTGCTTACGATGAACCTGTTAACCGGAGTTGTGATGATTCTGGTCCCAATCTGGATTACGGCTGGAGTTACTGGTTGGGTGTCTGCTGTCGTGAAGGAGCCTGCCTATATTTTTGCTGGTACAGCGGTCTGGACGTGGGGCGTGACGATGAGTATAATCTCGTTGTTCATGTTTACACTGACGGTTGCGGTAGGCATGTGCATTGGTCAGTCCATTTTGCAGGGACTTACGGTGTATGCCATTTGTTTGATTCCGTTGGTCTTCTGGGAAGTTTTTGTAATGCACTTGCAGCGTTATTTGTTAGGATTTCCAGATAGCGCGCTTCGATTCAGCAGTGGAAACATATCTCCGATCGCTCGCATCAGCAGTCTGAGTTATCCGCCAGACTGGGTCGAGCTTGGAATCTATGCTGCGATGACCGTAATTCTGGTTGTTCTGACGTTCTTATTCTACCGTAAGCGTCATGTGGAATCGGCAACACAGGCGATAACGTTCCGCATCGTGAAGCCGATCTTCCGTTTTGGATTTATGTTTACAGTGGTATTGCTCAGCGGAGCCTATTTTACGATGATCGAACCCCGCGGTTCCGAGTTTTGGGGTGTCGCCGGATACGTGGTCGGGGGCGTTGCGGGATACCTGGGAGCCGAGATGATTATTCGCAAAACCTGGCTCATCTGGAGTAACCGCTTGCTCCCCAAATTTGCTGTATACGGGGGAGTTATTGCACTGATTCTATACGTGCCTGTCGCGGACTGGAACGGTTATGCATCGAACGTTCCGACGAGTGAGCGTGTGGAGAAGGTACGAATTGGTGGTGATCATTACATCTATGTGGATAACCAAAATATTAAGATGGATGACGAACAATTTTATTCCACAAATGCAGGATATATTGACGCTGTAGTTACACTTCATCAGAAAATTGTTAATTCCGATCTGCACTTGCGCGAAATGGGGATGAATCGGACTGTACGTGACGAAGAAAATGTCGTGATAGACTATAAGTTGAAAAATGGCAAAACATTATCGCGACAATATTACATTCCAACGTCCGAGTTCCAACAGGAGCTGATGGGCATGAAAAACTGGGAGGATTACAAAACGTCCAGGTACGAGACATACATACTGGACGGTGATGTTCGAAACATCGGCATCCGGTCAGGTTACATCGGAGATCGGACAGTGTTTATTACAAATCCGGAGCTGATTCGTGAATTCAAGGCTTTGTTGAAAACAGAAATTCTGGATCAATCATACGAAGATCAGATGTCATCATGGGAGACATTTGCGACCGCAGAAATTTATATGGATTACCCGGATGCTTCTTCGTCCAAAATGATGTTGGATCGTGCCAATCGTAGCGCAATGTATGCCATTAAACCGAGCTATAGTCGGTTGATCGAGTGGCTGAAAGAAAACAAGCTGTACGATCAGCTGCGGGTATCCGCAGACGAGGTCGCCTCCGCCCTGTTCATCAGACAGGAGATCAACAGTCCGGGCAACGTCAAGATGGTCTATGCTGATCCGCAGTTTATCGACTCCAATCTCCAAGGTAACCAAAAAATCGTGACCAAAAACAAAAAAATTATTAGCGAGCTGCTCCAGCGTCAAAGATCCGGTTATTACACAGACAACGACACGATCTATCAGATCAAACTCAATTTTATCAGAGGTCAGAATTCGTATATGATGTTAAGAGAGGACGACCTGACTGAGGACATGAGAGCCATTTTGCTGGACAAATAGTGATGTATTAGTAATATACAAATTTAGCTTGACCAGAACCATTGCATGGAATATATTAGAAAAAGTAAAGATTCAATTGAGTAGTTATTTCGCTGAATCTCATATGGTATGTTTTGATGGGGAAGCACCCGTAAGAGCAGGCACAAGCCTGACTTACGGGTGCTTTTTGTCGTGACCAGAATGGTTCAGTGTGTGTAGCGACGCTGGTGTATTCACTATTTTTGATGTGATGAAGGGGGAACCAAGATGAATAAACAACTACGGGTATCTGAAACAGACAAACGATTACATGCATTCGGAACACCGAATCAACGGGGCCTGTTTAAGTGCGTTATCTTATTCATGTTTATGTTCGGGGTGGGAATGACCTGGGATGCAGCAACCGCGTATGGGGAGGGTCTGGAACTAAATGTAAATGCACAGAAAGCCTGGGATACCGTATTAAACAAGGCCGATGCATCGGCCAAGCGTTCCCTGCTGCAGGCATATGAAAGTGCGGGGAAATGGAAGACGCAGGAAGGGGTGTGGCAGCAAAAAATCAAGCAGCTTCACAAAGCCAATGCGGATGAACTTGTGCAGCTCCGGAAGGCAATTCGGGAGACGGATGCAGTCAAGCTGACGGCTCTCCAAAAGTCGCTTGAGGACACACAAGTACGTTATGAGCCTTTATTTAACCTCTATCGTTCCCTGAACCAACAAATGTCTGCCGCCAAGGCTGTTCAGAATAAGGAATGGAGAGCAGCCCTTCACGCTCAGGCCGAGACGCTGAAGCCGTTGGTGAAGCTGGCAAGGGAGGATATTCGAACGAGGAAGGCAAGCCTTGCTGAAGCTCGAAAGCAGAAGAATGCTGAAATCAAGCGGCTGAGAACCATGTTAATTGAAACAACTGCTGTAAAAAAGCAGATACAAACAGCCCAGAAGCAAGTCAGCTTGGCCAGAGAACGATACGCCAGTGTATTGCGGAGCTTCAAGCAAATATTAAAAAAGGTGGAGCCCGCACGGACATTAACTGCTCTGAATTCACTTGCAGCTGCGGCTGAGAAATGGGCGAGTGCGAGGCAAAATATCTATACACTGGAGCAGAAGGTATCTGAAATCTACGTTAAGGTAGGTAAGGAGGTCAGGAGCCGTCCTAAGTAACCTACAATAAAGAAGGTGCCCTGTAGTCCGCCATGGCGAGACTCCTGGAGCACCCTTATGTTTACTTGTTAAACAGTACAGATAATCTGCGCATTGCTTCTTCAACCGTAGCACGTGAACAAGCGACGTTAATACGCATAAACCCGGCACTTTCTGCTCCGAACACAGCGCCATCGTTGAAGGCGAGCTTGCCCTCATGCAGCAGTTTGCGGGTTAGTTCGGCATGAGTCATGCCTAATCCACGGAAATCCACCCATAACAAGTAGGTTGCTTCTGGCAGAAGCACGTTGATGCCAGGTATATGCTCTGTAATATACTGCTGCACATACTCCATATTACCGCGAATGTAAGTGAGACACTGGTCAAGCCATTCCTCGCCTCCATCGTATGCAGCCACGGTAGCAGTAGCCCCGAATGTGCTGATGCTGGACAGGCCCATCGTCCGTACACCCAGAGCGAAGCGTTCTCGCAAATCAGCGTTTGCAATAATAATGTTGGATGTACACAAACCAGGAATGTTAAACGTTTTGCTCGGTGCTGTGCAGATGATGCTGTAGTTTGCAATCTCCTCCGAGATCAGACTAAGCGGTGTATGAGCACCGCGCTCATATATAAGATCGGCATGAATCTCATCTGATACGATGAGTACATTGTATTTCAGACACAGCGAGGCGAGTCCTTCCAGTTCCTCCCGGGTCCATCCCCGTCCAACCGGGTTGTGAGGGCTGCAGAGAATCAGCATTTTGACCTTGCCGGTCTGGAAGCTTGCTTCCAGCTGTTCCAGGTCCATCGTATACTTCCCTTGCTTTTCAAACAATGGATTGGTGATCAGTTCCCGGCCTTGACCTCTCACTACATCATAAAAAGGAGGATACACCGGAGTCTGAATAACTACGGCATCACCTGGCGAAGTGAATTGCTGTACGGCTATGCTGAGTGCGGGTACGATGCCTGGTGTAAATACAATCCAGTCTGATTGAATTGTCCAGTTGTGGCGGCGCTCCATCCAGTTGATAACGGCCGCTTGATAAGCATCTGTCTGCAGAGTGTAACCAAAAATACCGTGTCCCACCCGTGTCTGCAAAGCTTCGATAACAGAAGGGGGAGCGGCAAAATCCATATCGGCAACCCACATCGGGAGTGCGTCTGTCACACCAAAGAAGTGCTCCAGCCCGTCCCACTTTTCGGAAGCGGTGGATAAGCGGGGAATAGGTGTATTGAATGTGCTCTGATTTATCATAACTAGAAGTCCTCCTTGAGTTGTGGTTGCATTGTGTTTCTAGAAAATATCTAAAACATCATCCTATATATCATCGGATACATCTTCTATTTTCGCAACTTCCAAACCATTTTTATGTGCCCCAGGTCCTGATTTGGCGAGATAACGTTTACACTGTTTAATCCAGTGCTTATGATAGGGCTAATGTGAAATGCAAGCTAGTTATGCATTCAGCATTTATGGATAAAGTACACTGTTAAATGAATTATTTGAATGCTAAATATGGATTCATGCAATTACAGGGATGAATAGTATCCTTGAATTAAGACTTGGAGGCGATTTGAATATGAAGAACAAAAAGTGGTTGATTGGAGCCAGTGTATTTGGCATGGTGCTGACAGGATCAGCGGGTGTGTATGCAGGAAGCAAACTGGAAACAATCAAGGCTTACCTGAACCATGGGCTTGCAATTGAAGTCAATGGACAAGCCTTCACACCGACAGGTGATCAGGGCAAGAAGCTTGCGCCGATTACATACCAAGGCAGTACCTATCTTCCGGTTCGTTCTATTGCCGAGGCGTTGAAGACCGAAGTGAAATATGATGCCAAAGCGAATAAGGTGAGCATCGGTTCTTCGAGTTCTTCAGGTGGCTCGTCCTCAACGGGTGGTGGTGAATCAACCACTCCTTCGACAGGCACAAACACACAAGCGTCAGGAGTGAAGTCCAAATATTTGCCAGCGGATTTCCCACTGCCAAAGGATGCCAAAGCGACCAGTCTGATCGAGAACATCATGGACGGCAACAAGAAGGTGTCTCTCACCTACACGACCAAAGAAAGTCTGACAACGATCGGCACAGACTACAAAAACTATTATCAGACCAAAAATCTGACCCAGAAGAGTGAGGATATTCAGGCTGACGAATTCAGTTTTATCGGCCGTGAGGAAGGTAAATATGCTATTTCCATTACAGGCAATGTGTCTTCGGAAAATAAGGATTTGAATGAAATTACGGTGATCTGGGGAGAGGAGTAGTCTCGATACTGACAGTCCTTAACCAGTAACCAGTTGATGAAATAGAAAAAGCCGTTTGCCTGTGAGCATGAGCGATTACAGGTAAACGGCTTTTCGTATGATCAGGTTAACCCGTCATTATTGGCTAACCCTACAGGTATTCATTAAACCAGCCCACGATATGCTCTAACCGTCGAACTCTCAGATACGGATGGCCGCCGCGAGATAGCTCATGGTTAGCCCCCGGGAAACGAACGAGCCGTGTCGTCTGCTTGCGTCGTTTCAAGGCAACATATAACTGCTCGGCCTGCTCGATCGGGCAGCGAAGATCCTGTTCTCCATGGAGAATGAGCAGTGGTGTCTGCATGTTGCCAACATATGCGAGCGGCGAATGTTTCCAGAGCTTTTCAGTATCGTCCCATGCATTACCGCCAATCTGATCCTCCGTGAAGAAATACCCGATATCACTGACACCATAGAACGACAGCCAGTTGCAGATGGAACGCTGAGTGACAGCCGCTTTGAAGCGATGGGTATGTCCCACGATCCAGTTGGTCATAAAGCCGCCGTAGCTGCCACCGGTGACACCAAGTCTGGCTGGATCGATAAACGAATATCGGGATACAGCGTAATCTACACTTTCCATCAGGTCGCGGTAATCGCCGCCCCCATAATCTCCGCGACATGCATTCACAAATTGCTGTCCGTACCCCAACCCTCCGCGTGGATTGATATATACAACAGCATAACCTTGTGCGACCAGCAGCTGGAACTCATGCATAAATGTGAAGCCGTACATCATATGTGGTCCGCCATGAATCTCAAGAATGGTCGGGATCTTGACCCCGTCCACCACACCATCAGGTTTCATAATCCATCCTTGCACACGCAGCCCATCCGTGGTATCAAACCAGAAGGTTTCCGGTGTACACAGCCAGATGTCCTGCTCAAGCTGCGGATTACTCAAGGTAAGACGGACCGCCTTGCTTTCAGGATCATTTGGGCTTTCATACAAATACAGATCACCAGGATGCTGCGTGTCGGCTGCAGCGGCTACAATCTGTCCCTGTTCCAGTTCGGCAAACTGGTAGACCTCACACTCATCAGGCGACAGATACTCGGCATGGCCTCCATCTAATGGAAATCTGGCAATGCGTACACTGCCGTGGATACTGGCCAGACAGAGAATAGATGAGCCGTCTCGTGAATACACCGGGCCAGTCGGCACGAGATGGGAGCGCATGTCACCCACAAGGCTGTGGTTCAACTGCACGTCCCAATGTGAACTTAAACATGCAGGCTCTCCACCTGAGATAGGCAGTATGTACAGCTTCGCAAGGGTAGCGTTACCATAAGTGCGATCGCTGGCAAGAAGGGCCAGTGATTGTGCATCAGGTGCAAAACATAGCCGATAGAATGTATACCCTTCAGGGGTTAATTGTTGTATGTCTGATCCGTCGGGTTTGGAGGTATACACATGGTTGGTCAAAGAAAAATCAGTGTGATGTTCGTCTTCCGCGGGTATATGAGTAATCCATGCAATGCGTGTACCATCCGGTGACCAGGCATAATCTCCAATATCATAGTGACCGGATGTTACAGGAATAGCCTCTGCCCTTACGGGGGCAATCACAAAAAGATGAGCCCGTTTGCCATTCCATAACCCGCTCTCATCCGATTTCATGCGAATACGGTCAACGATTAATTCTTGAGGAAGCAGCTTCTCCGCACTGTCGTCCTCTCGGGAATCTGCTGCGCTGATCTGCTGCTTGAGGGAGATGTCCACGGCAGACTTAACAAGCAGACTGCTTCCATCTGGCGACCATAGAAAAGAATTCACCCCATGCTGCAGCTCACTGATCTGTTGAGCCTCTCCGCCATCCGAAGCGATTAGCCATACTTGAGCTTGTCCTTCAGACTTGCGTATAAAAGCAAGCTGTGATCCATCCGGTGACCAGGCCGGGGAATGATCATATTCTCCGAATGTGAAGGGCTTGTCTTTCCGACTGCTGAGGTCAAGCATCCGCAAGTGAGAACGATAACCGTCATGTTTGTCGTTAGTTTGCCGACTAACATAGACCAGCTTCCCACCCTGTGGAGACGGAACCGGATCGTTGACCCATGTAATCTGATACAGATCTTCGGATGTTATGCCGCGTTTTCCGTTCATCATATGTCCTCCTGCTCTTCTTGAGAGATTGGATAATTTCCTAAGCTTTCCATTTATATTAACGGAAAGAAAGGTAGAGGACAACAACGATGCCTGGCTAAACGGAGGAAGGATAATATTTTTCTTCACGCACAAAAAAAGAAAGGAAATGTTTAAGAGCAGCTCGAATGGTTTAATGTACAATGCAATTCCTGTTTTGATCTGCGTATTTATTCAGTCGCAAGAGGGAGGATGTTACGCTTGAATACACCTTATGAACAGCATGTGGAATATCCGAGCAGGAAACGGATGGCTTGGCTTACAGCAGGGGCAGCACTTTTTGTATGCGCAGGTTTTTTTCTGATATTTGACCAATCTTTTAAGCCGGGTGCTTCGATCATTTCTAGTGTGATTGGCTTCGCAGCCATTCTTTTTTTTGGAATATGCTTCTGTTACAGTCTGATCAAGATGATCCGGAAGGAACCCTCCTTTGTCATTCATGAGCAGGGGTTTATTGATTCTTCCTCCTATACTTCGGGCGGAGAAGTTGCCTGGAAGGATATTGAACATATATTTATGTATGAGTTGATGGGGCAAGAGATGATCGGTGTGAAGCTGCGAGACGAAAAAGCATTTCTGGAGCGCCAGAACGGAATGAAGCGCAAGCTGATGACGGCTAACAGCAATATGGTCGATGCAACGATCAGCATAGCTCAGAGCAGTATTAGTCTTCCGCTGGATCAGCTTTATCTTATGATGATGAGTCATTGGCGGCATGCCAGGGACAGCAGGGGATAATTTTAAACGATCGAAACGAAGCAGGTCTTGTGGATCTGCTTTTTTTTGCGTTGTATTGGAATCATATTGAAATGGGCTTTACAGTATTGTATAACTAGTGTACTATGTAACTAACACACCAATACAGAAAGGAGAGAGAACATCATGCCTATCGAATTCGATAACAATTTACCGATCTATCTGCAGATCATGCAGTACATTAAACGTCAGATTGTAACCGGTACGCTCAAGGCGGGAGATAAAATTCCTTCGGTACGTGAGCTGGCTGCCGAATTGCAGATTAATCCGAATACCATACAACGTACATTTCAGGAGCTTGAGCGGGAAGAAGTGGTAGAAACGAAGCGTGGATTGGGCAGATATGTAACAAGTGAGGAGTGGAAGATCATGCAGATCAAGAAAGAAATGGCTGGCGAGCTGCTGGAACGTTTCCTGACCGGAATGCAGGAGCTCGGAATCAAGGAGCAGGATATTGTGTCGATTGTGACAGACGCTTTGGCAGAAGGAAGTCAGGGGAAGGGAGAGCATATACATGAGTAACATACTTGAACTTGATCAGGTGAGCAAGACATATGGACGAAAACAGGCGTTGCACAACGTTTCGCTGACAGTTGCTCCGGGACGAATTGTAGGTTTGCTTGGCAGCAATGGCAGCGGGAAAAGCACATTGATGAAGCTGGTTGCAGGTTTGCTGCATCCTGCGAGCGGAAGCATTCAGGTTACAGGCAAGCCAATCGGTCTGGCGACGAAGTCACTTGTTTCCTTCATGCCAGATCGTCCTTTAACCGAGAAATGGATGAAGGTACGGGATGCGATTGCGTACTATCGCGATTTCTATGATGATTTTGATGAGAGTAAGGCGCAGGAGATGCTGGCTTTTATGAGTCTGGCAGAGAATGATCGTGTGAGTCATCTATCAAAAGGCATGAACGAACGGCTGCAGTTAACACTGGCTATGTCTCGCAAGGCGAAGCTGTATTTGCTGGATGAACCGATCGGCGGAGTAGACCCGGTAGCCAGAGGCAAAATTCTGGATGCCATCGTGAAATTTTACGATGAAGACAGCAGCTTGATCATATCCACACATCTGGTCAAAGATATTGAACGTATTTTTGATGAAGTGATTTTTATTCGCGAGGGTAAGCTGGTCATGCACGAAGAAGTTGAGACGATCCGGCTGCAGCATGGAAAAAGTGTAGACGAGATGTTTAAGGAGGTTTATGCTGAATGATGACAATGTTGAAGTATGATTTTAGGAGAAGCTGGAATACATTGCTGGCAGGGCTGGTTATTTTGATTCTTGTTCAGGTGGGGCAGACCCTATTTCTGTC
The DNA here is from genome assembly GCF_014203995.1 of Paenibacillus sp. JGP012. Classification (NCBI taxonomy): domain Bacteria; kingdom Bacillati; phylum Bacillota; class Bacilli; order Caryophanales; family Paenibacillaceae; genus Paenibacillus; species Paenibacillus sp. JGP012. The sequence goes on along the minus strand of NZ_JACHKG010000023.1, from coordinate 28,966 downwards.
TAATGTTACCGGCAATGTACTGGGCATCATGGCATATGTTGGCGCAGGGGTAGCCATTTATGTGAGAATGATTAAAACCTATACCGCTAACATCCGCTCGTACAATCGCCGTCTTATTCCTGTAACAGGGCTGTCGCATGTGTTGTCACCTTTAATTTTCGGGGCGCTAAACTTCTTGGGTCTGCTGCTGATTGGATTCATACACTTCTACCTGTATACCAAGCTGAAGCTCGGACTGAGTTTATCGGATATTAATATGACGTATATGAGTGTCGCGGAGGTCATAAGTACATTGTTGTTTGCAGGCTGGATTGTGTTGTTTATGACCGTCATCATCTTTTTCTCCATCAGTGTAGCAGGTACTTTCCGCTGGAAAACAGGCCCATGGATCGGGATTGTTACGTTCCTGATTATGGTTAACCTGCTTAGCTGGCTGGAAAATGCGATTTTTTCCGGGAAGTTCAGTCCGAATGATCTGTTTCAGTTCACCGAAGAAAGCACAGGAATTTCCTTTACCGCGAATGGTGTAATCTGGGCAGAAGGTCGTTGGGGAAGCACGGTGTTTGAAATCGGACTTGCTGCGCTGCTGGTGTGGGGAATCATCTATATGAACAATAAAAAGGTGGAAGTCTGATCACTACGCCAAGTAAAAGAATACGGAACTCATGTAACGGGCAGTCAAGCTGCTCGTATCTTTTTTTGGAAGGAGCAGGAGCTATGCAATTGTACTTCAGAGATAACTTTTTTAATGCCGGATATACCGAAATTATGAATGCGGATCAGGAACGCGCAGGGTACCTGGATTTGAAAAGTATATTTGGGTCATCACTCGATGTCTCGAATGAAACCGGGCTGGTCTGCAGCGGCAAATTCCGCATGTTAACCAATCGGTGGGATGTAACCGCATCGGATGGCACGCATTGGGGTGTACTGAGAGCGAGATTCAGCTTTTTTAGCAAAAAATATGAATACGATGCAGGCTCGCGCGGCATTTATGATGTATCTGCTCCCGCCTTCTCACAGGAATATGATGTGACGGACGGAGCCGGACGTATTGTTGCAAGCTTTCGCCGAACAAGCGGCTGGTTCAGCTCCGGGGCATTTGTACTGGATAACCAGTCGGAAAATCTGGACACCTACGAATTGGTTGCTGTGGTCATGGGAGTACATGCGATTAACAAAAGACGGAATGCTGCGAACAGCAGCAGTTCTACATAACGGCTGGCACCGTCAGCATTCCGCTTTTTTTGGCTTATATCGGTTTGGAATGGTTATCCGCTTGTGCAGCCGCAGTTTCCTCCACAAAGGTAGACTCGGAGCTTGCGTATTGAGCCAGCACTTTGGCGGCTGTTTCGGACATTCGTTCCCGCAGGGCAACGCTGTCTGCGATGCGAACCCGTTTGCCGAGAAAGCGCATTTTGGACAAAACATAATCCACTTCATTTCTCGTCACCGTCAGCACAATTCGGTACATATGATTTTCCTCGTTATATTCGACCTGTCTCTCAAAGCAGGAGAAGGCATACAGAATACGGGATAACTCCGCATTAAACGCTGGCAGCACCTCAACGGTGATGGTCGTCTTGCGTTTCTCTGTTAACAGGGCGATGCTTGCTTTATATCGAGCTGCTGCTTCGGGTTTGATGGACCTGGGCTCCAGCTTTGTGATGCTGTGCAGCTTGGTGGACATTAATCTGGCAAAGTGCGGGGCATACCAGAGTACATACCACTCCTTTTTGACCATGGAATATTCAAGCTTATACGGAAAACCGAATTGCTCCTGGCTGGTACGCCCATGGCGAATACGGCCTGTCATCTGAAAGCCTTGACCTTGCAGTATCATCTGCCGCAGCGGTCTAAGCAGCGGGTGAAATACACTGCGTTCTTCACTTTTGGCCTTCTCGGTCAGCTCCTCCTGTACGTCCAAGTGCTGCTCGTTTTGCAGCATATTGTTCAGCTTTGCCCACGTATTTGGATGCAGCGCCTCCTGTGCAGCCTCATGTTTCATCATCAGGCGCAGCCAGGCCCGTTCCTGTGAAGTCCAGGTGAACAGCCCGGTTTCATTCAGCCTCGTCATCATCTGGTAATTGAACATCTTCTCGAACAGGTTCATAATATGCCGCAATCTCCTTCCATTCCTCAATCATCTCCTCACGCAGCTTGAGCGGAGCCAGAATCTCACAGCTGGAGCCGAAGCTGCGCAGCCAAGGCTTGATTTCCGTAATGCCGTTCACCCGGATTTCATAGAGAAAGGTATAATCCGTCTCCGGCGTAATCGTTCCCCACTGCCCTTGCAGCCGGACTCGATCCAGAATAAAGTTGCGCTCACCCTCCTGTGGGTGGAAAAAACGTGCTCGCACTGTGACCGGGCGGCCTGTATCGACAAGCCAGCTGTAGCGGCTGATCTCGGCCCATTCCTTTTTCAACGCTTGCATATGCTCTTCTTCGATCGGGTGAAGCTCCTCCAGCTGGGTGATGCCCTCCATTCTGAACTTTACAAATCTCCGGCGGTTCTGATAGCCAATCACATACCAGCGTCCATACTGGTGATCATACACCACCTCAATCGGGATGATCCGGTTGGAGCTTCCGCCCGCTTCGCGTTCAAACTTTGGATTCGTGTTTTGCGAGCTGTAGCTGGACGGTTTCTTCGGTGAAAAATATTGAAACTGCACACGTCTGCGCTGACGAATGGCCCCTAGCAGCGGATAGAGATGAGCTTCGTCCAGAATGCGCGAATAATAATGATATTTATAAATATATGGCTCGGTTGCTTCTTCTTGCGGGAAATGAGGTGTAATGATTTTTTTCAGACTATCCCGCAGTAAATATCCCTGTACGGACGGAACCTGTGTGTTCGCCATGATATCAACAAAATCGTACAACTCCAGCTGCTCCTCCGGAGTTAGCTGTGTCAGCACATCCTGCTGCAAGGCATAGCGATAGGGGCGCCCGCCGGGCTCTTTGCGAATGACACCGACATCCTCCAGGTATTTCAGATCAGCGCGTATGGTCTTCTCATCTGGCAGGGCCAATTCCTCGGGCAGGTCTGCGCAGCAGGCATCCAGCAATTCCATCGCGGTCAGCGCAGCGTCCTGAAGGGTATGTAAAATGACGGACAAGCGTTCGATCTCGGTTTCCTTCATCGATTTGGCGCGAAAAAGAAAGAGCAGCAGCGGCTCGGCAGACTCGCCATACTGAAAGCGTACAAGGTCGGACAGTTCCGACCCGACATTCGGGGCTGCTGGCTGATCCGTCAGGCTCTGATGAATATCTCTGAGCTTGCGCTGGGTTTTATCAAAGGTATGTACGGATATGCCAAGCCGCTTGGCATACTGCTTGCGATTATATGCGCCGCTGGTCAGAGACAGCATACGCAGGAACTGAATTTCTTTATCAAAGCTTTCTTTAGCCATGGATTTCACTCCCGGTTGGACTGTGATTCTTTAATTGTATCAGGATAAACGCAAGCTTTCATAGCAAAGTTGCACCAATGCATCGCAAGTCGCCATACTTTCACCATGTTCGTGTATGACGGTGTGAAGCATAATAAGGATGTGAAGCGGGGCGGTCAAGAAGCCCGGCTGATCCGAATTCCGAGGCGCCCGGGAGGGTTACTTCGACTGTTAATCGGCCAGGTCATTGGTTCGAATCCAATCGCCGCCGTTCATGGCGGTGTAGCTCAGCGGTAGAGCAGGTATAACCTTCCCCCCTTTTTCCTCGGAATCTTTGCATTAAATCTAACCCATTGACGATAGCGCTTGAAGCATATCGAACTGAAATATTGAAAGAGATAAGACTGGAGAGAAGTCTCATACAGGGAGGTGTTGTGTGGTGAGCAGAGCAAAATCATTATTTGATTCTAAAAAGCGAGCCGTATCCAATCATGACGGATATGATGCCTATGCGCGGCTGATCGAGGAACAATACATTCAGATGCTGATGACAAACACGATGAATAATACTTTTTATGCCGATGAACAGCTGCTGATGCAGGAAGCGGCAAGCAGTCATCAGGAGATGGCAGAGCTGGATACAGATTTTATGGCGCGGGCGCTGGTGTATGCCCGGAACGAAGGATTCATGCGTTTGCAGCCGCTGTATGGCTTGGCGGTATTGTCCAAGATCGCTGCAGAGCCGTTCGCGCAGGTGTTCTCGCTTGTGGTGAAGACACCTGCCGATCTGGCGGACTTTCTGACGATTCTGAGAGGAAGCGGGCGCGGGCAGGGAGGGCGTGCAGTGAAGCGGCAGGTCAGTCATTTTCTGAATGAAATCAGTGAATACTGGGTGATCAAGTATAATGGACGGGGGCGCGGGTACAGTCTGGGTGATATGGTCGCCACCGCACATCCCAAACCAAAGGACGAGAAGCGACAAGCCTTGTTCCGTTATCTGCGCGGACATGAGACGGACCTGACAAAACTGCCTCAACTACAGGCACTGCACAAGCTGAAAAAGACACGTAACCCGGCCAGTCAGCTGCATCAGATTGAGAAAGGCAAGCTGCCGTATTCCGTTGTGACTTCTATCCTTCAGCCGACACGTTCTGTATGGGAAGCGTTGATGCTCCAGATGCCAATGTTTGCGCTGCTGCGCCATTTGAATGCCATGGATCGTGCGGGTGTTTTTGAAAAAAAGAAAAATGTCGATTACGTCACACAGCGTTTAACCGATATTGAAGCACTGCGTCAATCGCGTATTTTACCTTTTCGCTTTGTCAAAGCTTACGAGATGGTACAGCGTGCAGGACTGCGGGAAGCCTTGCAGCAGGCAGTGGAGCTGTCGATTCACAATCTGCCGCCGCTTCCGGGCAGAACAGCCATTTTCCTCGATCGCTCGGGCTCCATGCAGGGAGACTATTTACGTATCGGTTCGGTGCTCGCGCTGGCGCTTTACAAACAAACCAAGGGCAAATCGCTGTTCTGGTTATTTGATCATCAGGTTGAGGATGCCCATCCCAAGCTGGATGAGGGCATCCTGGCTCAGGCGTACCGGATTCAGGCGAAAGGCGGAACCGACACCGGGCGACCTGTACGAGAGCTGCGTGAGGCTGAAGAAAGGGTAGACCGCATCATTATGATTACAGATGAGCAGCAGAATGAAGGAAGTCCATACTACGCAGAGCTTGAACGTTATCGACGCCTGATGAATCCGGATCTCCAGGCATTTATTGTAGATATTAGCCCTTACCGGCAAGCCTTGGTTCCGCCGCGGGATGGTCAGACCTTTTATATCTACGGCTGGAGTGAAACCGTGTTGACCTATATTGCGGAGACCGTAACTGGATATGAGACCATTGCGAAGCGAGTACGGGAAATGCCGTTATAAAATAGAGAGTTTGGGATATGGGAAAGAGAAGGAGGAGAGCAGGCATGACGGGTGTTGATCAAAAGATGAGAGAAATCATTGCGAAACAGCTCACGCAGATTGAACAGGAGGAGCAGGTTCGCATTGTATACGCTTGTGAGTCAGGCAGCCGGGCGTGGGGATTTCCTTCACAGGATAGTGACTACGATGTGCGTTTTATATATGTCAGGCCCCTTGAATGGTACCTGTCGATTGAAGATCAGCGGGATGTCATTGAACGACCAATCAGTGACCAGCTGGATATCAACGGATGGGATTTACGCAAGGCGCTGAAGCTGTTCCGCAAGTCCAACCCGCCGCTGCTGGAGTGGTTGCAGTCTCCGATTCAATATGATGAGCGATATAACGTGGCAGAACAGATTCGGGCGTTGTCTCCGCTGACATTCTCACCGAAGTCGTGTATGTATCATTATCTGAACATGGCCAAGGGAAATTATCGGGATTACTTGCAGGGCGAACAGGTGAAGATCAAGAAATACTTTTATGTGCTCCGTCCTTTGCTGGCTTGCGGCTGGATTGAACGGTATGAGAGTATGCCTCCGATGGCGTTTGAGGAGCTGGTACAGGCTCTGATCCCGGCGGACACATCTCTGCATGCTGAGATTCATGAGCTGTTAAGAAGGAAAAAGGCCGGAGATGAGATGGACCTGGAACCGCAGCTTCCAGCCATTCAAGCATATGTGACAGCTCAGATTGCACATGTAGAAGAGCTTGCTGTGGAAATGTCAGGTCAGGATTCGGTAGAAGTTGAAGCATTGAATTTCATTTTTCGCAAGGCTATACAGGAGGTTTGGTAGACATGCATCTGATCATAAAAGCGAGCGGGGAGGGCGCAGGCCAAGTATCCCATCTGCTCGCCAAAAATCCGAATAACTTGTATGACCGAACAGACAAGGGTGTACGTGTACGCATGGTATACACCAAGGCTGGGGAGCAAGAGACAGAGGTATTGATTCACGCCGAGCCCGACCCGGTTGATCTGGTCAGAGGTACGCCGGATGGATACGACATTACGCAGTATATTAATGACCGGGAATTTGTGACCAGCAGCCTGTTTTGCTCCTACATCCGTTCGGCTCTGGGAACCGCTTTGAATGGCAAGCCGAAGGAAGACTATACGCAGTGGGTGGAGCATGTGTTTGAACTGGAGTTGACATTTGGCCCGGTAGCTTCTGATCTGCCCGACCGTGTGGTGGAGGAGCTGTTCTCGGCTCTGGGGTATGACGTTACGATGGAGCGTGGAGAGTCGGCGTATTCTTTTGACCTGAAAAACAGAAGCACGGTTCGTCACATCACACTGCGTGGTAAACAAACGATACAACAGGCTCTGCGTCAGCTGTTTCTGCTGATTCCGGTACTGGATAATTACAAGCATTATTTCATCAGTGAGGATGAGATTGATAAAATTATGCGTTATGGCGAAGGTTGGTTAGACATGCATCCGCTCAAGGAGCTTATCGTTAGACGCACACTTCATTTTGCCGAATTGATTCGCACATATGAGCGTAAGCATGGGACGTCGACTGTTGAAGACGCAGGAACTGCACAGGCGGGAATGACGAATGGGAACAGGGAGAGACCATTAAATTCGGAATCTGAAATGCTTGGGCATGATGGTGCAGGTGAAGACAGGGCGGCAGAGACGAAAGAAGAAACAGATACAGACACAGACACAGACACAGACACAGACACAGATACAGAAGCTCTTTCATCCGACAAAGCGCCTGTACGGTTAAATGAGCTCCGTTACCGAGCCATTACGTATATTGTAGCCTCCCTACCGAACAAACGCCGCATTGTTGATATGGGGGCTGGGGAAGGCAAGCTTTCTGCACGACTTGCTTACATTCCAGGCGTAGAAATGATTGCTGCGGTTGAGCCTTCAGGCCAATCACGTCTGCGGGCCAAGGAACGGTTTTCCAGGCTGCAGGATCGGGCCGGAGTCAAGGCTGTGCCAGAGGCGATGCTCGGTTCCCTGTTTTATTTTGATGAGCAGATGCAGCGTATGGATGTCATGATTCTGTGCGAAGTGATTGAGCACGTTGAGGAATATCGTCTGGACCGCATTATGGATACAATCCTGAAGGAATATCGACCTGAGGTGCTGCTGGTTACTACGCCAAACAAGGAATATAACGAAGTATATGAGATGGAGCAGAAGCAGCTGCGCCACCAGGATCACCGCTTTGAATGGACACGTGAGCAGTTCAGCATGCGCTGTGCACAGTGGGCGGAGAAGGGCGATTATGCTTATGAGATCAGTGGAATAGGTGAGCATAAGGAAGGCTTCGGTCAACCGACACAGCTCGTAAAATTCTCACGAAGAAAGGAGGAGCAAGCATGAGACGAGACGAACAAACGGGTGCAAACAATGACGTGCATTCAAACGCCACATCAGAACAAAGGAAGCAGCATTCAGAGAGCAGGACAGTGGAAAGGCAGCAGAACAGTGACCAGGGCAGACATCGGGAGATTCATCTGCCTTATGCAGGCATTGTTGTGCTGGTCGGTCCGTCCAACAGCGGCAAAAGCACTATGCTGGAAAGGCTCGTAGCTGAAGAGGTCATACGCTCAACAGAGATTGTCTCATCCGATCAGTTTCGCATGCTGGTAGGTGACGACGAATATATAGAATGGAAGCATCGTGCCCGCAGTGAAGCGGATGTGATATATGCGGAGTATCAGCAGGTATCAGCGAAAGCATTTGAAGCGATGGAAGCCATAATTGCAACTCGCTGTCGCCTGAACAAGCTCACCTGGGTGGATGCAACACATCTGTATCCAGAGGATCGGGAGCGGTTGATTCAACTCGCACGCAAGGCCCATGTGCCAGTCATTGCGGTTGTATTGAATGTGCCGGAACAGGTGCTGCTTGAGCGCGACGATAAGCGTAAACATCCGAGAGGACGTCAGCGGGTAAAACAGCAGGTGCAGCAGTTCAGACGTACGCTTCGTTCCATTCGTGATGAAGGCTTTGATGCAAGCTACATTCTGAAGCACCCCTACCCGGTATCCTTTGTCCGTACAGCAAATCCGTTAATGATCGATATGGGCACAGGCATTGATATTATTGGTGATATCCACGGCTGTTATGATGAGATGATGGAGCTCATCCATCGTCTGGGGTACGTGGATGAGCAAGGAAATGGCATGTTTCGCCATCCCGAGGGTCGAAGGCTCGTTTCTGTCGGAGATGTAAGCAGTCGCGGGCCGGAATCCTTGAAGTGTTTGCTTTTCTGGCAGCAGCATTGTGCCGCTGGTCTGGCTTATATGGTTGACAGCAATCACGGCTGGAAGATTGCGCGTTATCTGGACGGGCGTGACGTCACATTAAGTCATGGCGATGAACGAGTCGAGGCTGAATTGCTTCAGCTTGAACAAGTACAAGGCAGCGCTGCAGCCAAGCAAGCAAGGGAGTCATTAAAGCATTTTCTGCTGGAAGCGCCGTCGCATCTGGTGTTTACACGGAATGGCGTAAGACAGGTTGTCGTCGCTCATGCCGGGATTCGGGATCATTTTATCGGGAAGCAGTCCAGGCGTATTCAGGATTACTGCCGGTATGGGGATGTAGAAGGTACGGATGAGAAGGGGCGGCCGGTGCGTAAGGATTGGTACGTAGATCACAACTCTGGTGAATGCATCGTCTGGGGCCATGATCCAAGGCCATATCCTATGATCGTGAATGATACAGTCAATATAGATCAGGGTGTTGTATTTGGCGGTATGCTGACGGCTTGGAGAATGCCTGAACGTGAATCGGTTAGCGTAACGGCGAAGCAGGATTATGCCAAGGATGCAGACAGTCCATTGAAACGCTGGGAGCAGCAGCGCTTCGCACCGCCAAACATTCGCAAATTCAAGGATGGATTTACCGTTCAGACGGAATCACGGCTGAACGTAACTGTACAGGGAGAGCTCGCGCAGACAGCGCTGGATACATTTTCACATTATACGGTGCCCCTGGAGGAACTGGTCTATATCCCGCCAACGATGAGCCCGCCGCCAGGTGAATGTTCTGTAGAAGGGTACATGGAGCATCCGCAGGATGCATTCCGCTATTATCGTTCACAGGGCGTGACCCGGATGGTTGCGGAGAAAAAACATATGGGCAGCCGGGCTGTGCTCCTCCTGTTCCGCGACGAGCAGGCTGCGATTCAGCGTGTGGGCCGCCCGCTGCTGGGCAGCATCGTGACTCGTACAGGCCGGGCATTTTTTGATCCCGCAACGGAACAAGAGGTGCTCGCCAGATTACATGCAGATTTGACGGCAGGCGGGTATTTTGACAGACATCAGACAGAGTTTGTTTTGCTGGATGCTGAGATTGTACCCTGGAACCTGAAAGCACGGGAGCTTATTGCCTCTCAATATGCCCATGTCGCTGAAGCTGCACTAATGGATCGCAGCGTTGTGAAGGACAAAATACGTGAGGCAGCGAACGCAGGCCGCAATGTTGCAGACTGGTTGCAGGAAACGGAGGTTAAGCTGGCGAATGCCCGGACATTCCGGGATGTGTTTGAATATTACTGCTGGGATGTGAACGATATTGGTGACATTAGCATTGCTCCCTTCCACACACTGGCACATAGCACAGCAACGTTCTGGGAGAAGACACATGAGTGGCATATGGAACAGAACCGTGAGCTGGCTCAAATGTGTGCGCTCATCATAGAAACAGAATACCGTGTCATTGCGGATGAAGCAGATGATGAAGAGATTATTCGCTGGTGGGAGGACATTACAGCTGAGGGGCATGAGGGCATTGTGATCAAACCTGAGACGTTCCGCAGCTGGAACGGTGGCAGAATGATACAGCCTGCTCTGAAAGTTAGAGGTCGTGCATATTTGCATATTATCTACGGCATGGATTATTTGGCTCCTGAGCATATATCTCGACTTCGCAAACGCAAAACGTCCAAAAAGGAGAGACATGCACTGCTTGAAAGTGCTCTTGGCATGGAAGGAGTCGAACGTTTTGTACGTGGTGAATCCATCGAGCGGATTCATGAATGTGTACTCGCTGCACTTTCCCTTGAATCGGAACGTGTCGATCCCCGGTTGTAAGCCATGTTATGGGTGCAGGATGACTGGGGGAATGAACGTAGAAATACGATTGGGTGCGTATCTTTATAAATATAGGGAGGCCTGAACGGGGATATCTTATGGATGATGATTCATTCATGCGATATCCTCTTTTTTGCTGTGTGCTTTAAAACAATCAAATAAACAAACAAATAAACGCTTTTATTATCGCTTTTTTTCCTTGTTTATTGCAGTTAAAGTCGGTATTTTCTTCTAAATCTCAGCTTTTGTATGCACCCACACATTGGCGGGATTTCAATATAACCGACTTGGAAAGGAAGCGAAGCGAATGTTTAAAAGTGTGGAAAATGAATTGGAGTATGCGATGTTTAATGGAATCTGGACAACAGTCTGGACCGAAAAGGGATTTGAACTTGAGTTTTCAGAGAAGTTTCTGGAAAGATACGTGGTGATTACAGAGGAAGGTCATTATGTCGGCTCGATTGAGATCAAACCGTATACCCCTGAAAGTCTCATTAACGAAATTGGTCCATTTCGGGAGCATCCCTTGATTAAGGAGGACGTGGGCAGCGTTGCAGAGATTGATAAACTGGCTATTTTGTCCACCTATCGGGGGCGATATGTTGCAGATTTATTGTCGGCAATCGTGCACTACGCGGAGATGAAGCAGATCAATTATTACGTCATGCTGCTGGAGCCTGTACTGATGCGAGCCTTGCGTATTTCCTATCATGTACCTATTGAGAAGGTAGCGGGCAGAGTATTTTATAAGGGGGAGGATGTGATTCCTTCCATTGTGAACGCCAGAGAAGTATATACGCATAAGGAACGGTTTCCCTGGCTTGTAGATTTGGGAAAAAATTCAACAAAATCATTAGATTGACTTCTTATATCAACGAATTAATAACAATTATAAACATCTGTCGGCTGCTGTTGTTGAACGAGAGCAGAGGGTGGGATTACAGCCGCCATGATGAAAATGGGGCCTAAAGGGCCCCATCCCTTCATGAGAAAGTTGGGATGTTTGGATTAGGCTAATGAACCAAAGGCCTATATCCAATCCTGGTATTGTGGGTAATAATTATAAAGGGAAGCATTGGAATCTCACAAAGTAACGATAGGGGGTAACCTGTATGGCGTCAATGATTTTGCTGGTAAAACAGACGGAAGACGAGGAAAAGGTTATTTATCGATTCGGACCGGATGAGCGGAAGATGGGCCTTATTGAGATGAACAAGATCAAGGAAAGTGTAAAGGAATTGGAGCCTGTTCAGGTGGACGGAGTTAGTCCAAGTTTCTTTTTTAATCGTGCGGCTCAGTGGCTGGTGCGATGTTTATTCAGAGAAGGCGGCAAGTTTCCGGAACGAACCACAGTGGAGACGTAGTCTATACAAATACGCTCGTTCATTAAAATACTCTGTACCCAAAACATGTCATCAGGGTACAGAGTATTTTGTATACTTATTTGCTCGAATATCTTTTTAATTCGCCATCTGCTTCCAAAACGAGATAAAGCCTGTGGAGGATGGTAGCAGCCTCGGCTCTGGTAATGTTTTGTTTAGGGTTGAACATGTCATTAGCATTTGTGGTTATAATCCCGTACTTTTGCAGGCCTGCCAGCCTTGCTCCAACTAAAGCCGAGTGATCATCGCTTAATTCCAAGCCTTCAAAAAGCAAAGGGAACACCTTGTTGGTTCCATCAATCTCTTCGTTGTACCGTCCATCATCCAACAATTCGTCTTTGTATTCGCGTTTGGGGATATCTTTCATTGCATAGAAAACATAGAAGAAGTCCAAGCGCAGCATTGAATCATTGCACTCGGACTTCCTCGTGTTAGATATATGTTTAAGGGTTAGAGACAGGGGTTGCGAAGCGATCAATCCAAGCCCGCAATTGTTTACGAAGGGATGCTGCGGAATGCTGAGTAATCTCGATGCTGGCATTTTCGCTGTTAGCGTTATCACTGGAAATGCTCCAGAAGCCTTGATCGGTACGAAGCATGAGCAGTGTTTGATCTGGCAAAGGTACTTCTGCTTGGTCGCTGGTATAACGGATAATACTTAGGTTGTCTACTTGACGACCAGAAATTTCGAAGGACTCATGCCAACGTGATAGTAACTCTTGTGATTCTGAGGGAATTTCCCAATCACTCAAGAAGGTCTCTAATGAAGTGTGGTTATTCTCGTCTGTAAGCACATTCCATTGTTTTTCCGTTATTGTAAATTGAGTTGTCTGATCAATGAATGCCCCCTGTTGTCCTGTGTAAAACTGGAACAACTCTTCCTCCCATTCCTTCGGTTCTGTCCAGGTGAACAGGTGCACATGGTGATCCACGGCCAAGTGATACAAGTATGGATCGTTGTTATCTGTACCTTGGTGAATGGTTAATACCTTTTCTTGTCCATGGCTGTCCGAATAGGCACGAAGCATGCTGCGGCTTTGGGCAAAATGCATTAACATCTTCAGAAACTCTGGCTCAATCTCAACCTCCATGTCTTCCATACGTGCGATGAGCCCTTTAGATAACAGGCTGTGAGAGGCCGCTCTCAGAATAAGCTCCCAGTGTTGTTCAGATAACTCACCATACATTGGTTTTAGAAGGCCTGCGGCAATGTCTTCTGCGCCAATGGTAGCAAGTGCAAATCCGAATTCTTCAATGGATAAGGTAACTAGAGTTTTGGTCATCAGTGTAATCCTCTTCTTTCAATTCGATGATTGGGTCGGTACAACAGACAACAGATTAGAACATACACGTGTATTATTTCATTGGTTTTTAGACGGAGACTTACGTTCATTCCAGGTTTTACGGAGTAGTTTAAGAATGTCGTTCTCCTGATGTTTCAGTAGACTGTACGTATAAAGTTTATGGTGCTGTCCATCATACATTTTCAAGTCATAGTGGGACGGAGTAGGTTGAATCCATTTGTTTATTCCCGGTGCAGCCAATTGAATGGTTTGAATCTCCTTCCAGGGCAGATGCTCACCAGATTTGGTTATCAAGCCAGATTCGTCGAAGCCAAACAATACATTGGAGCCAAAGACCCTCCTGATGTTCCATACGAACAGACGTCCAACAAACCAAAAGCTTAAGAAGGCAGCGCTGCTAAAATAAAAAATGAATAGAGGACTGTTCTCACCAAAGATCACGTCACCAATCAAGACAAATCCAGCAATGATAAATAGAGCACAAATGAGTGTGTGACGTATAGCAAACTTGCGTTGGTATGTAACGTACTGCAAATGGATACCCCCTGATACTATTTGAAGAGTTTACTTACCCACCTGATTCCTTTTTCAGCCGCTGAAGCGATATGCTGTCCTGCGTAACTACCAATAGCTCCACCTACATATGCCCCAACGGCTGTTCCAGCAGGTCCTGCGAAGGATAACAGGGTTCCGCCAACAATTGCCCCGGCTCCAGCAGAAGCAGACTTAATTACAACATTTGATGCGGAGACGGCAAGATCCGTTTTGGTTAAGGTACCGTCCTTATATTTGGAAACCGTTTTGACCCCTTCATCCCACACATTCAGTCCAACGTTTATTGGAAACAGTTTTTTGCTGATCATTTTAGGAATTTGGGAAGTCTTCATGCCATATTGACCTTTATTCACGCCAGCAATAACATTCCGGGTCCATTGAGCAAAGCTGTTGGCTTTGTTGAATCCAAGTCCGATATCGCCAACCTTTAATTTGCCTGCCAGTTTATCAAAACCCTTCAGTCCCCTCATGACCAGACCAGGGTTGCGGAATTGCTTATCTAGTTTACGTGCCATGTTACTTAGAAAGGAATCACCCTTACCCTTCACCCACGGAGCATTATGAATTTTGGTACGGGAGGAGTTGCGGGGATCTACCTTGAAATGAACCGTTTTGGAAAGCACCATAGACGTAGCCAAAGCAGAATATATACCCGTGCCAATCATTCCTACGTTCCCATGAATCCCGCTGATCTTATCCCAAGACTTGCTTCCTTGATCATACAAATCTGATAGCGTGTCTTTAACCGCTTTGTTAGAGGAAGATTGACCTCCATTCGTTTGCACTCCTTGGCCTTGAGACTGGTCTGCCTTGGCGAAACGCGAGGCAATCGTATTCAGTTCTACACCAATGGAAGATACCGAAGTGGAGAAGTTCGCCATTTGCCGGTGTGCCACCTGAAAGTTCTGAAAGAAACGCTCCTGCGTGATGCCGGACCATTGACTTTGTAATGAACTAATTTGTCTGCTCAGGTTGCTAATCATGTTTCGGCTTTGTTCCGAAGCCTGGGCAAATTGGTTAGAAATTTCCTGAAGCTTCTCAGGTGGTACAACAATTCTTGTCACAACATTCACCTCGTGGAAATGATAATGAAGATATGTAGATAAATTGCGATATAGGTTTCGCAGGACTATTCTGTCATCGAAGTAGCAAGCATAATATTTTTCATTGCATAACAAATAAACAAACTTCCATGAAGGATTACCCAATTATTTTAAGGTGCGAAACGTATTTTCGCAACGGATAATAGGCTTTTGACGCGCGAAACAGTTCTATGGTCGGGTTATATAAGAGCTTGCCGTAAGACTTTATGCCTGTACCCGAGAAGAATGAAGCCGAATGAGAAAAGCCCACAAAATCCTAATTAGGAATGCGGGCTTATGTTTTCAGAACGTTTTGGCATATGAGATCAGAGCCGTAATAGTTATAATGTTAAGCAAAGTCGAGATCAGTACAGTCTGTGCTGCAAAATCAGGCTCGTTATCATATTCCTCTGCAAGAATCGAGGAGTTGACCCCGGTAGGCATGCCGGAGGCGATAATGAGCGCCTGAGCCGCTACGCCTTGTAGGCCAAGCAGCAGCACGATGCTGATTCCGATCGCCGGACCAACCAGCAGACGCAGTAATGTGCTAATATACACATCAAGACGGTATAAGCGGATGGGATATTTCACAATCTGCGCTCCAAGTGTCAGCAGAGCGACAGCGACCATACTTTGCTGTGCATAGGTAAGCGGCATGGACAGAAACGTAGGCAAGGGCAGCTTCCAGGCTTGAAACAAAATGCCGAGCAGCAGCGCATACGGTACAGGCATTTTCAGAAAGCCGATAATTACCGCGCGATAGTTTCCTTTGAGCTTCGCCCCCTGGATAGACAATACCCCGTAGGTGAAGGTAAGTAAAGACTGCAGGGACATGACCAATGCCTGAATGGAGGAGGCCAGCGGGTCACCCCGAAATACCAGTGCATTGATCGGCAGACCATAGTTTCCTGCGTTATCCAGCATAATGCTATTATTAAAAGCGGCCTTCATGCCTTTGTTCATACGGAATGAGCGGGTAACGACAGAGCCTATAATATAGAGAATGAGTACATAGATTGCGTAAAATAGAGTGACTGTACCTAACAGCTCGCCTGACATATTGGAGTGATACATGCTCATAAAGACGGCTGCGGGGGTAATACAATAGAAATTGATTTTGGCGAGAGTGTACAAGTCCAGCTTGAACACCTTTTGCATCCAGGACCCGACAGCGATCAGGAGAAAGACGGGCAGGACGACTTCTAACATGATGTCTGCAATCATCGGTTCAACTTCCTTTTTCATGAAAATTTCAGATCTTTGCGAAAAACACTTCACCCATTATATCATTTTATACACAACAGCAAGAGAATTTGGTCAAAAAAGTTCAGGAGGTGCTGCATCATGATCCCGGATCATCTGGATAAAGGTTTATCTATTCTGTTTATTGGCTTTAATCCAAGCATTACCTCAGGAGAGACAGGCCACCATTATGCGTATAAAGGCAATCGCTTCTGGCGTATTCTGGAGCGTTCGGGGCTAACGCCACGTCTATATGATGCAACGGAGGATGGAGAATTACTAAAGCTGGGGTACGGTTTTACCAACATTGTGGCTCGTCCAACCAAAGGGATTGAGGATATTACGAAGGAAGAGTATGCAGAAGGGCGCCAAATTTTGCGAAAAAAGCTGGAGACGTACCGACCGGATATCGCTTGTTTTGTAGGTAAGGGCGTGTACACCCAGTACAGCAAACGAACTAAAGTGCAATGGGGCTTCCAGGATGACCCGATCGTGAAGGAAATTCAGGAGTTTGTTGCACCTTCCTCCAGCGGACTTGTACGTATGTCAATGGAGGAAATTGTGGATATTTATGCCGAGCTTGCGGATTTTGTGGCGGAGAAGAACGGCGGACAATGAGAGGGTTCTCTGTAGTGACTGGAAATAGCATTGTATATGTGAGTTCGACCGTTCTGTGATTATGTGAGTTCACCCGTTCAGCGATGGCTGGAGAGGGTGGATTCTTTTTTTAGATCAAGTGAGAAGTTTCGGAGACGGCTTCCGTCTATATAGTACAGAACCATGCATGGATGCTGTAGAGAAGGAGGATTACATGACACATCTGGTACCCGAGGAGGAACTGATTCAGCGCATTATAGATGGGGACAAACAGCTATTCAGTGTGCTCGTGGATCGATATAAAAATAAAGTCTACGGCATTATGCGCGGAATGGGCGCAAGTCACCCGGATGCCCAGGATCTCGCGCAAGATACATTTATTCGAATCTATCGCTATCTGCCGACCAGGAGAGAGGGAAGCAGCTTCGCGGCTTGGGTGTATACGATTGCGGTGAATATTATGAGGGATCATATGCGAAAAAAGAAACCTGTAATGTCTGCCGATCATGAGATCGAACCTGTCAGTGAAGAAACGCCGGAGAAACGATTGCTGCATAAGGAGATGCAGCGCGAAATCCATCGTCAGCTTGCACAGCTGCCGCAAACGTACCGTCTGGTATTGCTCCTGAAATATACCAATGAGCTGACCTATGAAGAGATGGCGGCAATTACAGATATGAGTGAAGCGCAAGTACGTAATGCGCTGTATCGTGGAAAGAAAACGTTAAGGAAGCAGATGGAACGTAAAGGAGGGATATCAACCTATGAAGCCTATTTCAAGTGAGCAGGAGAAGCAAGATCGCAAGTGGGAAGAGGAGTTGTTTCGCGAGGAACCCGATGTGGATTTCACATGGAAAGTGATGCAAAAGCTGGATTATGTGTCTATGGAAGAACCTCATGCAAAGGTGCCATGGGAAGCGGCCAAAGCACCGCAGAGCAAATGGATTTATCAAACAGGGATCGCCGCCGCGGCTGCAGTGCTTATTGCAGGAGGGGCTTGGGCTGCTTGGGATCGAACAACGGAAGAGCCAGCTCAGTCTCCTGTCAACGCAGTGAACATTCCCCCCTTGCCAGATATTCCTGTGCCTGAGATTCTGAGATATGCCAATCTGGCGGATGACTACAAACGCCTTCAGCCGCTTGGACTTGTATTGAACCCTAATATTAATATTGATGATCAGGGATACAAACTGAAAATCGAGAATGTGCTTGTAGACGGTTCCCAAATTATACTCATGCTGCAGCAAACTGCACCTGACGGCTTGGGAATATATGCATTGAATTCCAGAGTAGATGACATTCATATTATGGATATAAACGGCAAAGACGTTGCAACGCTTGCACATGATACTAGGCCAGATAGTGGCTCTCTAGATAAGCTGGTGTTCCAATTGCACCGGGACATTCCGGATGAGGTGATTGTGCGTGGAGAATTCGGACATTTAAATGTAGGTAATGGCTATGGCTATGATGTGAATACCAAAACCTATACGGACAAAAAGGTCTCCGTAGACTGGAGCTTCCAGTTCAAACTGGATATGACCAAAGCCAAAGCCATGTCCGTAGAAACGCTGATGAATACGCCGTATACAACACCGGAAGGGCTGGAACTGGATATGAAGCAATTGGTGCAGACACCAAACGGAACCCGGGTTGATCTGGAAGTGAATCTGAACGATCAGCTTCGCGCCAAAGCAGGAAAGGATTGGGAAAAGAGTATGGACATTTTGTATCATATCGAGATTCCGGGAACGAATGAGTACCGGATTTTCAACGGCAGCAGACCCAATGCACGCTATGCCAAATTCCGTTATCGGGATTGGAGTCAAGTGAGTGCGGGAGGACCACTTAAGATGTCGGAGACATGGGACCCGTCGATCGTGACACTTAATGCCGAGAATATGCGCTTTGTACTGGACGGTTATACGATGCCAGTTAAAGAAGAACAGACGTTGGATGTGGACTTGGATAAGAGCAAGGAGGACGTTAACTTCTATACCTTTGCCTCCTTTAAACATCTTGGTGATCAAATTGATCTATATGGACTCGGTTATCAGAATGTGCAGTCATCCAATCACCAGACACAGGGTGGATCAAAGGAAAAAGCCTCTCTTGTTCTAGAAGGAGAAGGTGTCTTCCAGAATGAATTTTATGGTGACCAGTGGGTTGCAACAGACCCTGAAGGCAGAGAATACGCCGTTGAAGTAATGGGCATTCGAGAAGCGCCGAATAACAAAGAAGAGTACGTTGTCAAAGACCTTAAATTCATTGTTCATGGCTTTAATAAGGACAGTGGCACAAAATTGACATTAAAACGAACGATTGTCCATCGGGATTTTCGTGATGTAGATTGGAGTATAAAACTGGCGAATTATCCGACCATGCCTTGGGATAAATAATGAAGCAGTGTGTGACCATTCCATAACGGCCAGTACGCTGTTCTTATTGGTTCGGACGGCTTGGCGAATCATTTGGTGAATGACAAGGACTAAATATGCGAAGAGCCCTGCATATTGGATTGCGGGGCTCTTTCTAATGTGGGAATGGATAGACGCAGGCACAGTATATGAAAGAAAGTCCTTAATCTCAGGTGATGCTAATACGATGTGTTCGAGATGTATGCTTATCGTCCTGATCTTTATCCGATCTGCACCTACGCCGATTCCCTTGGGATCAGTGTGGTCGATAACATGACGGTTTCCTTCGGAGTGCCAGGCCGCTCGATGCGACGTTGCAAGGCTTCGACGGCACGTTGTCCAAGCTCCTCTTTGCACAGATGTACTGTTGTCAGAGGGGGAGAGGAGGTGGCTGCTGTGTACACATTATCAATCCCGATCACGAGACAATGCCCAGGTACGGAGATGCCCATCTGTTGCAGTCTGTGCATCCATTGCAGAGCAATGTCGTCATTGGCGCCAATCCACGCATCAGGGCGCTCTTCGACGGGGAGTCGCTCGATAACAGCGGCAAGCTTGTCTAGCCATCTCCCGTTTTCATAGGCAACATTCCAGGCTTGAAAGCGGACTTCTTCCTTTGCTTCGGTATGAAAATGATTCAAAGCCAGCGCAATCCCGATCTTGCGCTGCGCGAAACTGGCGGCACGTCCGTCATCGGTAATCAAGCCGATGCGTCTGCACTGCTTCGACATGAGATATCTGGCTGCTGTAATGCCTGCTTCCAGATTATCATGACTGATCGTATCACAGTTCAGCAGGGGCTCCTGATGATCGACCAGAATCATTGGACGCCCGGTCTGTACCAGCGTTTGCAGCACGGTATGCGGGAAAGCACCCATAACGATAATTCCGGCACAGCGTGTCCAGTCGAGATGAGGTGCGATCGCTTTTTCAGGTGTGATGTCTTTGCCGGGCATGTCCAGCGAAGGGGACACAATCACGTGATGCCAGCCTTGCTCGTTACAGCCTGAGATGATGCCTGAAAGGACACGCTGCCAATAGTGCGGCTCGCCCCGGTTAAGCTGATTCATACAGATGAGAACGAATGGGGGCTCAGCAGCATTAGCCGGATTCGGGCCTGCGGAATGACTTGCCGAACCAGGTATATTTTGACGATAACCAAGCGCGCGGGCAAGCTCGAGCACACGTGCACGTGTCGATTCACTAACACCCGTTTTGCCGCTAAGTGCGCGGGATACGGCGTATTTGGACAGTCCAAGCTGGTCAGCCAGCGTTTGGATAGATACTTTTCGAGACATAGTGTTACTCCTTTTATAGGGCATATAATGACTTGTTTTTTCGAACAGCTGAAAGAAATGTGAATTGACGTACATACATAGAACAAGTACACTTACAGATAATAACGTTATTATAAATTATAATAACAAAAATAACAATATTGTTTTTTTAAAATCGAAACAGGTTGATTATCCGGTTTGCACAGAAACGGAGAGGAGCTTCCATGGAACAATTCAGATTACCGAAAATCCCGATGCCTGAGCTTGAACTGCCTCAAGCTGTCTGTGATATCTTAGCTGAAGCGGATGAGCAATTACAGCACAGGCCAAGACTGCTGGCACAGTTTCGCAATTGTTTTCCGAACACATTGGAGACAACCACCAAGCTGTTAGAGGATGGCACAACGTTTGTCATTACGGGAGATATCCCGGCCATGTGGCTGCGCGATTCAGTAGAGCAGGTCATGCATTATGTGCCGCTTGCGAAGCAAGACACGCAGCTGCAGCGTATTATCGGAGGGTTGATTAAACGACATACTTTTTATGCAGATGTGGATGTGTATGCGAACGCATTTAATGAAACAGCTAATGGCTGGCACTGGGATGCCAATGATGAGACAGATATGTCGCCTTGGGTGTGGGAGCGGAAGTTCGAGCTGGATTCCCTATGTTTTTCCATGAAGCTCGCATATACATATTGGCGTGAGACGGAGCTTACGGATATTTTTGATGAACGTTTTAAAAGGGTCATGAAACAGATTGTGCAGCTGTGGGAAATGGAGCAGCGACATACAGAGCAATCTCCGTATCGTTTCATGCGGCGTAACTGTCCGGCTCACGATACACTGCGCAATGAAGGGCTTGGGATGCCAGTAAACTATACGGGCATGATCTGGTCCGGCTTTCGCCCAAGTGATGATGCCTGTGATTTTCACTATAACATCCCGTCGAATATGTTTGCCGCAGTTACACTCAGCCAGATGGGGGAGATGGCGAGATGGGTGTTCCGGGACGAACAGCTGGTGAGCCGTATGGCGAAGCTGGAGGAAGAAATCCGGCACGGCATCGCTTTATACGGCACATATCGTCATCCGTTGCATGGACTCATCTATGCCTATGAAACGGACGGTTATGGCAATGTCTGTCTTATGGATGATGCGGGCACACCGGGCCTGATGTCGGTCCCGTATATTGGATATGTTTCTGCGCAGGATGAGGTGTATCAGAACACACGGCGGTTTATTTTGAGTAAAGAAAATCCGTATTACTATGAAGGTACAGCTGCCAAAGGCATCGGTAGTCCACACACACCTCCGGGGTACATCTGGCACATGGCGCTGTCCATGCAAGGGTTAACAGCAGACAATGATGCGGAGATGCTGGCGATGATTGAGCTGCTGGAGAAGACGGATGCGGGCACAGGTTACATGCATGAAGGCTTCCACGCTGATGATCCTGACATGTTTACACGACCTTGGTTTGCGTGGTCGAACAGCTTGTTTGCACAGCTGGTGTATCAGGCGATGAAGAAAGGAATTTTAAAAGTTGTGATTCCAACAATAAATTAATATAAAAGACGGATTGTCAAGCCAAGTGCGACAGTTCCTCTGAAAAGGATTCGTGAGCGGTTCTCCAACTCAGACATTTACGTGGTCTGTTATTGATCAAGTCCAGAGCGCTTTCCAGAGCTTCATCCGTGATCTGGGCAAAATCCGTCCCTTTGGGGAAGAACTCTCGCAGGAGTCCATTGGCATTTTCATTCGAGCCGTGTTGCCAGGAGGAATAGGGATCTGCAAAATACACCTGCACGCCATGAACGGCTTCCAGGCTGGTGTAACAGGCGAATTCCTTGCCACGGTCTGCGGTAGCGGTTTGAAATGCACGGACAGGGTACTGCGAAGCCGCTACCCCAAAGGCAATCTCCATGGACAATGCCGTACGATCCGGCATGCGAATCGCTGTGTACAAGCGGGTTTTCCGTTCGATGAACGTCGCTACACAGCCCTTGCTTTTCCCACGGCCCGAGACCACCGTATCCAGTTCCCAGTGGCCAAAGGTTTCCCGGTTGCGAACCTCTTTCGGACGCTGCGAGATCGGCTTGCCCACAGCAAACCGCCCGCGTGTTTCTACCGGTTTCCGACGCTTCCCTTTGTGTCTGAGGACGGCAAGCACGCCTTTCACCAAGCGGCCTGTATACAGCCAACGATAGACGGTTTTAAAACCTACCATCGCTTGACCTTCCTGACGCAAACGCTCTACGATCTGTTCCGGAGACCAGGTCGCCCGAAGCTTTTCTTCGATGCGATTCGCCAGTTCTGGATTCCACTTCCCTGCGGAAACAGAGGCCTTACGACGCTGGACATAGTCCTCTTGAGCGTTCTCCGCGCCGTAGGGGGATTCTGCTGCTTTTCGGCGGAGTTCCCGGCCAATCGTGGCATGATGTCTGCCGAGTTCTTTGGCAATTGCTCGGGTACTTTTTCCCTGCTTGTGGAGGATTTCTAGCTTGCTGCGTTCGACTATGCTAAGATGTGTGTAGCTCATGGTGGATTCTCCTTGTGTGAATGGTTGTGTGAGAACTTTCATTCTACACGAATCCGGCCATGGGCCATTTTTTATTTATTTCCAGCAGGTGTCGCACTTCATATTACAATCCGTCAAAACATAAAACATAAAACCCAACTGCAGAGAATTACGGCAGTTTGGGTTTTATTAATATAGAAAGCCTATAGGTAGCATTAGAATGTGCCTATTCTTTTTTTCCTGTGTTGTAATCAATCCATTTATCTAAATTTGTTTTAGTAAAAATAAGTTTTCCATTTAAATTAGCATACGGAATGAACTGATATGTATCAAAAATTGCCATGTTTTGTTTTCGATCAATGTCTTTGTTGATGATATCATCTAATTCTGAAATAGAAATCTGTAAATATTTAGCAGCTTCTTCCTTGGTTAGAAGAGTTGAGTTTTCTTGTGTTTGCATTGTTTGAGGATTGTCAAATTTTTGTTTAGACTCAAAATAGCCGTTTATTAAGCTGGATAAAATCAATGAAACCCCAATAATTATTGAAGGAATAATTAACTTTGTATCTTTAAACATATGTATCACTCCTTAGTAGTTATAAAATTATTATACATATTATTCTTCTTATTGTAAAAATAAAGAAGGAAAAAGGAATAAAATGTCGTATATAGTATATTGTACTTAATAATTCAGAAGGAAGGTTGGAATTTTGAAGAAAATAACATCAGTATTATTGTCTTTATCTACAGCTTTATCAATCCTTGCTCCAATGGCTACAGCAGAAAGTGGGATAGATGGTGAAATCCATTTAAATCCTATTCCAATTATTGATTTAACTACTCCCGCTACAGATTTCATTGTTAGTCAAGATTTAGAAGGTGCAAAAAAGTATGAAACAGTTGGCAATCCTAATGCTACATATGAATTTGTTGATCCTAAACTTGCTAGAAAAAATAATAGTGAAGTTACACCGCAGGCAGGTGATCGTCGAGTTTATGTGAAGTCTGCTTACGTAGTTAGCAAATCGGTTATTACTGGATATTCTGTAGGTCCTATGGAGCAACAAACACTCTTAATAAGTGTCCCTAAGGGAAAAACATCATCCAAGACATCACAATCGTCCGTAAGTGGAACGGTTAAAATTACTGCAAAGGCGGATGTAGGGATTAAATATGTCGTTAATCAGAGTTTAACAGGCGAAGTTAGTGGTACCATATCTAAAAGCTGGGGAACTACAGAAGTTTATTCTGGTCCACCTGAGAGCTCTGCATTTAACACAAGAAATTACTACGCAGCTATAAATTATGATCAGTATAACATTGTAGTAGTAAAATACGATTATTATGATGAGTATGTTGGCTCAGTATTTCAGGAAAGAGTAGCTGTTAATGCTGGATATACCTATTTAGATGGTACGAAAAAACCTATTATTATTGAATATCCAGTAGATGTAAAGTATTAATCAAATATTCAATAAGAGAAAAAAATTCACTTATCAGCACTTGCTGATAAGTGAATTTTATTGTTGTTTTAGACTTTTAATTGAATCTTTGAAATAACAATATTCAAATCTTCAACAGATCAGCGATCAGCACCTTTTTTCCGGTACGTGCGCTTTCGAGGGACGCGAGAACCATAGCCATGCTGTACTGGTTGTCGCTGCAATCCGTCTCAGGCAGACGTCCTTCTTCGAGAGCAGTAAACATTTCCTCCAGACAGCCGTGGTGTCCGGTTTGGTCCATCACTGGCAGCTCGGCTTCCATTCGTTCACTATGCTGGAGGAAGGATAACTTGCCATCGTTCTCCAGCGTAGGTGTGTTTACGACTTCAGCATAGATGTTGTCGTGTCCATCCCAGATGGCGGTTCCTTTTTCCCCCGTCACACGCCAGTTTGCTTCCCAGGATGTAGGAACACCCTCTGCACACCAGGACCCGCGATAATCGAAGACAGACCCGTCAGACATCTCGAAAATGCACAGCGCCATCGCATTTCCTTTATACCACGACCCCGGGGGATTGAATTCATGGCAGTAGACCGAAACCGGATTCGCGCCAAGGATATAACGTGCCTGGTCAAAGGTATGTATCGCCATATCCAGCAAGAGCGGACTCTCCATGAGGTCACGGAAGCCGCCAAAGTGCGGTCCGAGGAAGAAATCCGCCCCTGCATATCCGGGCTGACCAATCGTTCCACTGGAGATTAGCTGCCGATAGGCGCGAATGCGCGGATCAAATCTGCGGTTCTGCATCACGGCCTGAATGCGTCCTGTACTGCGGGCGGTTTGCACAATGTCTGCGCAGTCCGAGAACGATTCTGCCAGCGGTTTTTCGCCAAAGACGTGACAGCCCGCTTGAAGTGCGGTTATGGCTACATCATGATGGCTGGAAGGAATGGTTACATCAAAGACGATGTTGGCATCTGTGGCTTGAAGTGCATCACGTATATTGGTGAACGCAGGACATTCCAGATCATGACGCTGGGCAAACGTCACTGCGGTTTGTTCATAGAGGTCAACGAGTCCTACGATTGCGGTATCTGGTCGTGCTTTAGCGTAGTCGGCCCAGGTGTTTGCCATAGCTCCGCAGCCTGCGATGATAACCCGATAAGTGTTGGTCATGTGTTCAACTCCTCGCGTAGATGTTCATGTTCATGTGGTGAATAGTTTATGTCTCTACACCGGGTTTGGGACAAAGCTGCCGCCGCGGCAGTGTTTCAAATAGTTGAGCGCGTGCACCTGCCCGGTCATCTCAAGCTCGTCGCGGTAAACCGGATCATGCCAGCCTTCAATATCAATGGTGCCCTGATATCCGTGCTGGCGCAAAATGGTGATAATATCAGCCCAGTTGCTGTCTCCGAAGCCTGGCGTGCGATGCCATACAAATTCATGCGGACCATGCACACCATGCTGCTTCACAATATCCCAGGCGATGGTTGCATCCTTGCCGTGTACGTGGAATACTTTTGGAGCCCATTTGCGGAGCTGCGGAATCGGGTCGATCAAGCTCACCATCTGATGGCAAGGCTCCCACTCCAGCCCGACATTTTCATCAGGCACAGCATTAAACATCATCTCCCAGGCGGTCGGATTATGCGCAATATTCCAGTCGCCCGTCTGCCACGTTCCACCCATATCACAATTTTCAAAAGCAATTCGTACACCCCGGTCTGCCGCCCGCCGTGCCAGTTCACCAAATACTTCCTTGAAACGAGGGATGGATTCGTCAATTGGCTGGTTGGTCAAACGTCCCGTGAAGCCGGAGACGATATCTGCGCCGAAGAGCTGCGCGTGGTCAATGACCCGCTCCCAGCTTGCCAGAGTATCGACATTATCCCCCGTCCCGGTGAGTGGATTACCGAACACACTGACAGCGGAGATGACGATGCCTTGTTCGTCAACGATGTCGCGCACACGTTTAGCCGTCTCGGCGAGATCAAGGTCGCCCGTCGTTTGCCAGAACGTCAGGTTAAAGGATTCAAAACCGTGCTGCATAATTTGCGGAATCACTCGAACGGCATCCTGGCCGCCGACAAGGGTTCCAACGCGTATCAATGAATTCATAGTTGTATTTCACTCCAATATTGGCTTATAGTCTTCGTGACACACTCATTATAGCCGTGCAGCTACGGGATGGCTCTAAACAATTTTGTGCTTTATTAGTCGGATTTTGTGTTGAGGGGGAAGAACGTCGTGCTGGACTTGAAAGCGCTTCATGAAGATACGCGAATTGATCATAAATCCCATCCGTTTCAGCTCTTCCAGAATCGTTGTTCCGGGAAAAAAATCGAGGAATGCATTCTGTACCTGCATTGGCATGAGCATTTTGAATGGATCATCATGCGTGAAGGAAGAGCAGTGTTCCATATTGACAGTCGGCCTTATGAAGCTGAGGCAGGAGAGGTCATTATCATTCCGGGGGGAGCTCTCCATGTCGGTTATGCATTGAATGAAGGAGAGGTGCATTATGATTCCATTGTGGTGAATCGTGCGCTGTTTCAGGATTTTGCCAATGACCCTGTGCATGAGCAGTATGTTGCGCCGTATCTGGAGGGCAGTGTGAGGTTTCCGGTGAAGCCAGCCGCAGAGAATGCGGCCTGTGCGGCCTATTATTCTTTATTAAATGAAGCAGTAGATGAGATGGCAACGCAGCCTCCCGCATATCAACTTGTCGTGAAATCCAAGCTGCATGCGCTGTTTACTTTGATGGCCCGGACGTTTATGCCGCATCAGCTGCGGGACAGGTCGGGCGGAGCATATTTTCCCAACCGCGAGCGGTTCAAGCAGTTAATTGCCCGGATCGAGGCTGATCCCCAGAAGAAATTGACGGTTAGTGAGGCAGCAAGCCAAGTGGGGCTGAATGTGTATCATTTCTGCAAAATGTTCAAAAAGCTGACCGGACGTACCCTCGTGGAATACGTGAACGGATGCAGAATGAGTGAAGCCGAGCGTCTGCTGCAGGGCAGTAGCCTTACCGTTACCGAAATTGCTGCCCAAGTCGGGTGCGATAATGCAAACTATTTTACCAAGCTGTTCAAGCAGTACAAGGGCATGACCCCGTCACAGGCACGGGGAATGAAACAAGCGTAAGCGGTGGGGCAGAAGAAAGGCGAGCAAGGAAAACTCGATTAAGGAAAAACCCGAGTCTAGCTCTCTTTAGGAGGCGAAACCCGGGTTGGTTGGCATGATGGATAGCAGTTGTTGATTAAAGTATAGACGTAGAAGTGGGCAAAAGAACAAAGTGAAGACCGAGTAGAATGCCTGCCAACTCTATTAAGAACACAACACGTATGAGGCACGAAGAACGCAAGGAACGCAAGGAACGTAGAGACCGCGAAGAACCAAAGGCTTACAACGATTACGAAGCTTACAAGGTCCCTTGGGTGGTCCTCAGCAATCCGCCAGCTTATTTCAAAAATCTGGAGAGCAACCGGTTTGCCTTTTTCGAAAGGTCCTCCATTTTGAGATTGGCTTGATCCAGCTGGTTATACGTCCATTTGATTGTTTGCAACATTCGAGGGGATATGGGTGTGCCTTTGATTCGTGGATAGATGTTGTGATAGGCCCACACCAGATGCTCCCAGCGGTGATCGTTGCCCTCCTTAATATACTCCGATACGTCGAGCACTTTGCCGCGTCCGTGCTGGAGCAGGACGTTTTTGAGGTGAATGTCGCGTGGATTCAAGCCACGCTGACGCACGGCTTCTCGTGCTGCGTCCACATCGAGCATAACCTGCTCGGGGACGGGGATTCCTTTTTCCAAACATTCCAGCAGGGTGTCTCCAGGTTCGTAACTGATAACCAGCATGTTCCGGCCACTGCCGTAATACGTGGGGAAATAAGGCAGGCCCTGGAGCTGCGTGTAAACGTGTTTTTCATTATTTAATTTATCTAAAGCATGATCCGAGTACACTTTGAAGGCATACTGCGGCAAGTCATCATACGTAAAAACAGCCGCATCCGTACCTACACCAATGCAGTGAATTCCTGCTGCCTCACCGATGATATGTACCAGCTCATTGCGATCGCTTCCGATGACTTGAATCTGTTGTAATGCTGCTTCCGCCTGGAACCAATCCGGCTGCTTCATGGGTGGCGCCTCCTTTGGGATATGCCTGTACATTAATTAATGGAATACTGCTGTGTGAAAATGTCGTGATTTGCACCAAATAGGTGAGTAAGCCGAGTAACTGGGCGTATGAGCACCATGTAGGTGAGTAACCCGAGTAACTGGGAGCATGAGCACCATGTAGGTGAGTAACCCGAGTAACTGGGCGTATGAGCACCATGTAGGTAAGTAACCCGAGTAACTGGGCATATAAGCACCATGTAGGTGGGTAAGCCGAGTGACTGGTGTATGAGCACCATGCAGGTGAGCAAGCCCGAGTAACTGGGTAGATGAGCACCATGTAGGTGAGTAACCCGAGCAACTGGGCATATGATCACTATGTAGGTGAGTAACCCCGAGTGACTGGGTGTATGAGCACCATGTAGGTGAGTAACCCGAGCAACTGGGCGTATGATCACCATGTAGGTGGACAACCCGAGTAACTTAGACCATCGCACCACGCTAGCTATGATGAACATAAACCAAGGATAGCCCTCCATATTGCTGCACTCGTAGGTTAAAATGGAAAGTGACAAAACCACCATTTCAGAGCTACA
>NZ_JACHKG010000022.1:0-90778 GCF_014203995.1 Paenibacillus sp. JGP012 | reverse complement strand
CCATGATACTTTAATTATAAGCGAAAAAGGTACAGTCTCCACAATTTTCTTGAGAGCTGTACCTTTAACATGGAATGGACTTTTTCAGTGGCCTCCGTTTAATGAGATATGTCTTTTTGGGATTTTAGTTCATTTCACGCACTTGTGTAGAGTGCGACATGATTTTACATATTTAATTATCGATTTAGCCTATATCATTTCAATCCACGCACTCGTGTAGAGTGCGACTTGAACATGGTCATCGAATTGAATTACATCACAAGATTTCAATCCACGCACTCGTGTAGAGTGCGACGACGGCTGCTGCGCAACATCTAAAAACTGGTCAAACATTTCAATCCACGCACTCGTGTAGAGTGCGACTGCTCTGGAGCGACATTTACAACCTGACCACGCTGATTTCAATCCACGCACTCGTGTAGAGTGCGACTACTGGAAAAGTCCTTTGATCCGATGAGCCACGAAATTTCAATCCACGCACTCGTGTAGAGTGCGACCGTTCTATCTTTGCGCTAATCCAGACGAAGGCAGCATTTCAATCCACGCACTCGTGTAGAGTGCGACTTAGCTTGGTCTGATACCAGCGATAAACGTAAAGATTTCAATCCACGCACTCGTGTAGAGTGCGACAGCGAAAAATAACGTATAAACATTTCAACAAACGAAAATGTTCCGTAATTCCGCACTTTCTAAACAAGATTTCACACTGATTTTATACAAAACAATCAATTAATTCAACAAATATGTTGCCAAAAGGGAATGAGAAGAGCGATTTTTGGTGCGAATCCCCCAGGAAAATCGTGTGAGCTTAGCATTCGCACCCGTCGTATTTGAACTCATTTAGAAAAATTTACTAGATTCCTATTGAAAACGATCCAGTTTCAAGCTCATATCTACCCGTTCTGGAGTCCACAACAATACATCTGTTAGAAATGTAAGAGCATCCATTCCAGATAAACGATCAACGATCCTTTGGACTATCTCTGTGATATCTCCTCGTGTTTGCTCAATCAGCATAATCCCTCCTCCATCTCCGTTTATGTATAAATTATCTATATGTTCCACCTTACACACATGACGAAGCCATAGCACTCCAGAACTCTCTTCAAGAAAAATGAAATAACATTCATTTACAACATAACCTTGGTAAAGACAAAAATCATTAGCGTAGTCTAATGGACCAAGTATTAATGAAGCAAGTTTCAACTTTCCTGATGTCTTCATTGCGTATCTCCTTCACAAGTTCTATACACACCAAAAGTAGAAAATGTAATGACTACGTGGACATGTTGATATTGCTATAGATAATTCCTTTTGTTAGGATTAAAGTAAAAACAAATACTAATGTCACTATGTCAACATATTGACATTACTTATATTCCCATCATATTAGTTCCTTGAACATATGTCAACATATTGTGCAAAAATATTTTTATTGGAGGAAATTTCATGAATGAATTACTTATCCGCTGTCGTCTTGGTGATATCATGAAAGAACGTGGATTACAAAATAAAGACGTGGTCGAATTAACAGGTGTGAGTCGCAATACGATTACTTCACTGGCAGGTAATGCTACCAAACGTATTGATTATGATACTCTTGGTGCACTTTGTAGAGGTCTGAATGTTTCACCAGGGGACCTATTAGAATATATCCCTGCTAATTCAAAAAGCAACTAATCACGGGCTCTTTACATATTTCCATTCACTCGGGAGCTCTTGTACATATTCTCGAAGAAATGTATTTAACTTTTCCGAGGAGCCTTTTCACTTCATAAGAATAAATATATGTATGTAGGGGTTGTATGCGGTAAAGATGTTTAATAAAATGAAAGCAAGAAAAAAAAGAGTAGCCACGCCAATGGCTACCCCTGCACAGCTTATATGGTGTGATCACCTATGAGTGGTGCTCATTCAAAGTGAAGTGACCCTACCTCTGGCGGTCAACCTGTGGTGGGTCACCTGTTCTTACGATCAGTGTATGTCAGCAACGCGATTACCAACATTGCTATAAGCATCACTTGTTCGATAGTAAAGTTCATGCGATCACCTCCTTTCAGGAGATGGCCATTTCCCACCACAAATTGGCTGTACATTATAAATCATACCAGTGTATAGATGCTCGGACGAGCATCTTTTTTATTTTTTTAAATTACTTCCCTTCCAAGTAAGCAACCACAACAAATATTTCGATCAGTCCATATGGAGTGCGACCAGGGTAACAACCCAAGCAGCCCATTGCATCATTTCAGTCCACGTACTTCATACAGAGTGCGACGCCATGCATTTTACTGGATTCTATTTCAATCAACACATTCCATACAGAGTGCGACGTTGCATCTGTCATGCAGGCCAAGGCACAAGATGTATTTCAATCCACACACTTCATACGAAGTGCGACTACATGAAAAATAGCCCGTTGCACTTGGCTATCTCAATTTCAATCCAAACACTCCATACGGAGTGCGACTCGTTCCTGTATTAGACAATTTAACTGTGAGCTGCATTTCAATCCACGCACTCCATACGGAGTGCGACGGGGATAAATTTGCGCCAGTCATCCGATCAGTTGCGATTTCAATCCACGCACTCCATACGGAGTGCGACGCTGTTACAAGCGCTCCTGCTACGCCTACGGTCATTTCAATCCACGCACTCCATACGGAGTGCGACAATATGGTGGTGGGTGATATGACATGAGCCTAAGTATTTCAATCCACGCACTCCATACGGAGTGCGACTACCAAACCAAAAGGAGCGAATGAACATGTTCACTATTTCAATCCACGCACTCCATACGGAGTGCGACAATACTCGCCATGTGTTACCACCACCTCTCTGAAATTTCAATCCACGCACTCCATACGGAGTGCGA
The DNA here is from genome assembly GCF_014203995.1 of Paenibacillus sp. JGP012. Taxonomy (NCBI): domain Bacteria; kingdom Bacillati; phylum Bacillota; class Bacilli; order Caryophanales; family Paenibacillaceae; genus Paenibacillus; species Paenibacillus sp. JGP012. The sequence continues at coordinate 87,903 of NZ_JACHKG010000022.1, read as the reverse complement.
CGGAGGATAAATTCAGGCTAGTTGTCGAATGGCTGATTTCAATCCACGCACTCCATACGGAGTGCGACGTTTAAGGATGACCAGTCAGGAACCAGCAAGAAGATTTCAATCCACGCACTCCATACGGAGTGCGACGATATTGCGGCTAATCCTTCCGAACCCGGTACATGATTTCAATCCACGCACTCCATACGGAGTGCGACTGGATTTGCAGGCGAAACTCAAGCTTGGTAGCCTATTTCAATCCACGCACTCCATACGGAGTGCGACTAAAACGCGGCTTCTCCAAGCGCGAGACCTCCAGATTTCAATCCACGCACTCCATACGGAGTGCGACAGCGAAAAATAACGTATAAACATTTTCTCCAACGAAAATATTTCGTAATTCCGCAACTTCTTACCTTGATTCCCCCTAATTTTATACAAAGCAATCAAATAATTCAACAAAAACGTTGCCAAAAGGGAATGAAAAGAGCAATTTTTGGTGCGAATCCCTCAGGAAAATCATGTGAGCTTGGGGTTCGCACCACGAGCAAGCTTGATCTCAGGAACCTAACGATTCACAGCGACGCTATTTGGCCCATTTTGGGCATTCTCATATTCTAACGATCTCCAGAAACCTTATTTACTTGAAATGACGCGTTTTGTGCCACATTTTTGAGGTTTGAACTACAATAGCGCTTCTGGGGATCGTTAGATTTTAAAACTTCACTCAGGTTGCAAAATAAGGTTCTGTGGGATCGTTAGCGTGATGGTTCCCCCTCCTTCTCTTTCACTATGACAAACATCACATCCAACATCTTCCTCAAATGCTACATTAAATAACGACCAAGTGACCGAAATAGTAAAACGGTCAATCGAAAGTTCAGCTTCATGGACTACTTCCATCGTTCCACATGTTCAGCACCACGAGTTACTTACATTTGATTCACATGTTCAGTGCTCCACAGTTTACTTACATTTAGATTCACAACTTCTTCACCTGCAACACCAGTGCTTCGCACGTGTTTCACCCGCCTCACCCATTAAACATATCTCACATCAAGGAGGTGCATATGCCGTGAAAACGATAGATCGAAGGCAACAGGTAATGGACTCTGCCGAGAAATCCTTTGCCCTGTTTGGCTACAAGGCCACAACGATGGAGCAAGTTGCGAGACTGGCCAATGTGGGCAAAGGAACGATCTATACCTTTTTCGAGAATAAAGAAGAATTGTTCGATGAGATCCTGCGCTCGATTATTTCCGATATGAAACAGATCACGGAACAGACGGTGAATGAGGAAAACTCTTTTTTGGATAACGTACATCAGAGTATGGACTCTTTGCTGGAATATCGGGAGGAGCATGAACTGCTGATCAAGCTGTTCCAGGAGGTCAATGAGTTCGGAACGCCGCAAGCGAAGGAGGGTCTGCAAAAGGTAGAGAAAGCCATCCTCGAATACCTCGAGCGTCAGGTCAGTCGTGCCATGGAACTACAGCAGATTCGCACCGACGATCCCAAGCTGGTTTCGTTTGTACTAATGAAGCTGTACGTCAGCCTGACATCCGATTGGAACAAAGCGCATCCTACGCTGCACAAGGATCAGATCAAAGCATTTGTGGGCCTCTTTCTCAAAAATGGATTGTCCCCCACATAGAGAAACGCCCACAGACGCACATAGACCATACTAGAGATAGAAAACAAGGGATTAGCGTAAGATAGGGAGAGAACATCATGAAATCATTGCGTGTATTTGGGCAGGATTTGAAGTCCGCCTTCAAGAAACCAAAAGTGTTTATTCCAATTCTCGTTGTACTGTTCATTCCGGTGTTATATAGCGGGCTGTTCTGAACGCCTTCTGGGACCCGTATGGCAAAATGAATGAATTACCTGTAGCCGTGGTGAACACGGACCAGGGTGCAGTTTACAATGATAAATCGCTTGAGGTCGGCCAGAATCTGGTCGATGAGCTGAAAAAAAGTGATGATTTTAACTGGCAGTTCGTCACCCGCGAACAGGCAGAACAAGGCATGAAAGACAACAAGTATTACATGACGATTGTCATTCCGGAGGACTTTTCCGCCAAAGCAACCACGCTGATGGATGACCACCCCGAGCCCGCAGAGCTGATCTACGAGCCCAACGAAGGCTACAACTTCCTTGCAGGTCAGATCGGCGGTACGGCGGTCAAACAGATTCGCACCAAAGTCTCTGCCAAAGTCACTGAATCGTATACCGAGTCCCTGCTGGATAAGGTCGGAGATGTGTCGGACGGTTTGGCGACTGCCGGAGATGGCGCTGAGAAGATTCACGATGGAGCAAGCAAACTAGACGCAGGAGCGGCTACGTTAAAAGAAAACCTGGCGAAACTGGCGGATGGTGCAGGCAAGCTGCAAAACGGCACAGTTTCGTTAAAAGAAGGCACAGCCTCCCTTGCCAAAGGCGCAGGTGATCTTCACACAGGCGCGAGCACACTATCCAGTGGACTCGCTCAATTAGCTGCTGCCGGCACCAAGCTCGGTGACGGTACAGCTCAGGCAGCAGCCGGCGGCAAGCAGCTGCATGCCGGCGTGCAAGCGGCGCAAGAGGGTGCGTCCAAGCTGGACGCCGGACTCGCCGCTACCGAGCAAGGCAGTGCGAAGCTGACTGCCGGGCTGCAGGCTTCTGTTGAGGGCAGCGGCAAAGTCAGCGAAGGCGCCAAAGCGGTCGCTCAAGGTCTGGAACAGTTAGCCAAATCCAGCCCTGAGCTCGCGGCCAGCCCCGCTGTTCAGCAGCTGCTCGCAGCCAGTCAGGCTGTAGCCGCTGGCAGTGAGCAGGTATATCAAGGCGGGCAGCAGCTCGTTGCCGGAAGCCAGCAGCTTCAAGCTGCACAGCAGCAGCTGCACCAAGGCAGCAGTCAGCTAGTGCAAGGTGAGCAGCAGCTGGTGCAGGGCGCTGCTCAGTTGTCTGGCGGGCAAGAACAGCTTGCCGCTGGACTGGAGCAATTCAACGCCAAATTAAATGAAGCGGCGGCGGGTGGTGCCAAGCTGGCAGCAGGTTCAGAGCAGCTGAATGCTGGTGCGGGTAAGCTTTTGAAAGGTGTGGGCACACTGGAAGATGGAGTCTCTACTCTGACGGACGGTTCTCAGAAGCTTGCAAACGGTGCGGGTGAATTGAAAGAGAGCACGGTCAAATTAACCGATGGCTCCGGGGAGCTCGCCACCAAATTAAAGGATGCAGCCGAGCAAACCAGCAGTGTGCATCAAACAGATGAACTCGTCCAGATGTATGCTGAACCTGTGAAGGTCGATGAACACAAACTGAATCAGGTCCCGAATTACGGCACAGGCTTCTCGCCTTACTTCCTGTCTCTTGGTCTGTTTGTTGGTGCGCTGATTGCTACACTCGTTGTACCGACACGGGGGAGCAGTGTGAGCGACGCTACAGGCTGGAATCGATTTGTGAGCAAAACGCTTGCCTTCACGATCATGAGCGGTGTTCAATCGTTGCTCGCTTCCGGGCTCGTTTTATACGGTCTGGGATTGAAGGTACAGAGTGTCCCATTATTTCTGTTATTCAGCTTTGTAACCAGTCTGACCTTCATGTACATCATTCAGGCACTCGTTACCTGGCTGGAAAATCCGGGGCGTTTCATCGCGATTCTCATGCTGATCTTCCAGCTCACCACAAGTGCGGGCACGTTCCCGTTGGAGCTTATCCCGAACTGGCTTAAAGTGTTTAATCCATGGCTACCAATGACTTACTCGGTAACCGGATATAAAGCTGTTATTTCCAGCGGAGAGTTTGGCGTCGCCTGGGATCAGATCGGAATCTTGTGCCTCTTTGCCATCCTCGGCCTGGCGGGTACATTATCGTATTTCCTGAAGCATCGGACTGCCGAGGACAACAGTGTTAGTCAGGAAGCCGTACTGCAGGCTTAGATTCATTCTTTGATAAATGCAAGAATGCCAGTCACCACATAAAGACGGATAATAGCGAGTGGAAGGTTATTCTGTCATCGGAACGTAATAAAAAGGCATATCCCTCGTCCTGACCTGCTATGTGTAGCAAGTGTGACGTGAAGGATATGCCTTTTACTGATCATGGGCTTTGAGATTTCTAACGCTAGCTCTAGTAACAATCCTTTGCTTTCGGATAAGGCTTTCTTTCAAGAAGCTTGTAGGCTAATCCGCCCTCTACTGGACTTGCTCTCTAATTAGATTGTGCTAACCCGTCGTCATGCTCTCAATACCTGAATACCTAGTATGTAGAATAGCTCGCAAAAAGGAACACGGCCAATAAAATCACAATAATAATCGCATAGAAAGCTGTACCGATAATACCACACACAAGTCCTGCAACGGCTAATCCTTTCCCCTGCTCCATGCGCATACGAATTTCCTTGAAGGATATGGATGCAAAAATAATAGCCACAATCCCGATTAGAAATCCAATGTATGGAATCGTAATTGACAAGATGCCCAAAACCAGCGACACAATCGACTTCGAGTTTGTTTTTGGCGGTGGTGCATAAGGTGTTGGCGCGAAGCTGTCATCATAGTAACGATCAGCACTTTTGTAATTTTGTTGATTCAAGGTAAATCCTCCCTGTTATTGTTGTATTCTCACATTATAAACGATAAGCGGGAATATACCTTTCCATTTTATGGTTTTTTTCAAAAAAATATGATCCTTCGGACGCTACAATAACCAGGTCGTGTCTTGAATACCACTGAAGCGCATTTTGAAACGCCTTTTCTCCCGCTGCTGCGTCACTTTCCATTAACGCGCTCCGACATAACTGCGGGAACTTTCTGGCTTGGAACGAAAGGCATACCATAGATAGCAAAGAATTCTTCAGCATCAGCTTCCTGCAGCATCTCCAGACACACCCTATTGTGTTAACTTTCACTGCTGATATTGCTGAGCTTCATCATGAGTGTCGTAAAATGAACCGCTCTCCTCAGCTACCTGCCCAGGTGCAACACAAACTGAACTTTTGGAAAAAAACTGGACGCTACACACAGAAGTGGACGCATGTCACAAAATTAGACGCTACGCCACTAATTGATCCATAAATTTCGTCACAGCCAGTCAGTTTAAGCAGCACATATGAGTACCGAAAGTTGTAACGATTCCTACAGACGCTATTTTGCTCTTTTTAGCCGATTTAAAATTCTAACGATTCCCACAAACCTTATTTACTCTAAATACTGCGATTTCAGCTACTTTTTGGTCATTTCAGTCTAAATAGCGCTCCTGGGAATCGTTAGATTTACAAACACTGCTTAGGAAGCCAATAAGGCTCCGTGAGATCGTTAGCGTGTCAGGTGCAGTTCAATGCGATAGGTTAGTTCATAGGCAGCTTGGTATGTCTTTCAATTCAATCCAAGATCTCCATTGTAAAATGCGACAACAAAAAACACGTAATCAAAGCATATCATATGCATTCGTTACGTGTTTTCCTTCGATCTACTTTTTAATTAGCTACATCTTTCATAGGAGCGTGGCACTCGCACAGTTTTCACCCTGCTAATCCACATCCACCCGTTGGAGGAAGGTTTGTGTGCGGGCGAGTTTCGGAGCGCCAAAGATTTGTTCTGGCGGACCTTGCTCCGCAATTTCGCCATTGTCCATAAAGAAGACACGGTCCGCGACATCACGAGCAAAGCTCATCTCATGCGTCACGATCATCATTGTCATGTTCTCCTGCGCCAGCTGTTTGATGACACGCAGCACTTCGCCGGTCAATTCCGGGTCAAGGGCCGAGGTCGGCTCATCGAAGAGCAGGATGTCGGGCTGCATCATCAGGGCACGGGCAATCGCCACGCGCTGCTTCTGTCCGCCGGACAGGTTAGCCGGATACGCATCGGCCTTGTCCGACAGCCCAACTTTCGCAAGCAGCTCCATGCTGCGGGTGCGAATGGCTTTGCTATTTTCCTTTTTCAGCGTCTTCGGTGCAAGTTCCAGATTCGCCAGTACAGTCAGATGCGGGAACAAGTTAAAATGCTGGAACACCATGCCCATCCGATCCGTAATCTTCCGAATCTCGCCAACACCCGCATACCGTCCATCGTCCACGAGTGTCTGATTCTGAATACGAATCGTACCGCCTGTAATATCCTCCAGGTGGATCAGGCTGCGCAGCATCGTACTTTTCCCCGAACCCGAAGGACCAATTACCGCAATAACTTCGCCTGGCGCCACGTCAAAAGACACCTGTTTGAGCACATCCAGAGTGCCAAATGATTTTTTCAACTGTTTAACTTCTATACTATATGTCATATGCAGACAGTCCTTTGATTAATCAGATTGGATTTATTCATGGGAGAAGCGTTTCTCCAGAGTCTTGAACAGCAAAGTGAGCACCAGGGTCATAAGCAGATACATGATGGCTGCCACGAAAAATGGGATCAACTGCAAATCCCGATTCACTGCGGCTTGCGCGTAATAGAGCAACTCAGGTACAGCCACTGCATACAATAATGCCGTATCTTTAACCAATGTAATCGCTTCGTTTGCTGTTGCAGGAAGTACGACACGAATCATCTGCGGGATAATGACTTTGACCATCGTCTGCCACTTCGTTAATCCAAGCACCTTCGCGGCTTCATGTTGACCTTTGTCAATCGACAACAGCCCGCCTCGGAAAATCTCGGCAAAATAGGCCGCATAGTTTAGCACAAAAGCAATTCCCGCTGCCACAACCCGATCGAACACCAGATATTCTCCGATGACAGGAAGGAGCGGCAGGCCAAAGCAGAAAAACAAAATTTGCAGCAGCAGCGGTGTCCCACGCATCACATACACATACGTATGCGCGATCCATGCCAAAGGCTTGAACCTGCTTCTCATCGCTAACGTAACCATGAAGCCAAGTGGAACCGAGAGAATGATCGCCACCAGAAACATAAAAATGGTCGTCTGAGCACCCTCAAGCATCGGTTTTAAAATGGTCGATATATAATCCCAACTCATATGAAGTCTCCTCTAATCTGTTAACCCCGCACTCCTCGGAAGCATATTGCTCCAGCGTGGAATACGGGGTCATCATTTTCGTGAGTGCTCTCTATAATAAGAGAACGCCCCACATCGTTATATGTCAGGTCAACGGACCTGTCTGATCTCATCCCGAATGCAAATGCTTTATCGCGTCAGATTACTTCAGAACCTTGTCTTCACCAAGCCACTTTTTGGAGATTTCAGCGGCTTGGCCATCTGCATTCAGCTCATCCAGCGCCTTCTGCAGCTGGTTCAGAAGCTCTTCATTGCCTTTTTTGATCCCGATGCCGTACTGCTCAGGGGCAAGTGATTCATCCAGCAGCTTGAAGGTGCCTTCTTCTTTGGACATATAATATCTTGCAACCACTTCGTCAATGATCACGGCATCCAGACGTTTCGTCTTCAGATCTGTAAGGGCAAGCACGTTATCCTTGAACTCGGAGGCTTTGACCTTGTCCTTCAAAGGACTTGCCGCAAGCGCATCTGCCGCTGAGGACAGTGCTTGTAAGCCTACATTTTTGCCATCCAGCTCATCCAGCTTCGTGATCGGAGAGTCCGCGAGTGTAATTGCAACCTGACTGTTCTCCAGATAAGGCTTGGTGAATAGCACCTTCTCTTTGCGCTCATCCGTAATGGTATATCCGTTCCAGATCATATCAATTCGTCCGCTGTTCAGCTCCGACTCTTTGGAAGACCAGTCGATCGGCTGGAACGTCACCTTTTTCCCCATTTTCTCGGCAGCAGCACGGGCATAGTCAATATCAAAGCCTACAATTTCATTCTGCTCATCCCGGAATCCCATAGGTGCAAATTTATCGTCAATACCGACAATAATCGTGTCATCGTCCTTGCTTGCAGAGCTCGAACAGCCCGCCATAATGACCATACATATGCTGATAAATAATAATAAAATCGCTTTTTTTCTCATCTTTCGTACCCCTCCATGTCTATGACCAAGCCAAATGCTTTAGTTCGTTACCACGTTATCAGAGCCTTATAATAACATAGCATGAGAGAAGAGTCGAGCATCTTGCCCATTTTTCAGCGATGTATTCCTAATATTTGTAAACGATTTGTGAAAATGCAGCCTGCACCTGCGCCGGTTCCACCAGCTTCTGGCGAACAACCGAATCCCATTGCTCCGGCTTTTGCAAAGCTTTTAGCTCCATTCCAGCCCACTGCTCAGCCCGCTTACGGTCAAGTACAATCCGTGTATCCTTGAATTGATAGGCGACCTGCTCCAGATTATCAATCAGGACGAAATTCGCAACCGCGTTATACACAAGTACCCGTTCAAGCTCCACTTTGTTCATTTCATCTGTGTTCATGCTGTAATTGATTTGAGCTGTGAACGTCTCCGGGAACAGCTGATAGCCGTCCAAACGCTCATGCATCGGCAGACTCTGGTTCAAATGGCTAAGATTCGAGAAATTGCCCATATAGGCATTTTGATATTTAGTCACGGCAGTAAAATCATGCGTCAGTGGATGCTTCTGCTGCTCTTCATACCTGCTCTGATCTGCTGCAAGCCTCGGATTAACAAAGCCCTCCACCACAATCAAACTGATTAATCCTATCACCAAAAGGCAGACAATCCATACGTTTCTCGACTTCATACGTTATCACTCACTTCATATTTGCTAACAATCCGGTATGCCCGGTTTACGATTAAAGGAACCATAATGCTAAGCAGTGGTACGGCAAAAGCAATCAGAATAACAGCCAGCTGGTAAGGTCCTTCCACCTCAATCGGTCGGTCAAACCAGATATTGCTTCCGAATCGCAACGCCGCCTGCGTCCCCCACAGCGCAAGCACAAATCCTGCCCACAGCCACCACACTCTGCGCTGCCACTTCTTCATTAGCGGCATACGGATACGTGTTGTTTTTTGACCCAGAGAAGATTCGTTCTCTCCATTTCCCCTATTGCTGATTAAATAAAATACATAACCTGCCCCCACGACCAAACTCACGATCAGGAGTAAATTGTTCAGAGCCGCACCTGCCACCATCACTCGCATAGGAATGGTTACAATCCAGGCTACAAGACTATACATTAGCGCGGATTGCCATAATGTAGTCCAATACGGAACACGTTCTACACTTAGATATTCACCCATCAACTCCTCCACGCCCGAGATATGCTGAATGGCTGTCTGAAACGCCTGCTCCTCACTCATGCCCTCTGATAGATAATCTTCTATGCGTGCTGTCAGATTGCTGCGAATCTCTTCCTTCAGCTCCTGATGCTCGATCGTATTCCGGGTGCCTGCGAACAAACGATCCAGATGCCGATCAATCCGTGTTTCCATTCTCATCTTTGGTCATCTCCCTGTTCACCCATTGCAATCATGCAATCGATTAATGTTTTGGCTGCATGCCAGGCCTGCACCTGCATTTGATAAGCTTCACGCCCCTGGCTTGTGATGCGGTAATATTTTCTTCTGCCGCCTTGCGTCTCTTCTCCCCAGTAAGCCTGCACGTATTCACCTTTCTCCAGTCGTTTCAAGCTGGAATACAGCGTAGGTTCCTTGAGTTCAAACTTCTCTCCGCTTTTGCGATAAATTTCCTTAATAATGCCGTATCCGTAGTTATCCGCTGGAATCAGCACGCTCAATATGATCGGATCGATATTTCCTCGAATCAGATCACTGTTGATTAATTGTATATCCATATGTGGGTTTCACCGACTTTCCTTCTTACCTTCATTTATATGTATAGCATAAGACATATTACTATGTCTGTAAAGGTAATATGCCTTGTGCTGTATAAAAAAAGACGAAGCAGCTCCATTGCTGTTTCGTCCCTTGTAATCATCTAATTAAATTTCACCTTAATGATCATCGTTTGGGTTGCCAGTCTGATTCCTATTGTAAACTATTGCTGAACCTTCTCGCGATCCTTGCCTTTGTCCGATTCCCCCGCGTTTTTGTTCGCGGCGTCCCGGTCCTGCTGCATCTCTTCCACCGTTTTGACCTTCAGACGTGCGGCTCCTTCGTATGCCTTGGTTGGAAGAAGATTGCCCGCTGCAAGTCTCGCTTCAGCAGCCGTGATGGCTTCACCGTATTGCGGCAGCCACTGCGCCTGCGCTACCAGCATCTCATCGACCATCTGCCAGATTTCCTTCGGATTGCAGACCGCACCGACCAGCGGGTCCATCATAAATGCCTGTCGCAGCAGCTTGTCGTCTCCACGTACTGCCGCTTCAACCGCAAGGCGCTGAACCGAAATGCTCACATTACACACGGCTGCCGGCCCCAGCGGCAGATCACCCACATGCGGCATCGAGATGCCATTGCGGTCCACATAACCCGGTGCTTCAATAATGGCATCATCCGGCAGGTTGGAGATCACGCCATTGTTTACCGTATTGAAATGACCGCGGTACACACGCCCTGTCTCCAGCCCTTCAATAATGTACGAGCCATGTTCTTCACCACGTTTTTCCGCTATATATTGCATCGGCTCATCCTTCAGCCAGTTTGGAAAATCGGTTTCAAACCAGTTGCGTCCCTCCGTACAGACTCGCAAATAACCGCCTGTCTCCCCGTTAATCCAGCTCCCGAGATCAATCCAGTCGTTGATTTCCTCCGGGCGTTTCCGATACCATGGCACATATTCGCTCAGATGTCCATTGGATTCCGTGCTGTAATAACCGAAGCGGCGCAGCATATCGATCCGCACCTTCTCGGTACGGCTGTACTCCGGGTGCTTCTCAAACGCTTCAAGCAAGTCGCCCGTAAGGTCCCTGCCTTTATGCGACGCCTGAATATACCACGTTTGATGATTGATGCCTGCACATACGATATCGACTTCACTTTTTTTCAACCCGTATACTTCTGCAATCTGATGGTGACCATGCTGTACCCCGTGACAGAGCCCGATCGTCCGCACACCACCGTATTTATTGCAGGCCCATGTCAGCATCGCCATCGGATTAGAGTAGTTTAGTAGCAGTACATCCGGCGCACTCTGCTCTCCAATGTCCTTGCATATTTCGAGCATCTCGGCAATACCGCGCTGTCCGTACATAATGCCGCCTGCACATAACGTGTCACCCACACACTGATCGACACCATATTTCAGCGGAATATCTACATCGGTTGCAAAAGCCTCCAGCCCGCCCACACGAATGGTACATAACACATACTTTGCGTCTTTGAGCGCTTCTCTCCGGTCTGTTGTCGGCTGAATCTGAATATTCAGTCCATTCTCCCGAATGTCACGCTGACACAGTTCCGTTACCATGTCCAGATTATGCTGATTAATATCACAGAAGGCGATCTCGATGTTATTAAACTCCGGTACAGTAAGTAAATCCCGCAGCAGTCCACGAGTAAATCCAATACTGCCCGCTCCAATAAACGCCACTTTAAACGACATGCACATGTCCTCCCGTAATCCGAACCTTGCGGCTTCGGTTAATGGCTTGCTTCATGGGTTCATTGTAGCAACGGGGCGATAGAGAGCGTTATCAAAATCATGACATGTTCGCAAGCAAGGTGTCAAAAATTCTAACTTATATACGCTTATACTTTTACATCTTCTATTACTAGCTATATAAGTTGAACTAAAGAATTTACACAATCCACTCCGATGACAGAACAAACTTCCAATCGCTGTTATCCCCAGATTTTTTCGATTCCCTTTTCTAAAGGGAAAATCCGGTGATAAAGGCGACCGCTTCGCTTTTTCAGTTTTTTTCTGTCCTCCTCGTTCACGTGTAAATGAATAGTCTAACTTATATAAATGGACCTGACTCTTCTACAGCTGGCTGTAGCTGATGAGTTGAATACCTTGATCTCTCACATACTGTCGCAGTGCCGGATTCATCAATAAAGCGAGATCGTGCTCACGCTCATCTACCAGTGATGAAATACTGCGTAGTTCCTCATCCGCATATCCTGGATGTCCAGCAATTTCAACAATACAATCGGTATCTTTATACTGTTCCAACACACCACGGAACCAGGCTTCCTGAAGAAAAGGCATAGCCGGATCACCACATAACATATCTGTGGACCGAATACCTGCATCCGCAAGCCTTCCTTCCAACTCGGGAGATATGATATCATCTCTTCTCATGGGAACGTTATATTCCCGAGCCAGCTCTATGATCAAATCAAGCATTTGCGCATCTTTTACACTCACACCATGATGCGTGTCCAGATGATTCAACCTTAATCCGGAAGCCAGAAACTTCTCAATCTGCGCCTTCAGCTCCGCTCTGACCTCCCCGGGATTATAGGACGTAGGGATAAGTCCAGGTTTTCGATAGAAATGCCCCGATTCGTTGACGATACTCTGAACAGCCGAAGCTTCCAGCACAGGGGTCATGAACGTCAGGTTCAAATGCACGCCCATAGCTGTGATGCCCGCTTCAAGGGCCATGGCACTACTTCGCTCAAAATGTACCGAATTCACCAGGGCTGAGGTATCCGTAATCAGACCTTGTTTCATCCCCACAATGATACCTTCGCTGACTTTCATGGTGATCCCATAATCGTCTGCATTGACAATCAGCCTCATCTTGCTCCTCCCCTTTTCTGTTTACTTCTTAGGATCGAACAGCTAATAGTTCCTCTTTTACAGCAATCTTGCCTTCTGACAGCAGCGGTGAGATGACACGGAAATGATCGGAATTGGTTACCACAATCGGGGTTGTCAGCTTAAAGCCTTCGTGCTGGATACGATCCATATCAAACTCAATCAGCACCTCGCCTTTACGGACCCGATCACCTTGCTGAACCTTTTGTGTAAAATGCTGCCCTTTTAATCTCACCGTATCTATGCCGATATGCATGAGAATTTCAACCCCTTCATCGGAGGTGACTGCGATGGCATGTGCACTTTTCATCGTAACCGAAACGACCCCGTCTACCGGAGATAGCAGCTGACCTTTGGACGGAATGATGGCTATGCCTTTCCCCATCGACTCCGAGGAAAACACCACGTCCTCCACTTCATGGAGTGAAATAACCGTACCTTCGAGTGGGCTCGTAATCAAGCATTCCATCACTGTGTTCGTGTTGATGCCTGCTGCGTTTTGTTCCATTTTTCCCGTAGATGATTCAACACTCAACAACTGCTTATTTTTATTTTCAGCCGCCTGATCCGTCTTCTTACTCTCATAACCAAACAGCACAACACATAAGGCTCCGCCAGCAATAGCCGTTAATACACCAATGATGTAGAACAGCATTGGACTCTGTGCCGGCAGTGTGAACACATTAAGGAAAAAATTGAATACAATCAGCTTCACGCCGAGATAACCCATCAGACCGCCTCCGATGGCTCCAGCGGCTACCAAATAAATGAGTGTTTTGCGATAACGCAGAATGATCCCATACAGAATAGGTTCAGTAACACCCGACAGGATGGCAGAAATGAATGATGAACCGCTTAAAGCCTTGAGGTCCTTATCCTTCGTTTTTAGGAATACCCCGAGACCGATTCCCATAGAAGCCGCTACCGATGTCCCCGCAAGAGGTGCGATGAGATCTCCCCCTGCACTCAGATTCCCCATAATAATAGGCACTGTCGCCCAGTGTAATCCAAACAGCACAAGAAAGGACCAGGTTCCCCCCAGAATAATCCCGGCGATAACAGAATTACTGTTAATGAGGAAATTAACGATATCCCCAATCCACTGGCCTACATATTGACCGAATGGACCAATCAGCATCGCTGTGAGCGGGACCATAATGACAAGGGAGAAGAATGGAACCGCGAACAGCTGTACATTTTTATGCATGATTTTTTTCAGAAACTTCTCCAGAACCGCATAGATACTAACGGCGATGAACATCGGAAAGACCGATGAAGCGTAATTCATTAACGATACGGGAATCCCTAGAAAATGAGTAGTACTGCCTGCTGCTGTCAATGCTGTAAAATTCGGTTCCATTAACGCAGCTCCGATCGCTGCCGCCACATAAGAATTCACATTCAGAACTCTGGCAATCGTGATGCCGAGCAGGATGGGCAGAAAATAAAAGATTGAGTTGCCTGCCGCAGCCAATATGGCATATGTTCCACTATCTACAGCAATCCAGCCCGCTCTTTCGAGGACAATTAACAGAGCCTTGACCAGACCAGCTCCGGCAAATACCGGGATTAATGGCGTCAGACTTCCTGATATCAGGCCAAAGATGGCTGAACGGATGCTCTTCTTTTCTTGTTCAGAGCCAGCAGCAGCCCCTGCTCCGTCGAATTCCCCTTCCGCAACGATATGTTTGTACACCTCGGACACGTCATTGCCTACAACAACCTGAAACTGGCCGCCGCTTTCAACGACCTTCAGGATGCCCGCCGTGTTTTCCAACGTCTTTGCATCGGCCTTCCGGTTATCGTTCAAGACAAATCTTAAACGGGTAGCGCAGTGAGTCAGCGATTGAATGTTCTCCCTTCCTCCAACGCGGTCTACAATGTTTTGAGCCAATTTGAGATGATCCATGTTGCTCCCCCCATACTGTTGTTATATCACTACAATTCACGTCTTACTCCATCATCATCTACGATGACAAAATAAAAACCTGAACTGAAGCTCGTCTACTGACCTTAGTCAATATACAAGCCTCAATTCAGGTTTCGCCTGCCGAACAGTCACAATCCCTTTATATAAAATTTGTATGAAAACCGTTCATTCATCCGCAAGATCATGCTCACGATTGGTGACCCGATGAATATGGATCATGAAATACACCATTTCTTCATTCGTTGTTTTCTTCTCGTAGTTAATCTCCAGATAGTTTCTAATCTTTCTCGCGCATGCATATGATTCGGGGTACTTGTCCTTCACATGATCATATAACGAATCTCTTTCTTCCGGTATCAACTCATCATGCAAAATTCTGTACGCAAAATATCGCAAGTGTGTGAGGAAACGGCTGTAATTAATCGAGCTTTCGTCCAGTTTGATTCCGAAGTGATATTTGACGATGTTCGCCAGATCGTTAACAATCTTTGTCATCTGATAGGTTTGTTTCATATCCTGCCCACGCTGCTGTGCATTGACAAAATGAAGGGCAATGGAGCCCGCTTCATCCTCTGGCAGCTTGATGCCTGTTTTCTGTTCAATAATGTGCAATGCATTCAGCGCAACCTCGTATTCGGCTGCATAGAATTTTTTGATCTCCCATAACAAAGCATTCTTTACAATGATGCCTTCAGGAAACCTTCTGAGTGCGAAGCTGATATGATCCGTTAGCGTGATGTAGATGTTGTCACTGAATTTAAGAGCAAGCTGTTGTTCGGCATATTCAATAATTTCATTGGATAACTCCAGATGTTCGGTTGGGATCTCCCCAATCAGACTCATCAATTTGTCAGACATCGCTTTTTCAACGACAAACTTTTTCTCCACTTGCGAAAAATCAATCACATCACTGTTATGTTTGTTGTATCCGATCCCTTTTCCCATCACAATCATTTCGTTCCCGTTATCGTCCGTCAATAAAATTACGTTATTGTTAAAGATTTTCCTGATCTTCATCTGCATCACCCCCATCTCATCCATAGCTGCATAAAAAAAACCTAAATTGAAGCAGCAACATGTACAATTCATGTCTACTACGAACAATTTAGGTATCGCCTGCCGAACAGTCACAATCCTCAATATATTATGATATTAAATGCTACACAATTGTCAAATCCGTTGCTTTGAACAAAGGATATCATGAATACCCTTTCAATTCAACATTTAGTTTCTACCAGCCCATCAATCCGTTCCTTACCTTGAATCATCAGGGTAGTTCCACTGAGTGCGCTCTATGGAACTCCGATATTGAACAGGTGTGCTGCCCGTATATTTTTTGAAAAGCATGTGAAAATATTGCCGGCTTCCTACACCAACGTAGTCCGAAATTTCGGAGATCGGAATATTCGTCTGCTGAAGCAGCATCTTGGCCTTCTCCATCCGCAGCATCGTTAGATACTCCGTAGGGGTCTGCCGGGTATAGTTACGGAAAATGCGGTGCAAATATCCCGGATGTAAATTAACTGCAACGGCCATGTCCTTCACCTGAATGCCGCGATCCATATTGTGATGCATGAATTCAATCGTACGTTTCACATACAGCTCTGTATGATCCAGTGCACTCCGTTCCATCTCTCCTCGCAGTCTGGCGATCCGAACGAGCAATTGCATAAATAACGAGCGGACCAGCGTGCCCTGCTCCGGGGATGTCAGATTTCTTGCCTCACGATGAATTATGCGCTCTTCAGCGGGAATAACGCCCATTCGAACAGCCTCACTCCCTGAAGCCTCTGAAGCCTCCCAACCTTGGGGTGGCCCTTGTCCCTGCTTGCGCTCCCTGCGCTCCTGTCTTTGCTCCATGAGACCTCGCTGGTCCAGCTCCAGCACCAGGCTTTTCATCGTGTGATACACATCTTCCGGGTCAGGCAGCACAAGATAAGGAACGGCACAGGTAAGCAAGTTGTGCAGCTCCTCCTCTTCAAACGCGAGCTGCCGGATGGAGGGCTGTCCAGGGGCCAGACGGACAAAGCCAAATTCCACATTCAGCATACGGCACGGTACGCCGTCCTGCACCAGCAGCCGATGGGGAACCCCTGCATCCAGCAGGATGAATTGTCCTTTTTTCAGCACAGCCTGTTCCGAGCTTCCGTCCTTCATCATCACATCCACCCGGCACATGCCTGCCATGATGTACATAATCTCCGTAGAATCATGAGTGTGATAGGACATCTGGTAATTCTCCCACTGCTTGTAATAGTACGCGAAAAAACGCGGTCCACAATCCTCTGTTCTGAGTTGTTCCTGAAAAAGACTGCCCGTCCAGCAGCGAGCCGGATGCATCTCCATCCTGTACACCTCCCTATACCTGCTGTATGGAGTACAGCAGCCTTTATTTTGGAATACACCTCAAGAGACTGACGTTAAACTTCAACGATTCGATGCTGCTCTCCATTCACGACAATGACCTGCGCATTCGTAATCGGAACAAGTGGCAGGGTGGACTCATATTCTGCAATGACTTGTGCCGCCGATTCAACAAACGGGAAGCAGCCCACATGCGGCAAAGGATAAAAATCAACCGAATTCAGCCCGCGGTAATCGGACAGGTCCGGCGCTGCGGCGCAGTCATCCATAGCCTTCACATACGCAATATCTGGAGCCAAGATGATGGAACCCGCCGACTCTCCGATATACATTTTCCCCTCTTGAATATGGGACTGGATTAACAAATCTGCTCCACTTCGACGAAGCTCCTGTAACAGAAAAAAGGTGTTGCCGCCCGATACATAGATCAGATCGCTCTGCTGCAGCTTGCTAGTCACTTCTTCCGGTGTTGCAGTTGATACGTCCAGATCCTCTACGATAAGTCCCCATTTCTCCAAAGCTTCTCTACCCGCATGTACGTAAGCGTCATAGGACTCCGTGGCAGCAGCTGTAGGGATAAATGTAACTCTTCTGCCAGCGAGCTCCTCCTCCAGTGTATGCAACAAGCTTGCTGTCTCCTCAAACGAAGCCGATAAAAACAATTTTTTCACTTTCTTCAACCTCCGGCCATTTCGATTTCATGATATGATTTCATTATAACCCTTTGAAAACAGGATTCCATTATGCATTATCACAGCTTCTATGGAAGTGGAGCAAGATGATTAACCATTTCAGGACATTTCAAATTCGTAAAGGAGAATCCATGGATGAGTACAACCTTTTATCTGGTCAGGCACGGTATCAAAAAAAGTGATGTAGGTGATGTACCGCTTACCACCGAAGGCAGCCACCAAGCCCATTTAACTGCCCAATACTTTGCAAACGCTTCATATCCTGTGCATCGTATCGTGGCAAGTCCGCTCCGACGGGCACAAGAAACGGCCCAGGCCATTGCTTCCCTTACCCAAGCTGCAGTAACGGAGGATGCACGGTTGCGTGAGCGTGCCAATTGGGGTGATGATCCTGAGCAAACCTTTGAACAGTTCGTAGCCCTGTGGGACCAATGTACAGCAGACCCCGAATTTATTCCGCATGTTGGTGATTCCGCCAAACAAGCAGGCAAGCGCCTCGCCTCGCTTCTGGATGAATTAGCCGCACAGGAGCCGGCGGGCAGCCACATCGTACTGGCTACGCATGGCGGACTGATCACCGATTTTCTGGTGCAAAGCTTCTCGGAGCAGGAGCTGAATGGCTGGCATCCCAATTTCCTGGTTGAGCAAAAACGTTTGATTCCCGAATGCTCCATCACCAAGCTGATTTATTCGGATGGACAATTTATACTGGAGTCTTTTGCTTCAGCAGACCACTTGATACAACGCACGGAGGGATAACCTCAGGTGTTGAGGCAGGTCACAGATGAACAGAAGGGTTTGAAGCACAAGTAATACAACAAGCAGTGAGTAGTGAGTAGTGAGCGGTGAGCTTTACTCTTACTGATTTTGCACGTCCAACGATATGTGCGGCAATAAACCTTCCCAACATTACAGAACAAAAGCTCTGGAGTATGCCTGCATCATCGTGCACAGGCATATCCAGAGCTTTATCTGTTATAATGAACTATTCATTAATAAAAGTGAATCCTGATCCTACTTATGCTACTTTTGTTAATATAGCTAACTTTACTAATTTCGCTCCCTATGCTACTTATCCCCTTTCCCTTTCCCCGGAGTGTAGTAATGAGGCAGTGTCACTTTCGACCAGTCGATATCAGATGCCATATAGAAGGACGGATAAGATGGCTGGTTATACCCGCTATTCTGTCCGGCAATGCCTACGCGGTACATCGCATCATGCATCAGCGTATACAGCTTGCGGTCAGTCTTCTCCGTGCTCAGATAGATGCGGATGGCTGAGCTGTCCGCTGTACGAACCAGCATCTCTTCTCGCCAGTCCCCGAAGACATCTGCCACCAGTGATGGCGTGCCTTTCGTATGATTATTTGTCAACGTGCCTGTCGCAGTCAGCAGCGTGCCGCGTTTCCAGTCCTTAATCGAAGGGGTGACATCGATAGAACCGTCTACGATCTGGGTTGTCATGTCGGCAGCCCAGCGAATGCTCATGTTGGTTCCGGGCGCCTGATCGCTTATTTTTTCACCCTGTGCTGTCCATAATCCTACGGCCCATGTTTCCAGTCCGCGCCGGGTTGGATCAACATCTCCGACCATGCCTCGTCCCGTGTCTTTACCCGTGTATCCACCATAGATTACTTCGCCCGTCTTTGCATCACGCAGAGAGTATCCATACGGCGCCCAAGGTCCACCCTCATGCACCATAAAAATCTCAAGCCCCGGGCGATCCGGGTCGATATCTGCAACATGCAGTGCATCACCGTGCCCCAGACGGGCAATCGTTCCCGGTGCGGCACTCTGAGGCGGCATCACATCGGTGGAGCTATACAACACGCTTCCATCATGGTCGATCGTGGCCGAGCCGTAGATAATCTCGTGTTTGCCGTCACCGTCCACGTCCGCCACACTGAAATAGTGTGCGCCTTGTGTTGTAATTGAACCATACTGCGGGTCTGTGCCATCTACTCCATGCGGCCCATCGTTAAATGGATTTTTCATCGGTGTCCAGCCGCTATCCACCATCCATTCCTTCTTTAGCTTTTTCCCATCCCAGTTGTAGGCAACCAGGGTGGAGCGGGTATAATATCCCCGTGCAAAAATCGCAGACGGTTTCTTGCCATCCAGGTACGCAACCCCTGCCAGGAAGCGGTCTACCCGGTTCGCTGGCTCAATGCGCGCCATAGCATAATCGCCCCACATCAGGCCGTCATCATGACGTTCCGGCTCGTACGGGACCGTTTGCAGTTCTTTTCCCGACTTGCCTTCAAACACGGTAATGTATTCCGGGCCATCTACAATAAAACCTTCAAACTGCCGCAGCTCATTGCGAGCGCTCCGTTGCGGTGCGTACACATCAATAAAGTAGTCTGCCAGACTCTCCGCATCCTGCCGGGATAGAGGATAGTTATACGTTTTCTCGATGCCAAATGCCTCTTCCAGCGTTGCAGGCCAGTTACCTTTAACGACCTCCTCATGCTTATGCCAGTCCCTGAACATATCCACAACATGATCATAGTACCCCTCAGCACTAAGTCGATAATCGTCCTCGTTGGTCACTCCTGCCTTACGGTCTTCCTTCGGCAGTGTAATGTACTTCTGTGAGATTGGTTTGCCCTTTTTGTTGTATTTGATGATCTGTGTGCCCGGCGCGGTCTTGAACATCAGCTCGGCTTTGCCATCTCCGTCAAAATCATAAACCAGCATCTGGGTGTAATGCGCTCCCGAACGAATGTTAACCCCGAGGTCGATCCGGTACAGCAGTTGTCCGTCCAGCGTGTAACAGTCTACGTAAGTGTTGCCTGTGTAGCCTTTTTGCGATACGTCCTTGGCGTTGGAGGGGTCCCATTTTACGAAAAATTCATACTGCCCGTCTCCGTCCACGTCCCCCACGCTCATATCATTCGCTGAATAGGTGTATGCTTCACCCGCAGGTGTTACCCCATCAGCCGGCTTCTGCAAAGGAATATCCATGTACCCGTTTGCCCAGGGTTTGACGGATGCACTGCGTTTGCTTTCTTTGCCTTTGCTGTTGACCGCTGCAACTTCATAACGAGAAGCTGTCGTGCCTGTGCCGTCCACATAGTTTGTGCTATCTGTAACCGTAGCAATCTTCCTGCCATCCCGATAAACGTTAAAATCCGTGCCTGTCAGTCCCTTGTCGCTGTGACCCGTCGCCTCGTCCCCAAGCAATCTCCAGCTCAGGAAAACACCTTCGGATGTCGATGCCGCTACCAGCCCGCGATTCAGCTTTTCGAGTTGAATGCCTTTCACCTGGCTGCCTCCTTTGTCTTTGACAAGTTTCTCCGGTTCCATTGCCCCGTTTCCTTGGGACGGTGAAGCCTCCGCTCCGGCAATCCCGCCAAAAATCAGGGCTACACTGAGTACAGATAAGAGCACCTTGGCCGCAACTGGCGAACACAACTCCCCTATTCCTCCACGTCTGGATTGCACTCCTGAAGCCGATCTTTGATGTACCGGTGCAGCTGTTTTTGAATTCATCTGCCTTCACGCTCCTTTGGACTTGATGTTTGCGCTTACATAAATGAAGGACGTTTTTCCAGGCAGCGCTGCCCGCTCCTTCTTCCATTCTTTCAAAATGGATTCCAGTGCACGCATTGCTGCCCACCCGGTACTATTATAGACAGCTTCATCTTCTGACCATAGGCAAATATCCGTCTAAAATAATTAATTATCAGTGTATATCCAAGCGTAGAGATCATCGGAATCATCCGGACTCACGAATAATCAGGGATGTTTTATACGTTTGCACAACAGGGTCAGACTGCAAACCTCCCAGCCTTTGAATCAGGCATTCCGTAACATCCCTGACCATATCCGGGATACGGTTAGGCAATGTGGTCAATTCCGGATTGGTCATCCGACTTACAGGATGATCATCAAAACCGATCACAGACACCTGCTCCGGAATGGATATCCGATACTTCTGAGCTGCCTTCAATAAACCCGCCGCTACGTAGTCACTGCCCGTTATGATTCCATCCGGCCATGCTGACGAGGCAAATAATTGTCCCCCCCACGCATACCCGTCCTGCATCGTGACCAATCCCGAATGGCACTGGGAGCTTGAGCAGGGTAGTCCTGCTTCTTGATGGGCCTGTTGAAACCCGCACCATCTTTTCTCCTGCAGCCGTGTCTCATGATCCATACCAAACAACAGTTGACGATGCCCTCTGGAGAGCAAATAGGCAGCCGCCTGGTACACTGCATCCTGCTCATCCAAGCGAAAGACATCCAGCAGCTCGCCTTCCATAGCTTCATTGCAGATAATGCCCACGCCTGGGCCTATAAACTCTTTAATTTCTTTTTCGGTGTACTGTGAGTGAGCAATAATGACCGCATCCATCTCTCGGTGCAGCAAGCGGGCATATACTTCACGTTCAAGCGTTTGGGATGACTCGGTTTGATAGATGACAACCCGGTATCCTCTGGACCCTAAAGAACGACTTAACTCACTCACGAGCTGACTGAAAAAGGGATGCTCCACATCCGGGACAAGCACGCCGATGTGACGGCTCGCCTGAAGGCGAAGCTGCACCCCGTGTGTGTTGCGGACATATCCCAGCTTTCGGACAGCCTCCTTCACCTTTTCCCTGCTTTCATCGGAGACATGCGGATGATTGTTCAATACCCGGGATACGGTTGATTTGGACAGACCGCTTGCACGTGATATATCAATAATGGTTGGCAACAAAAACACCTCGTCATAAAGAATTGACCTGGGAACGTTCCCAGCCTCTAAGATACAGGTAACTAACCTTAGGAGGTATAACACAGATGGAAACGATACACATCCCGGTTAAGACCCAATATCTGATATTGTTTGATTTTGACGAAACGTATTACCCTCATGAATGTTTGCCGGAACAGCTGGAGAGCGTATACGAACTGGAACAATATTTGAAGACATTGACATTAAGCCATCAAATAAAAACAGCCTGGATTACCGGAAGCAGTATGAAGCAGATTCAGAATAAAATGAAAATGGCCGGCATGACACATCTCCCCCATTTTATTGCGAGCAATCTGGGTACAGATCTGTGGGAGCTCTCTTCAGATGGAACATGGACTGCAGTCCCTTCCTGGCAGCAAAAGATTCAAAGCTCCGGATATTCTCGCGGAGAGGTCGAAGACCTGATCGCAGAATTGAAACAAATCTACAATATTGTTCTCCATGAACAAACACAATTTGGGCAATCCGGATATAAAATGAACTATTACTATTATGCAGAATCCACAGTCAAAACCCAATATGATCTGCCTGTAATTAAACATCTGGCTGCCCGTTCAGGAATTGGAATCAACATCAATCAATGCAATCCCAAAGCAGGCGACCCCGCGGGTGCCTATGACGTCGATTTTATCCCGGCAGGAACGGGAAAAAAAGCAGCGGTTCAATTCCTGATGCAGTATAATCTGGTCCCCCCCTCTAATACACTTGCCTTTGGTGACAGCGGGAATGATATTGAAATGCTCCAGACGGCAGCTCACGGTTATCTTCTCCAGAATGCCACAGCCGAAGCAAAATCATGCCATACATCCATCGCCCCTTATCCCTACGCTAAAGGAATTTTACATGTATGCAGACAGTTCTTTCAGGGGTAACAAATTCGCAGCCAGAAAACATAAAGTACCGCCGCTTTTCCAGAAGGAGAAGGCGGCGGTACTTATGGTTAACAGCGGATTGTTTATCCTTGCTTAATGACCAGGCATTAACAACGATGGATATATTACGGTTCAATTCCCCATACAAGGCTGCCACCTTGATAGAGCGTAACTTTGTCCCAATCCTGATAGGATGTTTTGGTAGGATCATAGGAGTAGTCATTGCTCTCGTCAAAGTTGGACCAGTCTGTTTTGTAGATGCGAAGCTGGATGTCACCCGACTGCCCGCCAGCAGGAATGCTACCCGCGCCGGAAGTAAAGCTCAGCTCCACATATCCGTCTCCAAAGGTACGAACGATGTTGGCCCCGCCAACAACGGCCCAGTCAATCGCAGAATCCAGTGCCGCTGTGCCTTCTTTGGAGAAATAATAACGAATTTTCAGATCACTGAGATCAACTGCGGTGCTGCCCAGGTTTTTGATGTTGAAGAACGGTTTGATCTGGTTGTCCGTTGCATTGCTATCTCCTGCACGGTACTGCAGTACCAGATCACTTGTCGGAGCAACGACACCTGCCGGGGTTGCAGACACAGCAGCCGAATTGGCACTTTGTCCAGCCGCGTTCACCGCACTCACCACATAATAATAGGTTGTACCATTTGTCAGGGAAGTATCGATATATGATGTTGCAGTCACATTCGAGGCAACATTCACAAACGGACCTGCTGCGCTCAGCGCACGTTTCACATTATAGCTGGTTGCACCGGCCGAAGCTGTCCACGACAGACTAACCTGTGCATTGCCAGGTGTTGCTGTTAATGCCGTTGGTGCCGCCGGAGCCGTTGCACCTGCTGCTGGTGTTGCCATAACAGCTGACGAATTCACACTTTCACCTGCTGCATTGCTGGCTGTCACAACATAATAATACGTTGTTCCGTTGATCAGACCCGTATTGGTGTAAGTTGTTCCACTAACATTGGCTGCAACCGTCACAAATGGGCCGCTGGCACTCAGCGCACGCTTCACAGTATAACTTGTAGCACCTGATGAAGCTGCCCATGACAAGGTTACTTGAGCATTACCGGCAGCAGCTGTTACAGAAGCAGGTGCTGCGGGAGCTGTGTTTCCACCTGGAGGATTGCCTCCGCTGCTCTCAGGCAGTACAGGGAAGGAATTTTTCACCAGCTGTACAAATTGATCATGGAACCAATGACCGGATACCGGTGCATTAGGCAGTGCACCTGTGAGCACGCCATCCTTCGTTGTATACGTTGGATCACACATCCGGTCGAAGCCTTTACCTTCATTGTTCGGAATTTCGGAGCTGGAGCCATCGGATTCACCCGGTGGTTTTACCCATACATAGGCATCCAGATGCGCAGGTCCTGGAGCTGCCTTCGGTGCTTCGCCGATACCGGCTCCACTAGCGTTACACCAGTTGCCCCGGTGCTCCCGGCGATCGACACGACCGGAGTTCACATAATCATTGATGTTGTTGCCCGTAGCTGTGGAAGGACGATTCACCCCGCCCCATCCGTTACGGCTGGTATCAATGAGGAAGCCGGTGCTGGCAGGCCATCCTGCCTGTACAAAATCAGCATACAACTTAGCTGTAAAATCGGTTTCGTCAAAGTAAGGATTCCATTCATAGAACTTGGCCGAGCGGATTGGTTGTCCACCAATATTCAGATCCGGGTTGGACAGGTTCGGCTCGGACAACGGTGTTGTATTGGCCGTATTTGTAATGAAGCCATCTGCACTGCTCAATCCACCCAACGTTCCGCCTACCACATCGGTATACAGCGCAACCGCGCCTGTGCGGTTGTTATCCCATCCGAGCCAACCGGAGTGACCGATATCAAGGTAGTTGTATACATTCGGAATGGCGTGCAGCTTGTCCAGCGCATACTTTATTCCAGCCTCATATATGCCAGTTGAAGCGGCTTGACCACAAGCTGGTGTGCTGAGGTTGGTTACCAGGTTCGGCAGACTATCCGGCTCAATAATGGCGATGATCCGGATGTCCTGATATTTCGGATCGGCAAAAATATCGGCAATTACGTCAATATAATCCGTTTTGTACGTCTGCAATGCAGCCTGCGTTAAAGGAAGCTCCCCGTTCGAGGCGAGGGCGTGACAATCCCGTCCCGGTAAATTGTAAATAACGAAGGACGCCGTAATCGGCACGCCTGGCTTCTTCTGGGCAAGCACAGCATCAAGATGCTCTTCCACGCTCTTGCGGCCAGCGTTCTCGGCCCCGCCGTAGATGGCAGCAATCCGGTCAATCCATACCGCTGTTGGATAGGATTTTACCGTCTCCATCTGTGCTTTCAGCTTGGCATCGCTGGTGAGAGCAATGGAGGTATCCACAAGCGCAGAGTAATCCTCATTGAGGTAAGCCGTTGCACCGACAAAAGGATTATTCACATGCGCTTCAGCTGCCTGCGTCACGCCTGGAGACATGCCCGGAAAGATTCCTGCTGCCAGCAAGGCAGCTGCCATCATTTGTTTTACACCTTTACGCAGCAACTTCTTGCCTTTCGATTTTGTCTTCAATGTTGTCTTCATAGTTCCACCTTTCCCTTATATAAGATTGAATTGGACTCGTGTCCGCTGTTCCTCTGTGTGTAAGCAGGATGCATGGCACAAAGAGCATCAAACCTATGGGTGTCTCTTTCACCTCCATACGAAAAATAAAAATAGAGTACAAAAGTCAAAATAAACAATCCGTCAAGGGTATCCAGTACAATTGCTATGTGAGTGTGTGGGGGTCAAAACATGAGAGTGCAGAGCCATTAGAGTACAACGTGGTGGGTGTGGGTGTAACTGATCCAAATTCTAAGGAGCCAGGAGTGAAGGGTCCAATCTGGTGAAGCGATGACTTGTACAACTGTTACTTTTGATGTTACCGTAAGCGCTTACCAATATAACTTGTTTAAAAATCACCTCACGGTGATTCGACTACCTGCTCACCTCCTTTATAGTGTGATTATACGACATGTAAATATTACCTGTAAATTGAATTATATAAAATTAATTATATTTTTTTCCACATTTGAAGCAGGATTTTTACATAACCTGTCATAACAAAAAAAGGCCCATTACGGCTGCAAACTGCAATGAGCCTTATATCGTACAAGGAAAATTCCGAAAGATAGATAGCCTGAGCTTCTCTTTTTCCAAGATAACCTTCGCTTGTTCCCTTTTTCACTTTATGACATCCTCCCCCTCTTCATTCATTCCATCTAATATTACACCTTCACACCATCCACTCTTACACCTTCATGCCATCCTCTCTTCTTCCTTTATGCGCCTCATTCTATGGAATAACCACGACATCGCCCGGCTTCAAGCCGCTTACAATCTCTGTTTTGTCACCTGACTCCATCCCTGTCTTCACGTTCACTTGCTCGGTCTTCCCATTCCCTTTATCCAGCAACACATAAGGCTCGGGCTGATCACGCATAATGGCCAGGCTGGATACTGCCGTTACCTTGTCCTTGCGCATCGTTTCAATATCCCCTTCCAGACTGACACCTCCATACATCCGGGCATCCGGCTTCAGATCAATAACAACATCAAACTGCGAAGCCTGCTTCAGATCGGTATCCGAGCTTTTGCGGGCGAACTTCGATACCTTGCTCACCGTTCCCGTAAATTTCAGATCCTTCTGAGCACTCATCCGTACCTGCACGGGCATTCCCGCCTTGAGCCTGAACATCTCTTCTTCACCAACAATGGTTAGAAATTTCATTTTACCCGTATTCGTAATCGTGCCTATGAGCTGCCCTTCCGTAACGGCTCGGGTTTTACTGTCTCCCTCATTCATCTGAAATACCCCAGAGCTTGCTGCGTACACCACTGCTTTGCTCATCACGTCCTGCTTCTTGCGGATTTCCTTCTCCTTGAGCACCAGTGCCTTCTGATTCAGCTCGTTGGCCAGACGTTTGCTTTCCCGATCTGCAAAAGCCTTCTTGCGCTCCTCCTCCGTCACACCAAGCGTTTCGGTCATGCCAGCCTGATCAATGCTGATCTGATTCATCTCTACATCCAGCTTTGCTTTTTCCAGATCACTCTGCATCTGATCCAATTCGGTCTGTAATGCAGACGTATCCAGCGTGAACAAAATATCCCCTTTTTTAACCTGATCACCGTTCTTAACATGCCACTGTTTGATGCTCGAAGCATACGGAGCGAATACATCCGCCTGCTCGGTATACACCGATTTGCCCTTGACCAGTATCGTTTGTGTCATCGTCTCCTGCGTCACATCAAATGTAATGGGAGGTGGAACCTCCATGGGAGCCTCAGGCTGGGGTTTATACTTCTCATACGCCCAGTATCCCGCCCCCGCCATAAGTACAATCGTAATGATGATGCTGATCCATTTCTTCATGCTCTATATTCCCTTTCACTGATAAGTTTGACTCTGAAAATAAACCGGTAGACTCTACTCGTCCCTTGACGTCACATGGATTTAATGACGCTCAGCGCGTTGGTTCGGGATGCACTGATCGCCGGATAGATCCCGGACACCACACCCACAAGCACTGCAAACACAATTCCGAGCGGCAGCGCCGACTGCTGAATGATTACTGTCATCGGTCCACCCGTCTGATCAGCCATCTGACTGGCAAGCAGGCGGTTCACTCCGTCCAGGGCTGCATATGCAATACCTACACCCGCTACACCGCCCATCAACCCCAGCATGGCAGCCTCCGCTATGAACATCTGGCGTATCTGCCACAGATTGGCGCCCAATACCTTCATGACTCCGATCTGCTTGCGGCGCTGATGGGTAGACATAATCATGGCTACAATGATGGACAACGAGGCCAGCACCATAATAAAGCCGCCAATGCCTATTGCTGCTTTCTGATACATAGCCAGCTGACCAGCCATCGCTTCCTCCTGAAACAGATTGCTTTGCGTGTTTAGCGTCAGCTTTTTAATCTGCTCTTCCACCTGCGCTACATGACTTTTGTTATCCACCTTGACCAGCGCTGAATTGAGACGTTGAAGTGCAGAGCTGTCAGCCTGCTGTAGTCCCAGCTCATCCTGTAAAGCACGTGCCGTATCCAGCGGTATGTACACCTTCTTGTCGCCTTGCGCGCTCATATCATCCATAGTTGAAGGTTTTATCAGCTCACCCGATACACGAATCGATCCGCTTGTTTTGGTCTTGCTTGCATTGGAGAAATCCTGATAACGGAATACAACACGCTGCTGCATCAGCTGATCCTGCTTGCTCATCATCTCGTTGTATTGCTGCAGGAGATCATTGTTATAGGGTTCGGCATTCAGCTGATCAAACAGCTTCTGGGTCACCTTTTGATCAATAAATCCGTAAGTCGCCCCGTAGTTCACTACAGCAATCCGTCCATTCCCTGCTCCATTTCCTTGGGAATAACGGTATCCGAACCCATTTAACGTCTGCATCTCGGTTCCAATTACTTCCACATAGGTACTGCGACCATCGGGAAGCACCATATCGAGCATATCCAGCTTCAACATGGGAGCAACAGCAACGACATGTGGAAGGCGCTGAATAATCCGGATTTTCTCCATCGTTAGCGCGCCGCGCTCAAACTTGGTCTGACCGCCTCCGCTTCCGTTTCCCGTTTTGATTCCCTCATTCGGGCTGATCGTAATTTCATCCATTTTATAATTTGCGTTCAGCGTGTTTTCGCTGTATGTCTGAACCGACTGCCCCACACTAAGTGCAATAATCATCGCTGCTGATCCGATCGACAGACCGATCATACACAGCAATGTAACCATTTTACGGCGAATGATCTGTCCCCAGGCCATGCGCACGACATCCCGTATTTTCACTGTTCCTCTCCTTCTGCTCTGTCTTATACGCTCTGAGCCTGCTGCTCGACCAGTTTTCCCTGCTGCAGGGTCAGCACAACCTGCATCTGCTCCGCAACCTCTGCTTCGTGGGTCACGATGACAAACGTGGTCTTCATCTCCCGGTTCAGCTGCTGCAAAATAGCGATAATCTCTTCCTCTGTTTCTGTATCCAGATTGCCTGTCGGTTCATCCGCGAAGATCACCGAAGGCTCGGTGATGAGCGAACGTGCGATGCTGACCCGCTGCTGCTGGCCGCCAGACAGCTGGGAAGGAAAAAGCCTCGCCTTCTCGCCCAGTCCAACCTGCTCCAGCAGGCGCAGCGCCTTTTCTTTACGTTTGGACGGTCTGACCCCCATAAACACCAAAGGCAGCTCAACATTTTCCCGGATCGTCAGATTGGATAACAGCTCGTAGGATTGAAAAATAAAGCCAATATGACTGCGTCGAAACTCGGCCAGACGATTCTCGCTGAAACGTACGATATCCTGACCCGCAATCCAGATCTTCCCTTCGGTTGGCTTCATTAAGCCTGCCATCAGATTTAACAGCGTTGATTTGCCCGAACCTGAGCTGCCCAGCAAGGCAACCATCTGACCTTCCTGAATTGTCAGATTAATATCCTGCAGCACAGGAACCACCCCTTGTGCATTGCGGAAAGCATGGGATACATGTTCAACATGAAGCATTCGTGCTTGTCTTCCTTTCTATTTTCCTGATTATGTATATCCATGTAACATTCTCTTCATTATAGTGTGCAGATGTAACGTGCCTGGACGGAGTTGTATCCAACTTGTAACAAGTCGGCACAAAAAGCCCTGCAGCCAAACGTGTAACGCTTGACTGCAGGGCCGCTATTTTATTCGAATAACTTGTATGATCCACTGATCTGTAGTTTCCATGCAACAGTGATCCTGGAACCACCCCTACCACGCTCTGAAGCTAAAGCGATACAACTCGCTCTTTTTGGTGGAGCTGCTTACAAAAAACAGCTCTTCCTCCAACCACTTCAGCTTGATAAAATTGTCGATATTGCGGTATAACACCGTATCGGACGTCAAGCTTTGATCATTTAGAAAAGCGATATGCAATTCGTTCTTCTGGTTCTCCGTCGTATTCACGTAAGCAATCCGCGATTCATCTGCACTCAGATCAAAATTCCAGAACGCTCCCTCAGCCAGCAAATTCAGCTTGTTTTCTTTCGCTTGATAACGGTACAGTCCCTGAACCTCATCTACTTCTCCCAGAAAGACCATATCTCCGTTCTTTAGCACCCTATACTGCTGTATTCCCTTGGCTCGCACATAGAGTGACACTTCCGGGTCCTTCTCCAATGAAACACGGTACACGGCATAATCATTCTCATGCATGACCAGCACATAAGCCTGTTTCAGATTCTGACTAATTTCAAAAGCGTCAATGACAATGTAAGTATAACCTGATTTCCCCTCAGGTGTGTCAACGCCCACTTTTTTCAGCATTGCTTTGTCCGTGAAGAGAAGCTGCTCCTTCCCGGTTTTCAGATCGGTCTCAATAAATCCTCGTTCATCGTGGCTGATCGATATATTATTGCCAACAAACCGTCGATAGAATGAGTTCTCTTTGCCCAGCTTGGTCCGCTCACCACTCGTCATGTCGTACACAAAGGTTGTGGGCTGTACCTGCCCTGAACGATACTGTGAATACATCAGCTTCGTTCGATCAGCGTTGAATACAACGCCATAATCGGTATTGCCCGCGATATCCTTCACCTGATTATCATT
Organism: Paenibacillus sp. JGP012; assembly: GCF_014203995.1. Classification (NCBI taxonomy): domain Bacteria; kingdom Bacillati; phylum Bacillota; class Bacilli; order Caryophanales; family Paenibacillaceae; genus Paenibacillus; species Paenibacillus sp. JGP012. The sequence goes on along the minus strand of NZ_JACHKG010000022.1, from coordinate 57,174 downwards.
CAGATGCAGGAGCAGCAGCTTTAGGCCCGAGTACGAGCGCTCCGTGCTGTTGACGACAATCGAATTCCGGTCCTTGATATCAAAATCATAGATGGCAAAGTCATTCGGGATTTTAGTCGCCGACTCGATCTGGATTGTGCTGCTTGCTGGCGGAGCCAGCTGGCTGTTGAATTGCTTGTCAGGCAAAATTACAGTGCGCGGTTTAAGCTGACCAAGGCTGAACAGACTGCCGATTCCAAATATCCCGCCAACAAAGGCGATGAGCAGCCCCGAAAGCATCAGCTTGTCGCGATGTTGACGCCAAAAGCCGGTACGTTTCATGTATTCCTTTCCCCCGGCAGGCGGATATGGACTTGAGTTCCTTCGCGCATGATACTTTTCATATCTACAGTTCCTCCATGACGCTCCACAATGTTTTTCACAATTGACAGTCCCAGACCTGCACTGCCCTTCTCTATTCGATTAACGCCCTTCTCTTGATAAAAAGGTTCAAATACATAATTCAGCGCTTCCGCACTGATTCCCTCTCCCTGATCCCGGATCATAATTGCGATAGACTCCTGTTCACGGCTGGACTGCACCTCAATGATCGAATTCACATCACTGTACTTGACCGAGTTGTCCAGCACGTTCAGGAAGACCTCCTTCAGCTTGTCCCTATCCCCCTGCACATACAGCTCTTCCTCAAGCTCATAATGGATGCCGATATTGTACTTGCCTGCCTTGATCGACATGTCCTCACACGCTTCCCGAATAATCTCGGATACATCCACCCGTGCGAATCGATAGTTCTCAATGACTGCCGAGGATACCGAAACCTCCAGAATATCCGCAACCATCGTGTTGAGACGGCGGGTTTCCTTAATGATATAATTCATGCCTTTGTCGAAAAAGTCCCTGTCCGTAAAGCCGTTATCCCGCAAAATCTGTGCATAGCCCAGAATGGTCGTCAGCGGTGTTTTTAATTCATGCGTCACATTGTCAAAAAAAACCTTGCTTCGTGCCTGAACTTGCTTCACCTCGTCCCGTTCTCGCTCAATGACATCAATCTGCTCCCGTACCCGGTCAATCATGACCGTAAAGCTCGCAGCCAGCTCCCCGATCTCGTCCTTTGTGGCGATCTGAATATCGGCATTCAGACTGCCTTGGGCCACTTCAGCAGAACGTTTCGTGAGCACGCGGATCGGCTGTGTAATTTTCCGGGAAATAAAGATCGAGGCAATAAAAACAAACACAAATATAGCCGCCGCGAACAGCTTGATCGTATCCTGAAAACGTAAATTGCGCCGATACAGGTCGGTATAATCCTTCTCAAGCTGCACAATGCCAACCAGCTGCTGGTCACTCTGAATCGGAAACGACAGGCTCGCCATGACTCGCCCTTGATCCACCATCGTTGTATATGCAATCCGGGATTGCATCGCTTCTCTGAGATCAGGCAAAGCCGTCTGCTTCGCCAGCTTGCTTTCACTCGTGCTGGAGCCGTATTTTGAAGCATCTGGACGATAGAGCGTGATTTCACCGCCAACCGCCGAGCCGATCTGCTCCTCCAGCTCCCGGCTGCCAGCCTCCAGCGAACCTTTGCTGATTCGTTTGTTATGGATGAGAAAATATTGATTCAGAGCGATATCCAGATTTTTTTTGGACTGCACCATATCCTCACGCACTTCACGGTACATATTCTCCTGGGCAACCTTGTTAGACAGAATCAGCAGTGCCGAGAAGCCAATAAACACGATTACCGAGAACAGCACGACCATTTTGAACTGGATCGTCCATTTCATGTCTGCACCTGAATATTCAGCTTGTAGCCTACGCCAAACACCGTTTCTATCATAGATATGCCCTGGTCGCCGCTATCCAGCTTTTTGCGAATGCGCTGCACGTGGATGTCCACGGTCCGGGTATCCCCTGCAAAATCAAATCCCCACACCTTGTCCAGCAGTTCCGAACGTGTATGTACCTTGCGATGGTGGTTCACCAGGAAAAGCAGCAGATCATACTCCTTGTTGGTGAGTCCTGCCCGTTCGCCGTCCTTCCATACCTCGCGCTCATCCTTGCGTATTTCGATATGCTTGCCCAGTCTGACCACCTCATAGGACTGATTCTCCAGCGTTTCACTGATCAGGTCGATCCGGCGGAAAATCGCACGTATGCGCGCAACCACCTCGCGGATGTCAAAAGGCTTGGTAATATAATCGTCAGCACCCAGCTCCATGCCAAGCACCTTGTCCAGCATATCCGACTTCGCCGTAATCATGATGACAGGAATTTTTGAATTCACAGACAGCTGTCTGCACACATCAAAACCGCTCATGTCCGGCAGCATCAAATCCAGCAGAATCAGATCGGGCTTGAACTCCCGCAGCAGATTCAGTCCTTCCCTGCCCGAAGCCGCCTCCTTGATCTCAAAGCCTTCCTTACGGAGTGAATAGGACAAAATATCGCGAATGGATTCTTCATCCTCGATAATTAATATCTCTTTTGGTCTCATAATACATTCGTAATCTCCCTGCTCTATGAATTTCATCTGCCTATATTTTGTATCCCAAGGTGTCTGCTTGAACAGAGGAAATCAAGAAATGTTACAACTCCGATACAACTCTGAACCTTTTGGAAACAACCTCCCGCTATACTAGCATTAACGAACATCAAACCGACCGGAATCAAGGCTTGATCCATGTCCAAGGGGGATTCACATCTTATGAACCACTCACAGATCAATGATGCTTATATCAACTATAAATCAGAAATCACCAGGTATCTATCTCAAATCCTGAAACAACCACAGGACGCAGAGGACTTGACACAGGAATGCTTTATTCGCCTGATGAACGTGACTTCACCTGTGCCTGACGATCGAATTTTGTATTATCTCAAACGCATCGCACGCAACCTGGCTATGGACAGCTTTCGCAGACGTACCCGCACCTTGCGGCGTGACAGCCGGCTTGAAATCCCTACATATCATGTGGATACACATCAGATGGAAATTAACGAAGGGGTAGACGAGATTGTCTCCCATATTAACAACACCGAGCATCGCAAAATTTTGGAACTGCGCCTAATCCACGGGTATTCGATCAAAGAAACCGCGGAGATCGTCAATCGCAGTGAGGGCATGATCAAATCGTCTGTCTTTCATGCCGTCAATCGGATTCGTGCCAAAGTCATCTCGTAGAGATGGCTTTTTCTTTTATTTTTCTTTTTTCTTTTATTTTCACCGTCCCCAAACAGTCCCCCAGCACTCAATAATCCTAATTACCTATTTACAAGACCATGTACCTAATTTTACAAAATTCGATCTAAATTTTACATTTTGTTATGACTATGTGAGATTTTCGTGTGGTAGAATATGGACGAACTTATGAATCAACTAATTTTTGGGAGGGATTTGGTTGGGTAAATTGACACGTTTGCGGGGAGTCTGGTTAAAATCACTCCTGGCATTGTCTATGGCTTTGCCGCTTCAGGTCGGATTATGGAACGGAGATGCTGCGGTCCATGCGGAAGGACCGACAGATCCGGCTCCATTCATTCAAGCCAAGGTCATTAATGAAAATGCTGGCAAAAAGGTTCTGTTCGACAACTCGCACGGACAGACAGCCGGCGCAGCAGATTGGGTTATTGATGGCGGCTTCTCCGATTTCGGGAACGCTTTGGCGAATGACGGTTATTATGTAAAGGAACTGCGCAAAACGACACCTTTTACCTATGATGATCTGAAAGATTATAACGTATTCGTTATTGCCGAACCTCAAATTCCGTTCAAAACGTCCGAACAGGCCGCTTTGAAACAATATGTGGAATCCGGCGGCAGCATCTTCTTTATTGGAGATCACTACAATGCCGACCGTAACAAAAACCGCTGGGATGGCTCCGAGGTTATCAACGGATACCGCCGCGGGGCATACGAGGACCCGGCCAAAGGCATGAGTGCTGACGAACGCAGCTCCGAAGCGATGCAAAATATCACCAGCTCGGATTGGCTGTCCGATAACTTCGGTGTTCGTTTCCGTTATAACGCTCTTGGTGACATCAATGCCAACATTATTGTGCCAGCGGATCAAGCCTTTGGCATCACCGAAGGTGTCTCTGCTGTAGCCATGCATGCAGGCTCCACACTGGCAATCACAGACCCGGAGAAAGCGAAGGGCATCGTGTACCTGCCAAAAACCAACGCCAAATGGAATAACGCTGTAGACCAAGGCGTATACAATGGCGGCGGTGTTGAAGAAGGCCCGTATGTGGCTGTATCCAAGCTGGGCGCAGGAAAAGCAGCCTTCATCGGAGATTCTTCCCCGGTGGAAGACGCCTCTCCAAAATATCTGCGCGAAGAGACGGGCACACGTAAAACAACGTATGACGGCTTCAAAGAGGTCGATGATGCCGCGCTGCTCGTCAATACGGTAAACTGGCTCGCTACACAAGAAAACTACACTAAACTGTCCGAGGTAGCTGGCTTGCAGCTTGATAGTGCAACAGCACTGCTGCCATTCGAGGAGCCTGCCGCTTCGACGGAGCCTCAAGCTGAGCCTTGGGCTGCCCCCGCTGCCGGATACAAATGGTACGACCGCTCCACATTCAAGCCAGGCTCTTATGGTGGTCCTGCATCGAGCGCCAACGCGGCATACAGCTTCGTAAAGCAGGATACGCTGCCTAACGCAGAAGACTTCCAGATTCGTGTCGTTGTTGAAAATATGGCCCCTAATACAACGGTTTCCGGTTATAGTGCCGGAATCTATCTGACTGGCGGAACCCAGGTAGCCATGATCCAGAATGAAAATGGGACATGGCCTAGCTCTTACGGATACAGCGCAGCGTTCAGCGTAACCTCCGACAGCAAAGGCCGTGCGATCAAGGACTTGAATGTACGCATCAAGCCGGGTACAAACGGCAATGCCAGCTTACGTCTGCGCCTAAATGGCAGCAATCTGATTACGAATGCTGTGAGCATTGCCAACGTCCCTGCCCAGCCGCTGCCAGAGGAAGAAGGACCGATTCCGGCAGCGATTACGGTTGCTGAAGCACGTACCAAAGCCGTGGGCACAACGGTAACGGTGGAAGGTGTGGTCACAAGCCAACCCGGGTTATTTGGCGGGCAAGGTTTCTATCTTCAGGATGACACTGCGGGAATCTACGTGTTCCAGAACACTAGCGGTTTCAATGTGGGCGACAAAGTAAAAGTGACTGCACCAACAACAGTCTATAACAGTGAATTCGAGTTAACGGATGTGGTCGCGATTGAGAAAACAGGAACCGCTTCTGTCCCAGCTCCGGCACTCGTTACCGCGATCAGCGATGCCAATCAGGGGCAGCTTGTTCAATTGAAAAACGTGACGGTTCAGAACATCATTAGCGCCACACCTGCCGGTTCATTTGAATTCGATGCGGTAGCCGAGGATGGCACAAGCACGCATGTCCGTGTGGATACACGCACAGGTGTAAGTGAGACCAACTTCCCTTATGCTGCTGGTGACAAGCTTGATATCACGGGCATTGCAGCGATTTTCAAAGATGTATATCAATTGAAGCCTAGAAGCCTGGATGATATCGCAGCTGCGGAAGAACAAGGTGGAGGCGAAGGGCCTTCCACTCCAGCGGAAGGAGCGCCGGGTAAACCGGTGCTTTCGTCCGATAACGGATACGCGAGCGGATTGTCCGATGGTTCCTACACCGTTAGCATGAATCTGTGGTGGGGCGAAAATGCCACTGAGTACAAGCTGTACGAGAACGGCGTGCTCGTGGATACGCAGAAGCTAACGTCAGCTTCCCCATCTGCACAGTTTGCGAAAACAGCGATTACCGGCAAGGGGAACGGAACCTACACCTATGTTGCCGAGCTGATCAATGCCAAAGGGGCTACTCGCAGTGACGAATTGACCATTAACATTGCGCATGCCGCTCCAGGTAAAGCCGTTCTGTCTCAGAACAACTGGGATGGCGATGGTGACTACACCGTAACGATGAACCTGTGGTGGGGCACCAATGCAACCGAGTATCGCCTGTATGAAAATGATGTATTGATCGACACGCAATCGTTATCTGCCGCTACACCTGCTGCACAAATGGCAAAAACCGACCTGAGCAGTCGTGCCAATGGAACGTACACGTACCGTGCGGAGCTTGTGAATGCTGCAGGTGTGACCAGTACGGAAATGATTACGGTTCAGGTAAGCAAAGGAGCTTTGCCACTCGCGAGCTAGTTTGAACGTAGCGCAAGGATCAGGAGTAAACGTAGGATTAACGGTAAACACCAAGATAACGGAGTAACAGCAGTAGTACAAGAAGCGGAAGCAGCTGCGTAGACAGCAACGCGTAATCCAGCAACGGGCAACCCTGGGACGCGAACAACCGAAACCATACAAGCCAGAGAACTGGCCTGTTGGTTTCGGTTTTTTGTGTTATTTTTTCTTCAACAACGGAGAGTTGGATAGGGAATGTTTGTTGAGACCGTCGTTTGAGAGCTTTTCACGATATTTTGAGTCGAAATCCACCCGTTCCCTTGGTCACCGCAACTCTAACGAATCTGATGGAACTAGAATAAAAAGTGGACACCCGTTAACGGACAGAAGGATAATAAGTCTAACGGAGGTGTGTCCATATGGGAGAACAGCGGCAACGATACAACGAAGAATTCAAGAAACAAACGGTGAAGTTTATCCAAGAACAGACCAAGACACTCGGAGACTTAGCCGAAGAACTCAACATTCCAAAAAGTACGTTACACCAGTGGATGGGCAAGTATCGTGAACTTAAACATGAGCCCGTAGCTAGCGTAGATCGAGTGAAAGAACTGGAAGCTGAGCTCAAAGAAATGCGCCGGTTACTCCAAGAGAAAGAACATACCCTTGCGGACACGCAAGAAGAACTGGCTATCGTAAAAAAAGCAGTGCACATCTTCAGCAAACCAAAGAACTAAGATTTCAGTTTGTGGAAGACCATCGCTCCGAGTTTCCTTTGGAGAGGATGTGCAGAACCTTGCAAGTGTCACGGAGCGGATATTACAAGTGGCGGATGGACCGAACTCGCAGCCAGCAGAACCGGAGAGCTGAGGTCATGGAGCGTATTCGGTATTATTTTTACGACCACCAGATGCGGTGCGGGAGTCCTAAAATCACGTATTTGCTTCATCTGGAAGGGTATAGAATCTCTTCGCGTACGGTGAGTATATACATGCGCCAAATGAATCTCCGTTCCGTGTATGCTCCCAAGTATCGTGTCCAGACGACGGATTCCAAACATGACCATCCCATTGCGCCGAATACGCTAAATCAGCAATTCAAGACATCCAAACCCAATACCGTATGGGTTACCGACATCACCTACATCCCCTGCCGAGGAGGCCGGTTATATCTGGCCAGCGTTTTGGATTTGTGTACGCGTGAAATTGTAGGCTGGCGTCTATATAGCCATATGGAAACCCGTTTGGTGCTTGGTGCATTACAGGATGCTTATGAAGCGAAACGCCCCGCTCCAGGTTTACTTCATCACTCGGATCGGGGCTCACAGTACACATCCAAAGAGTACGTAGAGCAACTGAAAACATACGGTATGGAATCCAGTATGAGCCGACGAGGGAATTGTTACGACAACGCTGTATAGAGTCCTGGCACAGCATTTTAAAGAAGGAACTCATTTACTGTAATCCTCGGTTTAAGACGCCGGAAGAGGCGTACACCGCCATCTACCAGTACATTGAGTTTTATTACAACCGCAAGCGAATGCATGGGGCGCTAGGTTATCTTTCCCCTGCTCGTTTTGCAATGAAATTTACGGACAAATCCGTAGCGTAGTGTCTACTTTCTTGACATAGGTCCACCGCAACTCTAACGAATCTGAGAAACCTTATTCAGCCATTTTAGACGCCTTTTACATTCTAACGATCTCCAGCAACGCTATTTGGCTAAATTTCGGGTACAGGAGAGCAAAAATGGGCTAATTGCAGCAAATAGCGTTACTACGAATCGTTAGAATTTTGAAGCCCCCTTTTCAGGCCAAATAAGGCTTCTGGGAATCGTTAGCTTCCCGACCCAGCACGAAATGCCACTAAACGGCACCAACTTAATACCCAAGCAGCACCCACACATTACCAAGCGACACTAATTACAACAGCTGAGTACCGTAACACTTAGTCATAACAAATCAGCACCATACCTAGCAACTTAACACTAGTGGTGATTCAGCGCCCTTTAGCAGCAACTTAACACTTATTAGTAATCACATCACTTTACACTCACTGTGCGACTTCTACCGAACCTTCCCTCGCACCGAAAATATTAGTTATTTCAATTCAATTCAATCCAATTCATTTCATTTCATTTCAGTTAATTCCATCTCGTTTTACTTTACTTCGCTTTTCTTACTTCATATCATTTCATCTCACTCCATATAAATTCACAACATTCACATCACTTCAAGCGTGCTTTCTCGTAACCATTCCTTGTAAAAAGAATACTGTTCCAGACCGCACAATAAGCACCTAGTGCAATAACGGCAATCACGAAAAAAAGATTCATCTGCGCGAATGCATAACTGCTCCCGGTAAACAAGATCAGAATAGTGCTAAGTCCAATATTTTCACGGTGATGTCGTTGAAACTTCTGAAAAATCATCCTGTACAGCAATACCGCTGCCACAAACATGATCCAGATAAAATAAAACTTTTCCATAGGCTAATTACCTTTTATTTATTTTTTCAGAGCTTTAATATAACTGCTCCTTCTATCTTTGGCACCCTATTCTTCTCATAAGTTATCTCAATATGCCTTCCCGCTGACTGCTTGTTTACCTTTGCCTTTACCTTTAGTTGTTCTTCTATGTACGTTACATAGCAACTCTTCCCAACAATTAAACCCATTCACCCGCAGTCCAATTGTTATGGATTAATCAACCGGATAAACCCTAAAAGCCAAGCTGCGATGAAAAGATACACCATAATTTTGATAAACACATATTCTCGTTTTCGATGAAGAACATACCCGGCCACCACAAAGGGGAGCAAGGTTAACACCATACTCCACAGGGTACGGCTTAGCGACGGTCCAGAAAAAACATTCAGACCAACATCTATAGTAGGAATCAGTACAATCGAATATTTCAAAAAAGTTAATCCGCCACAAATGCTGAGCGCACCCGTGATCATCAACAGCAACATCCGTAAAATGATTCACGCCCCCTTTACATAGAGCATCGGCATCTTCTACGGATAAATGAATAATACAAGCTTAAATAGAAATAAAATACATTTTTAAACAATGTTCGCCTTCATATAAAAACTCAGCTTGAAGAGAAGCTCTCCACGGAACCCTTATTTCTTCTGCCTCAAGTACGAATTTTCTCAGTTACTTTGCTTGTAAAAGCTTACTCTCTTCATATTTTTCACCATTTACATCAGTCCATTTGATCTCAACCGTTTGGTCGTCTTCATCACTAACCTTAGAGCCTTCTGTCCTCATGATCGGAAACTGAATAGAAGCAGATGCTAGACCGATTTCCTGTCTGATTATTTGTCCATTGTTTATGCTGATTTCGAAATTCCGAACATTCCCCCAACTATCTTTATTGTAAGAGATGATGTATGCTCCCTGCTCGCTTTCGCCCTTTGTAACCGTCGTGTCCAGCTGGCTCGTCCAATGCTCACTCTCTCCCGTCAATAGTACATATCCAATACACAAAAAGCAGCTCATGCGCTGAGGCACGGCTGCTTTGCGATCCATGATGGATCAATCGTGTATAAAGTATTGCTTCGTTTTGTGTTGGAGAAAAAAGTGTATTACAATCCCCTGTTACACCAGCTTCTTGCGAATATATCCCGAGATCAGGTCAATGATCGTGATCATCACGATGATGCCGAGCAGGATAATGCCGACACGCGGCCAGTTGCGTGTGCTGAGTGCAAAGATTAGCGGTGTCCCGATGCCACCCGCGCCGATGACGCCGAGAATCGTGGCCGAGCGCACATTAATTTCAAAACGATACAGCGTATAGTTCAGGAAACCCGGAATAACCTGCGGCAGGATGGCAAACCACAGCTGCTGCATCCGGGTTGCCCCTGAAGCCAGCAACGCCTCGGACGGGCCGTAGTCGATATTTTCAACCTCATCCGCAAACAGCTTACCCAGCATGCCGATCGAGTGAAGTCCAAGGGCCAACACACCGGCGAACGAGCCAGGACCGACAGCCTTGATAAACAACAGTGCCATAATAATCTCGGGGAACGTGCGGATGAAGCTCAGCATCATTTTACCCGCACTCGAGATGGCCCGGTGGCCGCTCATATTGCGTGCTGACCAGAAGGCAAACGGGATACAGAGCACAGCAGAGATTACGGTACCAAGCACAGAGATCGCGAGTGTATCCAGCAGTCCACGCAGCAAATCCTCACCTTCAGGCAAATAGACAAAATTCCAATCGGGCGAGAAAATACCTGCGATAATCGCCTTCATAATCTGTCCGGCGGTTTCCTTGAATCCGGTAAAAGGCACGCCCGCAAGCGCCCACGCATAGACCAGAATTAACAGCAGAATAATGATCCAGCGCAGCGGATTTTTTCGTGGTTTGGGTCTGGGCCGAAACCGGCTCACTTCATTTTTCATCATAACAATTTCTCCCGCAGCTTAGTGCTCACATAGTCGATAATCAGAACGATAGCCAGTGTGAAAATAATGATTGTATTGGTCTTGTCGTATTCAAGGAATCCGAGTGTCGCTTCATAGTAAAGCCCAATGCCCCCCGCTCCGACCAATCCCAGAATGGCAGCGGCGCGCACGTTAATCTCGAAGGCATACAGCACATAGGAGGTAAACTGTGCCGCGATTTGGGGAACAACACCGTACACAATAAGCTGAATCCGGTTCATCCCCACAGCAGTCATTGCTTCGAGCGGCCCTTTGTCGATCGTCTCCAGTGTTTCATACGTAAGCTTGGCAATCAGCCCCACCGAGAATACAGCCAGTGCGAGAATACCCGGAACCGGCCCCAATCCAAATACAGCAACAAACAGTGCCGCCAGCAGCAGATCCGGGATCGTACGAATCAGGTTCAGCAGAAAACGTGCCGGATAATAAATCCAGCGGCTCGGCGCCAGATTACCAGCACAGATAATCGAGGTCGGAATCGCGAGAATCGCACCAATTGTCGTACCCAGCAGCGCCATACGAATCGTCTCCAGCATGCCTTGAACGATATTGTCAAAATAACTCCAGCGCGGTGGGAACATTTCCTTCAGCAGCTTCCACATCTCGGGAATGCCTGTAATCAGATCGGTTATCCCCGCACCCGTCTGCTTCGCACTGGCCCATAACAGCAGCAGAATAAGCAGCAGCGTCAGTACATGTTTGGTACGACCAGGCGGCTTGGGACGATGCACGACCAGACTCGGACTAGTTCCAGAGCCCGGCCTCCTTCCGTTCCCTGCCGATCCTCCTGCATTCTGAAATGAAACGTTAACCTCTTCCTTCATACCAGCACTTCTCCCTGCTCATGCACAGCCTGCTTGTCCAGCAATTCGTCAGCCAGAATCGGGCGGCCATATATTTCAGCAAATCGCTCATCCGTTGCCTCTTCTACCGGGCCATCAAACACCACTTCCCCTGCCCGCAAGCCAACAATTCGGGTAGCATACTCTCTGGCCAGATCAATAAAGTGCAAATTAACAATCGTGGTAATCCCGAGCTCCTGATTGATCCGTTTGAGGTCATCCATAACCTGTTTCGTGGTGAGCGGGTCAAGTGAAGCGACGGGTTCATCGGCCAAAATAATTTTGGCTTCCTGTGCGAGCACACGCGCAATAGCCACACGTTGCTGCTGTCCGCCAGACAGCTGGTCCGCACGAGAATAAGCCTTCTCGGAGATATTCACCCGGTCCAGTGCATCAAAGGCCAGCTCGACATCCTCCTTGGGAAAACGACCCAAGATGGTACGAAGTGTGGAATGATATCCCACCCGACCAGCCAGTACGTTGCGCAGCACGCTAGAGCGTTTCACCAGATTAAAGCTTTGAAAAATCATGCCGATATCCCGGCGAATCATGCGCAGGCGTTTGCCTTGTGCCTTCGTGATAGAGCTTCCGTTGATCAATATCTCACCTTCACTAATATCATGCAGCCGGTTGATGGAACGCAGCAGCGTGGATTTACCCGCACCGGATAAACCCACGACTGCAATGAATTCCCCCTGCTTCAATGTCAAATTGATGTTATTCAGGCCCTTCGTACCGTTAGCATACGTTTTGGTCACGTTGTGAAGCTCAATCATCGCTATAATCCTTCCTTCATCCATAATGTTTATCTGGTTTCCGCTGTTCCAACAGAGACTTGTAATAACGGCACAAGCCAGAACAGCGATAATTCCGCTGAACTGGCCTGTTCACTGCTGTAAGCGATACATATCATCTAAAAAAACTACTCGGTTTTCACTTTCTCGTTATACTGGCGAACGATATCAAATTTGCTGTCATCGGACTCCACATAACCTTCGTGCGTGTAGATTTCTTTGATGATCTGATGACCTTCTGTATCTTTACCGATATCGATGAAAGCTTGTTTGATCTTGGCAGTCCAATCTGCATTCATATCGCTGCGAACAGCAATCGTATCGTTAGGAATAGGCTCAGTGAAAGCAAGTACGCGTGTGTCTTTGAATACATTCGGATAGTCTTTGGACACCGTATTACGGGCATCCTGGAAAATAGCTGCGGCATCCACATCACCGTTCAGTACAGCGATAACACCTTGGTCATGGCCTTTAACGGTTACAGGCTGAACATCCTTCAACGGATCAATGCCGCGATCCATCAGCAGTGCCGCAGGCCATACATAACCTGCAGAAGACGTTACGTTCTGGTAGGCAATTTTTTTGCCTTTCAGATCCTCAATGGACTGGATCGGGGAATCTTTTTTCACAATAATCATGGATTTATACGAATCTGCCAGCTGCTCTGTCGGAGCGCCTGTCTCATCATTCACACCAAAGCGTTGAGCCTGCAAAATTACCTGTGCAGCCCCTTTTTCCTTCGCGAGTACATAAGCCGTTGGAGGCAGGAAACCTACATCTACTTTTTTGGAAGACATCGCTTCAATAATGGTGTTGTAGTCTGTTGATACGCTGACTTTTACCGGGATACCCAGCTTGTCGCCAAGCAGTTTCTCCAGCGGTTTTGCTTTTGCTTCAAGTGTGTCTGCATTCTGGGAAGGAACGAATTGCACCGTCAGTTCCGTTGGAACATAGCCATCAGCCGTTTTGTCTTTCTCTGCTGTATCGGTTGATGTGCCGGACGCATTGGAACTGGCTTCAGCTCCGTTTGATGAATTGGTTGTTGCGTTAGACCCACATGCACTCAGAAACAGAACCAAAATTAACAATGGTAAAAATAAAGCAGACTTCTTCAATCGAACACCCTCCAAAAGTTTTTCTATTTTTCAATACTTGTCTACTATAATTGGCAAATATTCGCGTGATGTGAAACGAAATTTGGAGTTTTGTAAAGTTTGCTGTCATGCTGTCAACGGGACTTTCATCTGTTAAAATAGGCTCATTATGGTCGATGTTTCTGGATAAACATGCGTTTATCACGGCTTATCCCCTGTGGTTCAGGCTGTTTCCTGTGCAGCATCTGCTGCTTCTGCCATATATCTAAACTTATATATTAGAGGAGATTGTAAAATGACCCGCATTCCCGCTGCGACAAACGTTGAACTCATATTCACCAGTGACCTTCACGGGGCTATTCGCCCGATCCACTACAATACCAATGCATATCGTCCGGCAGGTCTCGCCATGCTGGCTTCTCTTATTCGCCAGGAACGGGAGCGTTCACCTGAGCTGCTGCTCATTGACAACGGAGACTTGCTGCAAGGTTCCCCCCTTGCCTCGTATGCGGCTTCACACATTTCCAGAGATGAAATCCATCCTTTCATTAACGTGTTAAATGAGCTTGGATACGATGCCGCCGTGCCGGGTAATCATGAGTTCAACTATGGACAGGAGCTGCTGCGCGGAGCGGTGGAAGGTTCTTCTTTTCCATGGCTATCAGCCAATATTGTGATGAAACGTGAAAAGCAAACGTCAGAGCTTGCAAATGCAGAGCATCCTGCCAATCAGCCAGCGTATATGACCTATGAGGAAACATCGATCGCGGTTCATTGCTATAATGCAGACTCGAGTGGAGATTCGGAAAATACTCAACTGGAACGTCCTATTGCACCTGCTGGAGCGGGTATCCCTGCTTTTGGACATCCGTATCTGGTCAAAACACTTTCTTCAGGCGTAAAAATCGCCTTACTCGGTGCGACCACACATTACATCCCCAACTGGGAGCATCCGAAAAACATCGAAGGCCTGCACTTTCTGGATGCACTGGAAACCATTCGTGCGTGGGTGGCATACATTCGTGAATATGAGCAGCCCGATGTGCTGGTGGTCAGTTATCATGGTGGATTCGAGTGTGAACTGGAAACAGGAGAGCCTGCGGAGCGTTTAACGGGGGAAAATCAGGCCTATGCCATCTGCCGGGAGATCGAAGGTATTGATGTATTGCTCACGGGGCACCAGCACCGCCAGTTGACTGATGAAATTCATGGGGTAACCGTGATTCAACCCGGATTCAACGGAAGTGCAGCAGGTCATGTATCAGTACAGCTTGAGCAGCTGCCGGGCGGCAAATGGGCAGTGACGGACAAAAAAGCGCGTTTGTTGCTGCTGGAGGAGTATCCTGATCTCAAGCCTGACCCACTCGTGATGAAGCTGACTGAAGAGCTGGAGGCCTCGGCACAGACATGGCTGGATCAGCCGATTGGCGAAGTCGCGGGAGATGGAGATTTGTCTATTGCGAGTGCCGCGCAACTTCGGCTTCAAGCCCATCCCTTTATTGAATTTGTGCATCAGGTACAGCTCGAAGCAACAGGTGCTCAGTTATCCAACACAGCTATGCTTAGCGAAGAGGCTCGCGGATTCGGCGGACAGATTACAGTACGTGATGTGTTATCGAACTTCATTTATCCTAACACCCTGACTGTACTTGAACTGAGCGGAGCGGATATTCAGGAGGCACTGGAGCAGACCGCACGTTACTTCGAGCTCGACGCTTCAGGCAAAGTGGCCGTGAATCCCGCATACATGCAGCCGAAACCCCAGCATTACAACTACGACATGTGGGCAGGGATCGAATACGAACTGGACATCTCTAAGCCAGTAGGTAGCCGCGTGGTACAGTTGGAGCGTGAAGGAAAACCGCTGGAGATGGACGCAACTTACGCTGTGGTGATGAACAGCTATCGTGCAGCAGGCGGTGGAGATTATGCGATGTATCCGGGCAGAAAGGTGCTGCACGAAGGCGCCACAGATATGGCTGCACTCGTGGAGGATTACATTCGACGGCATCAGCCGTTGCAGGTAAATGAAGTGCATAACTGGAAGGTGACTTGTTAAGTGGACTTTCTGAGGCTGGGCCAATCACCGTCATGCGTGGAAGGGAAGCAGCATAGGTAGACACCATACTCTCTGGGGATCACTAACAATGTTCACGCAAAGCCCCCAGTTCACAGTGCGCGTGGCTTTGCTGCATAACGACAGTTGAATGGATGTTGGGTGGATGCTGGATGGAAATTAGATGGGCGTTGGGATAAACGTTGGGTGGACATGGATAGATTTTGGGTGGATGTTGGATGGACATTTGATGCATGGGTAGATATTGGGTGGAAGTTGGATGGACGTTCTATGCATGGATAGATACTGGGTGGCGTTGGATAGACGTTCGATGCATGGGTAGATACTGGGTGGACGTTGGATAGACGTTCGATGCATGGATAGATACTGGGTGGACGTTCGATGGAGTGCCTTGCATAGATGGGAAGGTTGGTTAAGCAGTATAACGAACGAGGGAAATGTACTTCGTTTAGGCTCGGTTAATGATGCGAATCGTTGTAGGCAAAACGTAGAATCAGGTGGTGGAATTAAGCACGGTTAGCACAGGTGGGGACGCGAGGTTATCCCGGAAACCGCGGCACATGCTGGATCGGCAGGCGTGGAATTATATACACGTCTGCCGATCATGCTCAACCGGCAGGCGCCGGGGCTATCTACGCATCGCTCGACCAGCAGGCGCCGGGTTATCTACGCATCTGTGGATCATGCTCGACCGACAGGCGCAGGGTTATCCAGAAAACTGTGGCTCTCCAATTCTAACGATTCCTAGAAACCTTATTTTTGTCATTTCCCAGCATTCTGAATTCTAACGATTCCCAGTGACCTTATTCCTCCGTGAAATGACGATTTCAGCTCCAAATGAGCTGAATTTCACTAAATAACGTCTCTCAGAATCGTTACATTTTAAACTTGGGCAAAAACAGCCAAATAAGCTTTCCTGGGATCGTTAGAGTTCAGCTACCATAAAAAAACACTTCCTCCCCTCCCCAATTTCATCAGGTTAGCGTGACTTATCGGGTAAACATATCAAAGAGGACTTCCCGTCATCCCAATGACTTTGCAGAAGTCCTCTTTGTTCTACTTAATTCAACAATGTAATCAAAGTTAGTAGCGGAACCAGCCATAGGAGAACAGGATTAGCCACAGCGATGGCTATCTTGTATTTGGCGCTGTGCATGATGCTATACTTAATTAGATCTCTGCGCCATTCACCTAATTCCCCCTATACTTCTCGTAACTCTTCTCTTCTTCACTTTACTTTACTTTACTTTACTTTACTTTACTTCTCTTCCCTGCTGTGCACTGCTCTCCGCTTCCACTCCAATCCGCTCCGTTTCTACAGCCTACTGTGCCTTCTTCCGTAGCTGACTGTGGTACAGCTCACTATAGAATCCGCCCTGCTTCAGCAGCTCGTCATGTGATCCCTGCTCCAGCAGCCGTCCATCCTTCAGCACCAGAATCCGATCAGCCTGGCGGATCGTGTTCAGCCTGTGCGCAATGACAAAGCTGGTGCGCCCCTGCATCAAACGTTCCAGCCCTTCCTGAATTTTGATCTCGGTCACGGTGTCAATGCTGCTGGTGGCCTCGTCCAATACCAGAATGGACGGGTCAGCCAGAATGGCCCGGGCAATCGCAAGCAGCTGCTTCTGCCCTTGGCTAATGCCGCTCCCATCCGCTTGCAGTACCCGGTCGTAGCCATCCTTCATTCGCATAATGAAGGAATGGGCATTTGCCAGCTTCGAAGCAGCCTCCACCTCTTCATCGGTGGCATCCAGACGTCCGAACCGGATGTTATCACGAATCGTTCCTTGAAATAAAAATGAATCCTGCAATACAAACGCCATGTGCGAACGCAGATTATCACGACGAATGCTCGTCATCGGATGCCCATCCACGGTAATGGCTCCACTTGTCGGATCATAGAAACGGGATAACAGCTGAATCAGCGTAGTTTTCCCCGCTCCTGTTGGCCCCACCAGCGCAATCATCTCGCCGGGCTTTGCCTGGAAGCTAATGCCGCGCAGAATATCACGACCCTCATCGTATCCGAACGATACGTTGTCGAACCGGACGTTGCCCTCCATTTTATCCAAAGCAATCGCTGCCCCTTCATCCTTCGCTTCCTCATCCTCGTCCAACACCTCGAATACCCGCTCTGCACCCGCAATCGCAGACAACAATGTGTTCCACTGATTCGCCAGATCGTTCAGCGGACGTGTGAATTGACGCGCATATTCTACAAAGATGATAATGACACCCACGGTCACAGAGCCCTGAATCGCCAAGATACCACCGATGCCCGCGACAATCGCAAAGCTCAGATTGTTGAGCCCATTCATCAGTTTCGGGATAAAACCGGATATGGTCTGCGCCCAGAAGGCCGAAATGCGAATACGCATATTCCGCTCTTCAAAGCCGCGAATAACCCGCTCGTCCTGTGAAAACGCCTTGATGATGCGCTGACCGGATAACGTCTCCTCAATATAACCGTTGAGTTCACCCAGATTGCGCTGCCGCTCTTTGAAGAGCGGGCCTGTTCGGCGTGTAATCCATCTCATGCCGAGGGCCATCAGAGGCACAACGATAAAGGTAAGCAAGGTCAGCAGCGGACTAAGCCACAGCATTACGCCTAATGTGCCAAGCAGGGTTAATACACTCGAAAAAATCTGAATGGCCGAGCTGTTCAGCGTACTGCTGACATTCTCGATATCATTGGTCACACGGCTCATAATCTCACCCTGCTGACGTTTGCCAAAGAACGGGATTGGCAATTTGTGCAGATGGGAGAACAAGTCATAACGCATACGGAATACTGTTTCCTGTGCAATCTCGATCATCCATATATTTTGCAGCCAGGAGGTGAGCGAAAAGAGGACATACACCGCTGTCAGCCCCAGCAGAAACGTGATCCAGCTAGAGCTTGTCGCTTCTCCGGCAATGAATTGATCCACCGCCACGCCGACCATATAAGGACCAAGCAAAGCCAGACCCGAACTCGCCAATACCATGAGCAGCACAAGCGAAAGCTTGACCTTGCGGCGCGCAAGGTAACTCCAGATTCGCCCCAGTGTACCTGACCAGTTTTTGGCTCTTGCCTTAGGCTTGCGCCCACTGCCTGAACGAAGTGATTCGGGATCAAGTGCAGGCCGTGGCTGACGGAACGGCTCAATGAATGCTTTGAACATACTGCGCACCCTCCCCGTATTGTGATTCATGAATTCGACGATAAAGCTCCGAGGACTCCATCAAATCTTCATGTTTGCCCTGTCCGATCAGTCGGCCATCGTCCAGTAACAGGATCAAGTCGGCCGAAGCCGTCGAGCTGATCTTCTGCGTAATAATAAACGTCGTACAAGAAAGCTCCTCCAACGCATCCAGCAAGCGTCCTTCCGTGGCTACATCCAGTGCGCTTGTGCTGTCATCCAGAATGAGAATGCTTGGACGGCGCACCAAAGCTCTTGCAATCGAGAGACGCTGCTTCTGCCCGCCGGAAAGGTTAACCCCTCTTTGGCCCAGCAGCGTATCATATCCATTCGGCAGCTGCTCAATCGTCTCATGAATTTGCGCACGCCTCGCAGCCTCTACAATCTCCTCCATCGAAGCATCCTCACGTCCCCAGGCAATATTCTCCCGTACGGAGCCGGTGAACAAAATGACCTCCTGAGGCACGTACCCGATCGAGCCGCGCAGGGTCGGTAAATCCAGCGTTGACGCATCGGCGCCATCAATGCGCACCTGCCCTTGTTCTTCGGTATACAGCCGCGGGATCAGCTGCACCAAAGAAGATTTTCCAGAACCGGTTGCGCCCATGATGGCA
Source organism: Paenibacillus sp. JGP012 (assembly GCF_014203995.1). NCBI lineage: Bacteria > Bacillati > Bacillota > Bacilli > Caryophanales > Paenibacillaceae > Paenibacillus > Paenibacillus sp. JGP012. The sequence goes on along the minus strand of NZ_JACHKG010000022.1, from coordinate 37,931 downwards.
ATTCGCGCCCCTGCTTTGGCTGAGAAAGAAATGTCCTCAAGCACTTTAATCTCGCTCCCCGGATAACTGAAGCACACTTTGCTAAACTCTACCGCACCTTGCACAGCACGAAAATTCTGTTTTTCCCGTGTAGAGCAAACACCAGCGCTCCCTGAATGATGCATTGAACTTGTAGATTCTGCATGCACTGCCCCTCTCTCAGACACACCGATTTGGGCCTTTTCACTTTCACTTTGATCCCTCTGCCCCATCTTCCCAATCTTGCTGCGCTCTTCCATCCATACAACCTGCCCTGTCTGATCACTCTTGCCATCCTCACTAATCTGTGCAATCCGACCTGCCAGGCTGCCTTGTCCCGTCCGTTCCGTCTCCGACGTATCTTCTGTCTCGAACACTTCATTCAGACGCTGTGCTGAAGCACTTGCCCGGGAAAAAGTGACCAGAATCCACGATAACGCCGACATTGCTCCAATGGTACGCAGCAGATAATTGATAACAGCAACGACTTCACCGACCGTTGCTGAGCCCGAGGCGATGTCCGCCCGCCCGAACCATAACACGGCAATAATACAGCCATTCATCATCAGCAGCATGAACGGCATTGTTGTCTCCGTCAGGCGCAGCGCGGAGATTGTGCCCTTCATCAGCTTGCCGCTGAAGCCGGCAAAGCGTTCAATCTCATGGCCCATCCGAACAAAGACACGGATCAGCCGAATGCCTGTCAGATTTTCCTGGATGACACCGTTCACGGCATCCAGTCTGCGCTGCACATTGCGGAACAGCAGCGCTGCCTTTTTGATCATCCAGATAACAAAGACAAGCAGCACAGGCACCATAACCACCAGCAGCAATCCCAGTCTCGGGTTTACCACCACCGCCATGATCATGCTGCCAATCACCACCAGCGGAACTCGCGTCATGAAGCGCAGGCTCATGAAGATCGTATCCTGCACCTGAGTGACATCCCCGGTCAATCGGGTAATAAGCGACGAAGTAGCAAAGCGGTTAAACACCGCATAGGAAAACGTTTGCATCTTCTCATACAGCTTCTCCCTCAGGTCATATCCAAACCCCAGACTGGCATGAGAGGCAAAAAATGAACTTGCAATGCCCGCGGCAAAAGCGATCAGCGCACTTACCACCAGCACGCCTCCCCACATCCACACAACGTTCAGGTCCCCCTGCTGGATACCATTATCAATAATTTTGGAGATCAGATACGGCTGGGCCAGCTCCACAGTTAATTCAATCAGCATCATGACTAATGCTGCAATGGCGGCGACCCGGTACTTTTTCAAGTGAACAAACAGCTTGATCATTCCCATTCCTCCGGACCGGAGCATCGTTCAGGCGATCCTGCACCAGGTTCTTGCCATCAGCTCCGTTATTCTCTTTCTTTAACTCTATGTAAAATTTCACGTAACCTATACGACTATTATATCGCATTTTTCCCACTTTACATCGTTACGTTCTTCTCATTCTTAGTATTAACCTTAAAGTTAGGCCTGAAATCCGCTATATATAAACCTGCTCGCTTAATCAAAACAAAATACCCAAGGCAGCGCCGCCCGTTGCCTGGGCATCCTTTTACAGCTGTCTCAACGCGGCGCTCACATGCTCGCGGCGTTCTTTCACATACGTACGTATCTTCTCAGGTTCACTCAGAAAAACGTCCATCGGCCATTTCATATAAGGGTCATTTCTCACATCTTCCTTTATCTCATCGTGCAATCGGTATACCAGCGGCATGACTCTCTTCTCCGTAAAGGCACGCTCCAAATGTTGTTTCATCAGCTTCTTATACTGCCCGCGGAATGTGCGAAATGCCAGCAGCCGGCCTGTTAGCTTGTTATACCCTTGAATACGAACCAAATTCGGATTTACCTTTGCACCGTAACAATTTCTCCCCCAGGTCCCTTCATAGTCCCAAGGCAGAATGCCGTATTTTCTACTTTTCTCTTTTTCGTACCATGTATAGTTTTGATGAAACCCGTCAAAGTTGCCTGTCAGCACAGCCCCGCTCAACCAGCGCAGATAGTTGTTAATATCCACTCTGGATTGCAAAAAACGAAACAGATCCATTTTGGACTTGCCATTTAATTGTTGAATAAACCTGCGCAGCCTTTGGCGATCCTCCATATTGCCCCGAATCAGACAGTATCCGGACAGCAGGTCGGTTCCTGAATTTGAAGATCCCGGTGACAGTGAAAAACTGGCGTTATCGTTGACGGCATAGAAAATACTCCGAACAGGCATTCTTCTTTGGCGAAAAAAAAAGGATTTTACCCCTTCGATTCGCACATACACCCCTAAGAGCTCACCATTGAAATACAATACACAGTGGCGCGTAGAAGGCGCTGGTACACGAATCGATTCAAAGAATTGAAACGAGAGTGCATTGCGCAGCAATGAGGGATCATCATACTCGGCATTGAAATGAAATGTTCTGCTGGACGTTCGAATTTCAAAAGACTTTTTGACATAGCCGCGTGTATGCCCTCCCCGATATCGAATTCGAATGGGAAGCTGCTTGCCATGCATCTGCATCGTACCGTTCACAAACGTATCTGACCAGATATTAGATGTTAACTGTTGATACTCGTTATCGGACACCGTGATGTGGTAGACAGGTAGAGCCATTTCCATCCGCCTTTCGAAAACCCCTGAAATTGCCCGTAGGCTATTACATCATCCTATGCACATATACATCGGGCCGTAAGGGCGAATGTACAGCCTATTTTCGGAACCATATGTAAATCAAATCATAACCTCACTTGAAAAACCACAACATAAATCTATAAATTACCATTTCTCTCATAGATTACTGCCAATTTACTATAAAAATAGTTGTCTGCTGGTTCCTCAGATGTTACGGACACATATGATTAAACTACAGACAGACTCCAATGACGAGTGTTAGGGATTCATATAACAACCGTCAACGGCCTATCTGAACTTATATCCGGGAAGGGGTAAAATACAATGTCTATGAATGGTCATGGAATGAGAAGTTTAGTTGGAAGAGAAGTCAAGATTAATCGTGGGGGACCTGATTCAGTACAAGGCACATTAATGGATGTACGCTGGGACTATATGGCTGTGAGCTGCAAGGAAGGTATCGTGTATGTGAGTGATTCTCATGTCAAAAGCATTACGGACACAGGTCGTTCCGGTGGAGCCAGAGGACCGATGGGGAATCCGATCCCAGCTAACACATTCCTTGGCGTTATGCAGGCACTTCGCTTCCGTCAAGTACAGATCAACCGTGGAGGTCCGGAAAAAGTGGAAGGCATCCTGGCCGATGCCAACCAGAGTCAATTGATTTTGACTTTGAAAAACCAGGAGATCGTTCGTATTCCTTTACAACATGTGAAATCCGTCTCCCTGGTTCGCGGAAGCAGCAACAATAATAACAACAGCAACAACAGCAACAGCAATAACAATAACAATAACAATAACAATAACAACAGTAAAAACACAAGCCAGGGGAACAAAACACAAAATACGCAATCCGGGGGAAATCGTTCCCAAGGGAATCGCAGTACAGGTAACCAAGCCTATGGGAATAAATCACAAGGGAATAAATCGAACAACAATTCACGTGGCAATCAATCTCGCGGAAATAAGTCTGGTGGAAACAAGTCTGGTGGAAACAAAACACGGGGGAATCAATCTCGCGGAAATAAGTCTGGAGGCAGACGGTAATTTGACTATGCTGAGGAGCTAAGCTACTACCAGTTTAAAGGGGGGAATGATCATGCTGATCTTTATTGCAATCGTCTTGACAGGTGTGCCTTTCTATTGGCTCATTATGCCAGGAAAGCCCACTCCGACTTATGAACATCCGATTCAATCTTCTAAAGGACTTCTCCCCCTGGGAGGTGAATCACAGTAAATGCCTGATTACCAGTTGTGGTTAACCTTCGGGGTATTTATCATCACTGTTATTTTCCTGATGTGGCGGCCTGGCGGATTAAATGAATCCATACCCACCTCGCTTGGCGCCCTGCTTCTTATTCTAACTGGTGTAAGCAGTTTGGGGCATATCCTGGGCATTTTCGAAATTGTATCCGGGGCAGCGATTACGATCCTCTCCACCATTGTCATGTCCATTATTCTGGATAGTATCGGCTTTTTTCGCTGGATTGCTGTGAATATGATTGAAAAGGCACGAGGCTCCGGCTTTCGATTGTTCTGGCTGATTCTATTACTCTGTTTTCTCATGACCATTTTCTTCAACAACGACGGCAGTATTCTGATCACGACCCCCATCATCATTCGAATCTGTTCCATGTTACGTCTGAAAATGCATCAGCAGCTGCCCTACCTCATCTCCGGTGCACTCATCGCTACAGCTTCCAGCGCTCCCATTGGACTCAGTAATCTGGCTAACCTGATCGCTTTGAAGATGGTGGGATTAAACCTAAACACCTATACTCAGATGATGTTTGTACCATCCATGCTCGGGATTATCGCCATGACTCTCCTGCTGCTCTACTATTTTCGCAGAAGCATACCCAAAGTTATTCATCAATTCCCCGTATCCATGCAAAATTCATCTGGATCAGGTTATCATCCATTGCAGACAACAGAATCCGAATCCGATAACTCCAAAAACAATGTAGACTGGTGGTTGTTCCGTGTCTGTATCGGGATCGTTGTATTGATCCGGGCAGGATATTTTCTCGCTGAGCAATTCGGTATACACATGGAGATTGTCGCCATCACCGGAGTTGTTATGATGCTCGCTGTACGGTGGTATCGCACACGATCCGGACTGAAAGATGTCGTGACACAGACGCCGTGGCATATTCTTCTCTTTGCTTTCAGCATCTATATTATCGTGGACAGTCTTCACCGAGCCGGGATGACAACATGGATTACCGAATTCACAGGTCCGATTGCAGAAAGAGGAAATGCCAGTCTTATTGCTGTATCCGGGCTACTGTTAACGGTGCTATCTAATTTGTTCAACAATCTGCCTTCGGTCATGATCGGAACATTCGCTGTTACTGACCTTCATTTGAGTGATACCCAGTTACATCTAGCATACCTTGCTAATATACTAGGCAGTGACATCGGAGCATTACTGACACCCATAGGCACACTTGCCACCTTAATCTGGATGTATATATTACGGACTCACCATATTCGAGTATCATGGAAACAGTATATGAAAGTAACCTTCATAGTGATACCCATCAGTTTAATTATTAGCCTATTTTCCTTATATATTTGGGTGGCTATGCTGTTTTGAGAGGAGGTAAACTGTGAAACCTGCTATGATATGGTTAGGTAAAACCATTGAGTTTGAACTGTCCGGCTGCAAGTTGCCTATTCAGGGTGAGGTCATTGATGTAGGCGAGGATATCATGGTTGTGTATGGTAATCAGCGTTACATTTATGTGCCGCTCCATCATCTTCAAACGATGCATTTTACCAGATCAGAAGAAAATACAACTAATATGAACGTGCCTGCACCTGATCCTGAAATGGACCATAACAATATCTCGTACCGAAAAGTACTGATGAATGCTCGCGGAAAATTTAGTGAAATCTCTATTGGTCGACGAACGCTGCACGGATATATTACCAGCATCATGAACGACTATTTTATCTTCTATTCACCTTTGCACCAATCTGTCTATGTATCCATCCACCATCTGAAATATATTATCCCCTCTCCCTCCAACAGCAGACCGTTTGCGATGGATCATCAACATTTCCCGATACAACCATCATCGATCTCCCTCTCTCGCACACTCGATCAGCAATTGCAAAAAATGGTAGGGGAACTCGTCATCCTGAATCTGGATTACAAACCTGAGCAGACAGGATTGCTGAAAAATGTAAATGACAAGTTAATTGAAGTCATTGATGCAGAAGGCTGCACACGGTTTATGCACACGAGTCACGTTCAAACACTTCATTTGCCCTAATGGTTAAAGGAGGACGAAAACAGGGATATTCCGAAGATTGACAGTATCTTCTGGAATATCCCTGTTTCATGTTGCTTTTGCCGACTCTGACCAAACTCTGAATTGGACTCAGAGCCCCGCTACTTAATCCCTTTGGCCTTAGCCATATGCTCGGCTCGAATCTGTTGATCCGTCGAATTCGCGGCATGCAGCATATCCCAGATCGCCTGAATGTCCTGCTCTTTATACAAGGTCTCGGGCAGCTCGGACTCCAGCCGTTCGGTTTTGCGCTGAATCGTTTCCACTAATTCATGGTCATAAATCACCATTTCATCCGAATTTACATATCTTACGGCCGGATCGACGCTGATGCGGCAGCGGTTCGTAAACGTGACCATGGAGACCACGCGAACCCGCTTGTAATCTCCAAGATGGGCCTGGACAGCTTCCACATGGGCACGGTGCTGCATGAGCGGATTGTACATTTTGACTCGACTGCTGCTGACCGTCCAATTGGCCTCCCGGCGGCCGCCGCGAATCTCTCCTGTGGTCAGATTCCGGGTTTCGATCACAAAGATCGACCGCGGGCCAACAACGACATGATCCACTTGCGAATATCCTGAACGCGACTTGGGATTGCTCACCAGCAGATCGTTCAGCACCTTATACTCACGAGGCAGACCTAGCAGAAGCTCGGCTGTGGAAGGCTCTTGCGGTATGCTGATCCATTCGGGATCAGACTTCTTCTTTTTGCGCCGACTGCGTGTCAGACGAGGGGGAATGCCCGCGGCTGGCGTTAAAGCAGAAGCAGGAGACGGGACAGCATCTGTAAGTGGACTCGCAAGCTCCGGTCGTGTCTTGAACAGAGACAGGATTTTCTTGAACATGGGCAAGCTCCGTTCTATTTAGAGTGGCATATTCATTATGTAGATGTTTCGCTACCCCACATCATGCAAGATGTTAGGCACCTTATGATCAAGCATACTTCTATACCTTATGTCGGATAAAGTCGAACAAAAGTAAAGGGCATTGGATCAAATTCATTGTTATGTTAAACGTACATGATATCCAATACCCTAATCTGCGACTTTAGACACATGCTGCACTCCAAAATCATGTCTGCAATTCCAAGAAAAAAGCAGCAGCCCCTTGCCTTACACCAAAGAGTCCGCTGCTGCCTTCACGTTGTACACACCTTATTTAAGCCTGGAGATAGTAAGTGTACAACACCTGTGTACCTTTCTCGTCCATGCCATTCTTCGATATTTCCTGATACAGAGATTCAGCAAGAGCCAGTCCAGGGGTTTTCATGCCCATCGCTTGAGCTGATTCGAGAGCAATTCCCATGTCTTTGATAAAATGTTTCACGTAAAATCCAGGCTCATAATCGCCTTTGATCATGCGCGGACCAAGGTTGCTGAGAGACCAGCTTCCAGCTGCGCCTGTCGCAATACTTTTCAGCACATTGTCCGCGTCCAGTCCCGACGTCTTGGCATAGGCGAGTGCTTCGCATACGCCCAGCATGCCAGAGGCGATGGCAATCTGGTTGCACATTTTGGTATGCTGCCCGGCGCCTGGCTTGCCCTGAAGCACAATATTGGTGCCCATCTGCTCAAAAATCGGACGCACCGCTTCAAAAGCTTCCGCGTCACCACCCACCATAATGGACAGCCTGCCGTCCCGTGCGCCGATATCGCCGCCGGATACAGGCGCGTCCAGTGCATGCAGCCCCTTGGCTGCTGCTGCCTCCGAGATGCGTGCAGCCAGCAGCGGACTGGAGGTGGTCATGTCAATCAGGTAAGAGCCTGGTTTCGCGTGAGCCACAAGCCCGTGTTCCCCGAGATAAATCTCTTCCACATCTTTCGGATAACCCACCATTGTAATAATTACATCACACACTTCTGCCAATGCAGCTGGTGTTTCGTGCCAGACAGCCCCTTCATTCACCAGTTCTTCTGCTTTGGCAGCTGTACGCGTGTATACGTGAAGTGCATATCCTGCGCGCTGGATATGACCGGCCATACTTTTGCCCATAACGCCAGTTCCAATAAAGCCTACTTTCGTCTCTTCAGGTGATTTTACCGATTGTGTCATTGCAGGTTTCCTCCCTGTACTTGAGTGTTATATGTGCTCGTCTATAATTCCATGAGCTTCAGTCCAACTTTTCAACTTCAAACTTCAACTTCAATTTCACTTCAACTTCTATGGACGCAGGTGGTAAAACGCTTCTCGCATTCCTGTAACGATCTCCAGAAACGCTATTTGGGCCATATCACCCAGCTTTATTTTCTAACGATCACAGGAGAGCTTATTTGGAGAATTCGATGTGAAAATGGGCATTCCTCGCGTGTTTTCAGCTAAATAAGGTTTCTGGGAATCGTTACAATTTCTGAAGGTCTTATTTTGCTCCAATAAGCTCATCTGGAATCGTTAAAATAAATAGGCTTCGTGGGGAACGCTGCATACCACATCCAATACCCGAAACCTCGTACTCCAACTTTAATCGGGTTATTAAGCCGTTTGAGCTCTTGATATCTACTCTTTCTTCATCCTGCACTATCATCCTGCACTACACAGCTCGTCCAAACGTTACTCGATCCTATATGTTATATGTTATAGCTTTCTCCCCGGCCCGTCTATCTCGGGCTGCGTTTTCTGTGAAAAAAACTGAAAAGCGAATCATTTTCTCATAGACTGTACAACCTAACGGAAACGTTGTGAAGCGGAAGGGAGATTCGCATGGGGCAGGATAAAGGACAGATTACAATCTGGTTATCCATTTCAATTATTTTACTCAGCGCAGGGCTGGTCTGCCATGTCTTGTCCATCCCGGCTATTCTGGATGCAGCAGGTCGTGATGGTTGGCTGTCTGTGCTTGCAGCAGCACCGCTATTTATGCTTTTTCTGGCTATGATGTTTATCATTATGCGCCGTATTCACGGGCAGCGGCTTCCGGACTGGATTGCAAGGGAATTTGGTCACGTAACTGCTTGGATTTTTCGCATTACCGCAGCTCTGCTGCTTTTTTCGCTGGGAACACATGCGTTATATGAAACAACCAACTGGACCGTATCGACTTACCTTCCTTTTACGCCAACCTATGTGCTCGCTGGTGCCGGTGCTTTGGTTGCTGCCTGGTCCGCTGCCAAAGGGATTCGCTCGATTGCGATGACCTCCAGCATTCTGTTACCATTTGTCATTGTGCTCGGGTACTTTGTGATGTCTGCCAATATGAAATACAAGGACTATAGCCAACTGTTTCCTATGATGGAGCATGGCTGGACTCCCGTGTTGCGGGGTGCAATCTACTCTTTGGCGGGGCTGATGGAAATCTGGATTCTGATGCTATTTCAGCATGAGATCAAGAGCAAGTTTCGCTGGTGGCATATTCTTCTTCTAGGCATCTTTATGATCAGTATGGCTGTCGGCCCCACGATGGGCGCTATTGTGGAATTTGGGCCAGAAGAGGCGGCCAAGCAACGTAATAGTCCATTCGAACAGTGGAAGCTGGTTAATATTGGAAAGTTGTTTCAACACGTTGATTTTCTATCCATCTATCAGTGGCTCAGCGGAGCTTTTGCTCGTATGGCGATCTCCATGTACCTGATTGTTGATCTGCTCAACTTCCGCAGACCCAGGAAACGATACATTGCCATCCTCTGTGTCACACTGCTGATGTGTGCTTTGGCCATTCAATGGTGGCGCATTGATTATGTCGATTATTATGTGAACCACATTCAATTTCCTGTCATGCTGTCATACGTCTCCATCGTCACCATTTTGCTTACACTGGCTGCTCTACTACATAAAAAGGACAAGGAGGAACCTGCTCATGGCCCTTCCACCACGAACGACACCAATCCATCCAGAGGATAAGGTTTTCCGCATCACACAGCATCATCTGAAGACCTTTTTCTCCGGGTCAGATGATGTCATTATCGACAGTCATACCCTTGGAGATGGGCAAACGAAGCTGCTAATGGCCTACTGCAGCGGTATGGTGGATACACAGGTGATCTATGACATCATCCTGCCCGAACTCAAACGAACCTATGAATTGACTCGTTTCATGCGTTTGTCCGATATAGAAAAGCATATCAGTCTGGAATGGAACATTGTGGATACACAGGACCCGCAATATGGCGCGGACCTGATATCACTTCGTGTTTTTGAAGGGCATCTTCTCATCGGTCTCCCCTCGCTTCAAGCGATGTGGAGTATGGATATTTCCAACATGCCAACACGAACTCCAGAAGAATCTACAACCGAGGTATCCATTCGCGGAGCAAGGGATGGCTTCATTGAACCTTTGGCGGTAAATGTCGCCTTGATCCGCACCCGGCTGCGAACAGCCGATCTGGCTTGTAACATTGAACTGATCGGTTCATTGTCTGCAACCAAGGTAGCGTTGATGTATATGAAAAATGTAGCCAACCCCGGGCTGATTGATGATGTAAAGCATCGTCTGCGCACCATCCAGACCGAGCGTCTGATGACAGCGAACGAACTGGAGGAGTTATTATCTCCTGCCAAGATCACTTTGTTTCCATTAACGCATTACACGGGAAGACCTGATTTCGCAGCAGAATGCTTGCTGAACGGTCGCTTTATTCTCATTGTCGATGGCAACCCGAGCGCCATTATCGGGCCTGTTAATCTGTTTCTTCTGCTCAAATCCCCAGAGGATGCAAGCTTTCCTTTTCTATCGGTTAATATGGGGCGTATGCTGCGATTCATCGGTCTGTTTGTCACCCTGTTTCTTCCAGGGTTTTATATTGCACTGACCTCTTTTCATATGGACCAGATTCCTTTCCCCCTTGTGGCAACGATCTCTGCAGGCCGAATGGGGCTGCCGATGGAGTCCGGTGTGGAAATGTTTCTGATCATGCTGCTTATGGAATTATTCCGTGAGGCCGGGGTTCGTTTGCCAAGTGCCATCGGTCAGACACTGACTGTTGTGGGCGGTCTGATTATTGGTGACTCCGCCATCCGGGCAGGCATGGTTTCGCCGCTGATGATTGTTGTCATTGCCTTGACAATTGTAGCCGGTGCAACCATTGTCAATCAGGTTATGATCAGTTCGATCCTGATTCTGCGTTTCCTGTGCTTTATCCTTGGAGCTACACTAGGAATCTACGGATTCATTCTGTCCATGATTCTGTTTCTGGTCTATTTGACAGATCTGAAATCCTTCGGCATCCCGTATCTGACCCCCTTATCACCGCTTAACATCAGGCAAGCCTTTGTGTCCCTGTTCAAAATGCCAACCAGTCTCCGAAAACGCCGTCCTGTCTATCTGGAGACACAGAAGCCGAGCAAGCAGGGTAAAAGAAAATGAGCCGATTCCTTGCACGCTGCCTGCTGACAATGCTGAGCCTGTCTCTTTGCCTCATGACAACCGGATGCTGGAGCTCTTACGAAATTCAGCAGGTCGATTACGCCAAAGCCATCGGTGTTGAATACAAGGACGGCATGTATCACCTCTATGTACAAACACTCGACTTCTCCAGTGTGGCAAAAAGTGATAATTCCAGCAAAACGTCCCAAGCTCCGCCAATCTGGGTAGGCCATGCTGAAGGCCCAACGATGAGCCTTGCCATGAATGAATTGTGGCGTGCCTCACAGCTTCACATCGCATGGGGGCATGTCACCGCCATCGTGTTGGCTGAGAGTGTGCTGAACAACAAGCATATTAAGGACGTATTTGATATGATGGGTCGTTTCCCGGAAGCACGTTACACAACTTGGGTGTACGGGACCAAAGATTCTCTGTTGGACATTCTCAGCACCGCGTCCATCTACAATCTGTCACCGCTGGACAGTGTGCTGCATAACCCGCTACCCAGCTATCTGGAAAATTCCTTGTTTAAACCTGTACTCAGCTTCGAGCTAATTGCAACACACAATGATCCGGCAACGACAACGTATCTGCCTGCCATTTCCTTGAATAAAGATCTGTGGCTCCAGAACAAAAAGAAACATGAGCTGTTCCTGATTGAAGGCGCCTTTTTCGAGCGGATGGGTGAGAAATTCGAGTTCCTGCCTAAAAGTCAGCTGCCTGGTTATCACTGGCTGGTCAAAGGTATGCGCCGAGCCCCTTTGCTTATTCAAAAAGATGATGTCATCTATGGGGCACTCAGTGTAGGGTTGCCTACAATCAAGATCAAGCCGATTATACGGGGAGAAAAGGTTACGTTCAAAATAGATGCCAAATACCTGACTGCCTTGTATGAATACCTTGTGCCTATGTCTTATGATGAAATGACCCGGGTTAGCGAGGAAACAATCAAAAAGCAGATCATGGAAACATACCGTAACGGTTTGAAGCGAGGGGTGGATGTGTATGGTTTGCAGGAGCACTTGTACCGCAAAAACCCGAAGCTGTGGAACAAGCTGAGCGGTGATGGGGAAAACTTGATTCTCACCGAGGATTCCATTGAAGAGTTAAACGTTCACCTCACGATCCCATATACAGGCCGCTATAAACGGAAAGTGTGACAAATAAAGATGCAAAGCCCTTTCCCGGTGCATGACAAACATGTACGGGAAGGGCTTTATCTATAGGTTATCTATTTGTCAGACCTAAGGTATCTAAAAAAAGATTTTTTACCATGTATTAAATGTACTAATGTTTAACTGCGATTGCCTCAATCTCAATCATCATTTCCTCGTTAATTAGTCTACGAACTTCAACCGCTGAACTTGCAGGTGGATATACTGTATTAATATATCGGTCCCGAATTTCACGTACGGTAGCCATCTGACTCATATCGGTTAAGAAGAAGGTTAACTTAGCTACATTATGAAAATTGACCCCGGCTGCTTCCAAAGCAAGCTTAATGTTTTCGAAGACCTGTGTTGTCTGAGCGGCCAGATCACCGGCACCGACTAATTGCCCTTCTTTATTTAGCGGTACTTGTCCCGAAATATAAATTGTCACATCGCTTCTGGTTTCTACTACATGAGTGTAACCAAAGGTTGGTGGCAAGTTCTCTGGATTCTTAAATTGCATTCGTTCATTGGCTGACATTGGCCCCGCTCCCTTCAAATTGTCTTGCTCTCAGACGTCTTTGTTGCAGCTCAACCAAGCCACACACCAGTATCAAAGGCACCAGACACATCCCCATCCATAGATAGCTGCTTGCAATACCAACTGACTTGGTTAATGGCTCTGTAATCATTGGAGAGAAAAATTGCCCCAGAAATGAAAATAAAGCCATCATTCCTATCGCCCGTCCTTTGAGTATAGCCGGGACTACAGAAAGTAACCAAGCATTCATATTAGGTAGAAGTGTACCAAGCCCTAAACCAATCATGACAAGTGCAACGATCATGACATAATAACCTGTCGCTAAAGACAGCAATACATAAGCCACGACAACAAGGGAGAGTGCCAGCATCGTAATCCACTCAAACGTCAGTTTTTTTCGAAGCCGATGATATTGAGAAGACACGATCCCCCAGCTTAAACCGACCAAAGCTAGCAAACCACCTGCTCTCACACTGTTTCCATCAGAAAATGACTGTACGTAAAATGGAAGATATACCGGTACCATGAAGTAAACAACCATATTTATGAACGCGATAATACATACAAATGCTGTCTTGATTTTTGGCATGTTTTCTTTTCCTGTTACTTGTGAGGTCACATTGGCTCGAGACCGGTCCACCCGTGTTTCGGTAACAAGCCAGATCGCTGCAGGCAGAATCAGGAGCGAAACAGTATAGATCAGAAATGGCAAACGCCAATTGATGTCTGCAAGCACACCACTAAAAGAAACAAAAAATACATTACCAACCGCCATAAAAAGTGACTGCCTTCCCATTGAAGTCGCCAGCTTGGAATCATGTGCGTAGTCTCCAATCAGTGCAGTAGCGCTTGTTGTGAGGGCAGCTACTGATATACCCAAAACGAAGCGGCTAATTAGAATTAAGGTCAACGAGGTAAGGAAAAAACCTGAAATGCCCGAAATTCCGTACAAAAGCAGTGCAGCAATCAATATTCTCTTACGTCCCCAACGATCGATAACAAAGCCCGTTAAAGGACCGAAGATACCTGCCGATAGGGCAGGTATGGTCATTGAAATCCGAACCAGAAAATCACCGTTTGGAGTATGTCCAAAAAAGTTAGCCATCTGAGGAAGACTAGGTGCAATTGCTGTTGTTCCAATGATCGTAATCATACTGGCCAGCATAAGAGTCAGATCACGCACCGCAATCCAAAAACTCGTGTTCTTTGCCTTCATTGGACTTCCACAATAAAGCTTGTTATGATTTCGGTTAATTGTTCTGGCTTGTCGAACTGCACAGCATGTCCAGCTTCCAGCATCTCCATCCGAATTACTGATGATTTGACCCGCTCCTGTACAAGTTGCTTGACTGACTCATTATCCACCAAGCGCTCCTTATTTCCAAACACCACCAGCATAGGCAACTTTTTAATCTCGGACAATGCGAGATGTGACCAGTCCGCTAGTTCAGACCAAACTTTATACGTACTCTCCGTAACTTTCCATAAACGAAGTTCATCATTTAAGACATATTCATGCCAATCTGTGTTATCCGTGAAATCTGTAGACTGGAGTGGAACAGGCATGAATGCATGGTTCGGTTCAGGGTTCAGATTGAATTCCTTGATAACTTCGAACATGGCATGCTTTGTCAGTCTCAGAACATCACCATAACGCTCCTGGAATGCAAAGCCTGGAGCAATCATCAAGAAGGAAGAGAGCACCCCCTCCTTCTCCAGCACCGAAGCTACGATTGCGGCCACCTGAGCACCAAAACACCAGCCTGCGAGGTGAATGCGGGTATAGGAGCCCTCAAACGCTCGAATAAAAGAAACCATATCCTCAATCTCTCTCTCTTTCGATGGGAGGTGTCCACGGTCTATTGCATTCAGGCCGGAACCTCGACGATCGACAGCGATGAAAGAAATCTTTGAGTTTGAACTGAGCCTTTCACCTATTGGACTTTGCCACTCTGAATGGCTGATGCCGCCATGCAACAGAATGATTACATCTTCACCTTGGGGTTGCCCCCAGAGCCGGTAGTGAGTCTCGTAACCATCCGACTGTAAATGCTTCTGGATAACCGCTTCTTGAAATTGAATCATCTTGTCATCTCCTCTTCCGTTTTCCAAAACGGGACTAATTTCTGAATGCTATGCTCAACAAGAGCATCAGCATCTTCGATCATTCGGGTGTAGACTGTGTCATACATCTTACCGATCGTCTGCAAATGCCGTTGCGACAACTTACGACCATCCGAGTTCAACGTCAAGACAAGTGTGTTATCCAGATCATGCCCCATGTTGGCCAACAGTTTAAAATCGGTATGCTCAAACCATTGCACATCCAGTAGTGCAGGATCAGAGTAGTGTTCAAAATGCGTATAATTGAAAATGGTCTCGAACAATCGCTCCTGCCCCATATCCTCCTGAATGCTTGTGAGCGGATAACGTCTATAAGGCAGGTAACGTCGTTCTGTCTCAAAGGCTCCCAGAATCAAATCACTCCATGTTTGAGTGCTGATCTCCTGCCGAAACGGTACAAAGTTCAGAAACATCCCCAAAATCTTTTCTCCTTCTTCTTCTTCCGGTCTTCCATTGGCAAATACCCCTGTAAGCACATCCTTCTCTGTGCAGCAATGGCTCATAACTGCCAGGTGACCGGCGAGAAGCACATGTTTCACAGGAACGCCCAAATGTTTTGCTAAAGTATGAAGGTTCTCTTGCACATTGGAATTAAAGCTCACCTTTGTCTCGCTCCATCTCTCTGTGTTTTCCTCTAAATGCGGCGAGAATAATGTGTTATAGCGGGAATTGTGCAACTCCTTCAACCAGAATTCTTTCATCTCCTTAGAGGACTGGCTCTTTTGTTCAATTTTTACATAGTCCCGATATCTCAGTGTCATGGGTTGTGGACGTTCGTGTTCACCAAACGAAATCGTCTGACGATACATCTTAATCAATTCATTAATGAACAAGGACAAGCTCCATCCATCGATCACGGCGTGATGAAAACTTAGAGTCAGTTTGAAATCCTCTGCGCCCCAGCGGTGTACATAAAACCTGATCCATCCCCTTTGGGAAGGTTCAAACCTTACACCTTTCTCCATTTCGAACCAAGTGTGAAAAGACTTCGCACGTTCTTCCTCAGGTAAAAAGCTTATATCTTCAACTTCAAGCTGAAGTTGAACCGAATCATATACCAATTGCATCGGGCAAGAATAACCTTTTAAATCAAAGGAAGTACGGAATATTTCATGTTCCACTGAGAGCACCTCTAGACAATACCGCAGTTCATTTTCCTGAAAAGGAAGGCCCAGATGATACGTAAAAACATCGTGATAAACAGACTGTTTCAGGTCAATACGATGCTTGTTAATCATGTACTGTTGCATTGCAGTGATCGGGTATGCATCCACTACATCTGGCTGGAACGACTTGTCTTTCATAGGAATCAGCTCAAAAGGAGACACTGGGGTTTGCTGTTTCTCTAACTCTGTATAAGAACTGTGTTCGGCCAGTTGTTGAATCGTTGTTTTCTCAAAAATATCCTGCAAACTGAGCCCTATACCCATTCGTTTAGCCTTGGCAACCACTCGAATGGCAATGATTGAGTCCATTCCAAGCCTCATGAAATCATCATCTATCGAAATCTTTTTCATGTTGAGCACCGATGAAATTATTTCAGCGAGATTAGCTTCAAGAGCGGTACGAGGTGCAATATACACGTTGTTCCCTTCGATCAAATGGGAATTCCTGTGCGCCCCATTACGGATTCTTTTCCTGCGGCTTGCTGCTTGGGACAGACCGGATACTTCTCTATCTGACAATGCGTCACTAGTAACTTCTTGGAACAATTCCAGGTATTTCTGCACGAGTTTGTGCTCCACATGGGCAACATCATAGTTAATGGTTAAGCGCATTTGACCCAAAAAGTGATCTTGATGTGCGTGTACGACGACAGGAATATTGGTCTGTTCGAAGTAGCGAGCATTAGATATTTTCACAGTATTGCCTTCCATCTCTTCATATACATGAAAATCTGTATAGTTAAATGCCACATCAAACAATGCTTTATGCCCGCTCTGCTTTACAATCTCAGCAAGGGGGTATCTGCGGTATCGTATGGTCTTCTGCTCAAGTTCAAACACCCTCTGAAAGATAGACGGCCATAGATCAGAGGACAATTCGATCGTCAACGGAATCGTATTCAGGAAAAGTCCAGCCATCTCTTCTGATCCCTGCATTTCAGGACGACCATTGACCACAAGACCGGTCGTGACATGGCGATCCCCAACCATGCGACTCAGAACATGGAAATGTATGGCAAGAAGTACACTTTTGATCGGCAGGTTGAACTCATGTGCAGCATTCTTTAATTGAACACTTTGTTGTTCGGATATCACCTGTTCCCGAGAAGCTATAACACCAGGTTTCCAATTCAAAGGGGTGTCAGATTTAACAAAGCTCATTCCTGATGTTCCACTACTGATGTTTGACATCCAGAATTGCCTATGTGCTGGGTCATTCATCGACTTCCGTTCAAGAGCTATATACTGGCTGTACAACAGCTGCTCTTGCTTCAGGGCGATATCTGCTCTTGCCGATCCCTTCACTAGCTCTGCATAAGCTTTACAGAAATCACGGAGGATCAGAGCCACACTCCAGCCATCCAGAATCGCATGATGGAAGGATAGCCCCAGACTGAAGAGTTGATTTGAGCGGATGTGAATGTGCACCCGGTAGAGTGGTGCTTTCGTAAAATCAAATTTTCGCTTCTTTTCATTTTCCATCCATAGTTGGATCGTTCTCTCCTGTTCAGATTCAGCCAGATAACGGATGTCCGTCAGTTCAACGGATGGCTCCACTTCAGAATAAATAAGTTGGAGAGGCTCATTAAATGTATCGAGGTCAAACGCTGACCTTAACTGCGGACGGTTACTTGCAACTGCTCGGAGTGCCTCCAAAACCAATTCACTGTATACGGGTGCTTCAATGTCGTAAGCAAAAATGTCATGATAAACGGGAGATTCCGCGTGAAGCATGGAGTGATAGATCATCCCGGCTTGAAGCGTTGCGAGCGGCCATGCATCTTCGATCCCCGCACCAAGCTGCTCACGGCAGGTCTGGTCAACAAGCATGAAAGGCATATTGATTTCATCCATTCCTGGTTCGGTCGTTATCAACTTTTTCGCCAGCTGTTGAATGGTCGGATTTGCAAAAATCTCATGTATCTCCACATGATAACCTAGTTCCCGCAGTTTCGCAGATACTCGAATACTCAAGATCGAATCTCCGCCAAGACGGAAGAAGTTTGTTGTGATGCCAATCTGATCTTGACCAAGTACTTCCCGCCAGATCTGAAGCAACAAGTGTTCTTGCTCTGAGGAGGGTTGCACGATATCCTCGGTCAGATCGGCACCTGCAAAAGGATCAGGAAGCAGACTCCGATTCAGCTTCCCATTTGCTGTTGTTACGAGCTGGGGCACTTGGACAAAGACACGGGGTACCATAAATTCCGGCAGCTGATCAGCAACCCATTCCTTGCCCTTTTGCGGATTGAACTCATCAGCTACTACATACGCACACAGCATCTTGGTCCCGTTGGCTTCATGCACCACAACTGCTGCGTCCTTCACGCCCTGTAAAGATCGGACAACAGCCTCAATCTCACCAAGCTCGATACGAAATCCTCTCAGTTTGACTTGGTTATCAATGCGGGTCAGGTACTGTATCTGACCATCTGGAAGATAACAGGCCAGATCACCTGTTTTGTAGAGCCTCGCTCCGGGTTCTATAGAAAAAGGATCGGGAACGAATGCTTTCTCTGTCAGTTCATCGCGATTGTGATAACCTCGTGCCAGAGCAAGCCCGCCAATGTACAGTTCTCCCGGAGTTTTGATAGGCTGAATCTGCATATACGGGTCTAACACATAGAGTCTAACGTTATCGATTGGTTTGCCAATCGGCACGACATTTCCGGGATAGTCAAGGGTGCAGGGCCAGTAAGATACATCGATTGCTGCCTCTGTTGGACCATAAAGATTATGCATCTCACAAGTCAGCGTCTCCATGAACTTCTTGACTGCGGAGTAAGGCAATGCCTCTCCGCTGCAAAAGACGAGGCGAAGTGAGCCGCAGTAATCTGCCAGGTTTTCTTCTTCAAGAAAAACATTCAGCATGGACGGAACGAAGTGCATAACACTTACGTGTTTCTCCTGAATGATTTGTTTCAAATAGTCCGGATCACGGTGCCCACCCGGTTCCGCCATCACAATCCGCGCACCAAACATCAATGGCCAGAAAAACTCCCAGACCGACACATCAAAACTGAATGGAGTCTTTTGCAAAATGTGATCTTCACCTGTTAACTGATAAGCATTCTGCATCCAGTACAGCCGATTAAATAATGCCTCATGTCGGTTGACAACACCTTTTGGACGGCCAGTCGATCCTGAAGTGTAGATCATGTAACAAGCTGAATCCGGACCCAATTCATGCTTTACATTGGACTCGTCCAAACCCGACAAATCCAGTTCGGCAAGAGTAATAACCTGGGTATCGAATGTTGCCAGCGCCTCAGTATGGTGCGCTTGTGTTAAAATAAGCGGAACACCTGAGTCATCAATCATATAGCGGATTCGGTCAGCAGGATACTCCGGATCAATTGGAACATAGGCCAAGCCTGCCTTCATGATGGATACCAAGGCAACAACCATCTCGATTGAGCGATCCATGTAAACGCCGATAAATTCCCCTTTTGTCTCCTGTCTGCTACGCAGGAATCTAGCTACCCGATTCGTCCAATTATTCAGCTCATTGTAGGTTAACGAATGCTTCCTGAATTGGACTGCCACGCTCTCGGGTGTCCGTGCTGCTTGTGCCTCAATCATGTCAATGACATTGCTTTTCGGGTAATCAACGTTGGTATTATTCCATACGTCAAGGATCAAGCTTTTCTCTTCATCAGGAATAATAGATACACGTGATACTTTCACATCCAGATCCATAGCCAAGTGATCCAGCAAATGTGAATAGTGATTCATGATCCTTTCAA
This sequence comes from Paenibacillus sp. JGP012, assembly GCF_014203995.1. Lineage (NCBI taxonomy): Bacteria > Bacillati > Bacillota > Bacilli > Caryophanales > Paenibacillaceae > Paenibacillus > Paenibacillus sp. JGP012. Next base: position 17,947 of record NZ_JACHKG010000022.1, on the reverse strand, counting down.
TTGAACTTTCATCAAACAGGTCCGTATTATATTCAACCTCAAATTCGAAGTCTTCCCCCACATCGCTGACATAGAGAAGCAAATCAAATTTGGCACCCGTACGTTTGAATGGTACTGGTTTGCAGATGATCTCATCACCGAGTTGTAACTCTGGCTTTTTTCCGAGGGACGTCATCATTGTTTGAAACACGGGATTGTAGCTGGTGTCGCGCTCCATATTGAGGCTCTCTAACACCTTAGGATAAGGTGCATCCTGGTATTGCAGCATTTCAAGCGACCGATCAGATACTTGCATGACTAGCTCTCGAAACGTCATCTCCCCGTCCAGTGACAACGCAATCGCTGCAGTATTTACAAAACAGCCGACCGTACCGAAGTAATCGTAATCATCACGATTAAGAACGGTTGTTCCAATGGTTATCGCATTTTGGCTGCTGTACCGATGCAGGAGAAGTGCATATGCAGACATCATAACGGCAAACTCTGTTGTGCCCGCCGCTTGAGATTTTTTATCGATTAGAGCCGAAATCTTGCTTTTGGAAAACCTGATTGTATAGGTCGAGCCTCGAAATGTTTGCTGCGAAGGTCTAATTCGATCCACCGGCAGGTTGAGCAAATCAGATCTGTCCTGAAGCAGACTCTTCCAGTACTCCACTTTCTCTTGGAACACCCCTTGTTCATAATCCTGACGTAATTGTGAGACATAATTATAATACGAGGTCACAGGCAGATGAGCGGCTAGCTCACCTGAGCGGCACAAGGCAATATAACTTTTACCTATCTCGCTTAAAATCACTCCCATACTCCATCCATCTATAACGATATGGTGAGCCGTAATACCAAGTACGTATTCATCCTTAGTGACCTTGACTATAATGGCTCGAATTAGTGGGCCATTCGCGAGATCAAACCGCCGACCATATGTATCGGTAATTCTTCTCTCTGCCTGCTCACGAGCTTTCTCAGGAATTAAATGTTGCAGATCGACAATCTCTACAAACTCGGGTATGTTATCATGAACAATTCCCTTTAAGCCATCTACTGTCTCCACAAACGTTGTACGTAAAGACTCATGACGTTCAACCAAGTGGTGCATAGACCGAATGAGCAACTCCATATCTAGATGCCCTTTTAATTGAAAAACAAGTGGCTCATTATACGCCGGGCCGCTTTCTCTACTCATGCGTTCAAGCAACCAGAGCGTCTCTTGGGTATAGGAAACCTTCATTAGCTCAACCCTCCAATCGGTAATTCAATTTTTTTCTTTTGATCTCGATCACTCTTTCGTGTCTCAACGGCCTCTGCAATCACATCAATCCGACGTAGCTTAAACACATCCGTTGGTGTCAGGTAAATGCCTTCCCGTTTACATAACGCCAATATTTTCAGAGCAGCGAGGGAATCGCCGCCTAAATCGAAGAAGTCATGTTGTATTCCGACTTCAGAGATCCCCAGCACATCCGACCAGATTTTCGTCATCGCCACTTCAGTTCTGTTTCGCGGAGCAATGTAATTTCCACCTTGTGTCTGTTCATTAACATCCGGCTTGGGAAATTGACGGCGATCTACTTTTCCATTTGGCATCAGAGGCAACTCATTAAGGTAAACATAATAAGAAGGCACCATATATTCAGGTAACTTATCACTAAGGAACTGACGCAACTCCCGGGTTTCGGGATGTTCCCCTTTGCAGCAGACAACATAAGCAACTAACAGCGGATGTCCAGGCTTGTCTTCACGCAGCAGAACAACCGCTTGCAGTATGTCTTCATGCAGCTGAAGTACAGCCTCAATTTCTCCCAATTCAATACGCAATCCACGCAGTTTGATCTGATCGTCCATTCGAGCCAAAAATTCGAGGGCACCGTTCGGTAACATCCGAACGAGATCGCCTGATTTGTATATTTTCTCACCCTTTGCAAAAGGATGATCCAAGAATCGCTCCGCCGTTAACTCAGGACGATTGAGATATCCGAGTGCAAGACATGCTCCACCAATGTACAATTCACCAGCAGTTCCTTGAGGAACTGGTGAAAGGAACTCATCCAGGACATAAAGCTTCACATTGGCAATTGCACGTCCAATCGGTACAACGTGCCCGTCACTGCCACGCTCTGCAACCCAGTAGGTAGAATCAATACAGCACTCCGATGGACCATAGAGATTAATCAGAACTACATTGGGTAAGAGATTTTGTAATTTGTCTTGCAAGTTCCTTGTTAACTGCTCTCCTCCAACAAATAAACGGGACAATGTCGTGCAACTCTCGAAATCCGCCTGTTCTAAAAGCATGTTCAGCATCGTAGGTACCACCTGCATAACTGTAATACCACGATTCTGTATCTCCTGCACCAGACTTGCCGGATCCAAAAGCGGCGTTTCTTGTGCCGGGAAGACCAGTTGAGCACCTGCGATCAAAGGAGCGTAAAACTCCCAGACCGACGCATCAAAGGAAAACGCTGTTTTTTGCAAGACACGATCCGAAAAAGTCAGTGGGAATTCCTTTTGCATCCATTGCATATGATTACAGATTGCTGCATGTCCCATCACAATTCCTTTAGCCTGACCTGTAGAACCTGACGTATAAATGACGTAAGCTGGTTGTTCTCCTGTAACCTGTAAATTGAGATTAGACTTATGTTCCTCTTCCAAGTAAGTAGTGAGATTATCATCAAGCAGAATTACTTCTACGGATTGACCTGCAAATTGCGCAGCAAAATCTTGTTGCGTTAACAAAAGTTTAGTTTGAGAATCCTGCAGCATGTAAGCAATACGATCTATCGGGTAAGCAATGTCAAGTGGCAAATATGCCCCTCCTGCCTTGAGTACAGCGAGCATCCCGACAATCATATCGACTGAACGTTTGCAAGCAATGCCTACAATGCAGCCAGCTGATACTCCTTTGGCTTGTAAAGCATATGCTAAGCCGTTAGCCCGATTGTTCAATTCTTGATAGGTTAATGTCCGTTCACCACAGAGGACAGCGACCTGATCTGGAGTCTTCGCCGCTTGAATTTCGAACAACCGATGCAAAGCTTGCTCATTTGAAAAGGTTACATTCGTTTCATTCCAGTCAAAAAGCAGCTGCCTCTGTTCCTTCTGGCTAATAAGTGTGGCATAGCCAATTGGAGAATCAGTTTTTCCTAACACATGTACAAGTAACTGTTCGAAATACCCCCTTAATCGCTCCGCATCATCATCTTTCAGTATATTCGCATTGTAGTGAAGCTCGATAAGTAATCCCCCATCCGCTTGTTTGCTTCCTGAGAGACGTATATCGAATAGATCCGCACAGATTCTTTGACGTAAAACGGTTAACGTCAAATTACCTGTAATGTGACTCTTCTGTAGTTCCGCAAAGTCGTATCCGAAGGGGAAATAAGCCACATCCGTATCTGTTTTCAAATGCTCCCAAGAAAAACTGTCCAGCCACTTAGAGCACTCTTGTACCGTAGTTTTCAGCATTCTTAATATTGAACGAAAAGACTCTTCTCTCTCAATATGCACTTCTAATGGTAAATATCTTCCCTGCCGGCCGATGTCATGCTGTACCTTCTCATTAGAGCCCTCATTAAAAAAGGTACCAATTACGAGAGGTTCTCTCGTCAACATTGCTAAGAGTGTTTGCCAGGCTGCCATAAGTACAATAGATAACTCTGTTTTTTCAACTTTGGCCAAACTATCCATTTTGAGCCTTGTTTCTGCGGGAACTTCCCAAGTCAACGAACGCAATGTAATGTTGGAATTCTCCTTTGAAGTATCAGCAAAAGGTAAATGCGTTTTAAGACTTGTGTTGAAATCCTGGATTTTCCAATAATTTCGTCCGTTTTCTCTTGTTTCTAAGTCTGAAAATCCTTCTTTCGATACAATATGAGGAAGATTCCGCTCCTCGTGAGACATAGCATGACCTGCAAGCCTTGCATACGTTTGAGATAACTTTTCGATAAACACCTGCATTTCATTGCTAATCCACATCGTTGGCATCGTCATGATTAACACATACTTTTCCGGTAGAAGCTTGACTATTTGCGCTTGCAGCATCCCGGTTACACCGTAATCAAGAGCTTGCTCAGAAAACTCGACGAACAGATGATTCAAATATTTTTCTTGCTCGGCATTTGAATAAGAGTGCCCATCCAACTCCTGTTCTCTCCAATCGAAATGTTGAATACCCTTTGTTACTTGCACCCAGGACAGAAAATCTGTATCAGAAATTGACTCAGCCCATATACGTTTATTCCATGCTACCATTTCATCTAATGTGCTTTTCAACAGATTTGGCTCTACTTCCCCATCCAGTTGCAGCATAACTTGTGTCAGTAATGCTCCATATTCTTCAGGCTTCCATAATTCCAATATTTTTTGCTGCTGCATAGCAAGACGACATTCTTCGAATTTCTTCAACATCTTTTTAACTCCTCCATTCGGATGCTGAAAACAATAGAGATTTAAATCAAACCAAAATAACTAAATATATACATATATATGATATATATGTCACTATATCACAAGCCTAATGTCGAAGTAAGGAAAAAAATGTAATTAAATATATAATTAGAATCCTTTTTTTCTTTGAATTAACATTTTTTTGATTTTCGTTCGAATGCGTATTCTCATGCCTGATTGGACTCATTTCGTTGATCTGGAGAAACATTGCGAATTCAAGCATATTTTTGGAATCTACAGTTCACACTACCTTTAGAAAAATACGGAAGGAGTAACGGCATGAGTTTGAAAAAACAATTAGTCGCTATAGGAGCCATATTCGTATGTACATCCTTGGTATGGGGGTGTGGAAACGGGAACAATAATACCAGCCGATCTGCCGTAGATCAGCCTAGTCATAATGAACAGGCCCAAAGCTGGGGAGACCCTAAACGCCTGGAAGCCTCTCATCTTGAAGCACTTGAACGCATGGAGAAGGATCACATTCATCGCATGGTTTCCCTGAGCGTAAGTACGGATGAGGATCAGGTCATGACAACACTGGAACGTTCCAGTCAGAAACTTGAAGAGATGAGGCCACTCGCCGAGATGCTCCAGTATGACGGTCATCCTGCTTTACTACAACGAATTCAGGAAATGTCAGGAGATATTGAAGGCTCCAAGAATGCAGTGACCGAAATGAAAAGCAAACCTCAATCTGGAAAAATTAAAATCCAGTCTGCGAAGACGGATGCCCTGCAGCATATCAACAGTTTTCGTGACTACCATGAATATGTACAAGGTCAGGTAAAAATGATGAGTAAATAATTTTTAGCCGCTTGTATGCCACAGCCAACCACATATAAACTATCCATAGTTAGACTCGGAGCTTGTTTCCTCCTGATTCTAACTTTTTTTATTTCTTATACCGCTACTCCACCCAAAGAGATACCCAGATGAATACACAGAAAAATACAACAGGTGCCAGCGCTCCAGTGGCGATCCAGACCCAGAGCTTGGCTGGTTTAGCACTATTCCAAGAGCCTTTAATCCAGCTCAAACGCTCATTGCGCCATTGCTTAAACTTCAATTGGCGGATCATACGCTGCATAACCTGCCTCCGTTCCCCTTCCGAAAACTCGCCTAGTACATGACCAAGCTCCTCATACAAATGCCCCTCTGGCTGACTTGTTTCAACCTTTGTTGTATTCATGAATATCCCTCCTCTTAGTTCAATTCCATAAAATAAATAACACTCCAGAGACAAACAAGTTTGATGCAAAACATGTTTTATATCATGCACATCAGGATTACGTACATCAAAACCATGCACTTAGAAAGCTTACAAAATAAGGATTGAAATCCATTTTACAATAACATACATTGGTATTGTACCAAGTTTATCATGTTGCCTTGCTAATTTTGACAGAAAACCACTCACTTCTACATCTACATCTACATCTACATCTACATCTACGAAACGGAGGAAGGAATGAAGAACGAAGCACACGCTGTGAAGCATAACTACTCCAAGCTGTTCGGTGCCTTCTCCCTTACTTTTCTAGGAGATGGATTAACGCTTGCCGCAGTGCCCTGGCTTGTCTCCACCCTAACGACAGATACGTTATATGCATCCATTACGATGACAGCCTTACGTCTGCCTTGGCTAATTTTCAGCTTGCCGGTTGGTGTTCTCATTGACCGTTATTCACGCAAGCATATGCTCGTTGGAGCCAGCTTTACCCGCATGCTGTTTCTATTCCTGCTGACGATCTGTATCTGGGGAGGCTGGATAAGCATACCGCTGCTTGCCTTGTTTATGTTCGGAATCGGTCTGAGTCGTGTTGTTTTTGACAGTACGGTGCAAACGATTATTCCGCAGATTGTGGAGGAAAAGAAGCTGGAAAAGGCCAACGGCCAGTTCACAGCCGGGCAGCTGATTACCAGCGATATTCTGGGTGTAGCCCTGGGCGGGTTTATTATCGCGATGCATATCGTGTATCCTTTTGCCATCGACACTGTAACAGCAGTGCTCTCCCTTCTGCTAATCATTGGCTTACGCGGCAGCTTCCAGCCGACTATCACGAAAGCAGCCCAAGCCCAAGGAACTTCTGAGGGAGCGTCCCGGCAAACAACTCAGGAGGAGAACAAGCAGCAGGCCCGTGCGATGAAAAATTGGAAAAGGGAAATGTGGCTGGGGATTCGATATGTATTCCAGGATCAATTTCTACGCGGTCTGGCTATATTGTCAGTTACCATTACGCTGATGTTCTCCATGATTCTCGTAACCCAGATTTTCTTTGTCCGTGAAGTACTGCAGCTTGAAGCCTATGCTTTTGGTATCCTGATCTCGATCGCCACCCTCGGCAGTATTCTGGGGAGTCAGGCTGTTGCTTCCATGCGCAAACGCTGGAGTTCGAAGCAGCTCATCCTTTTATCTATCCTAGCTATGGGCCTGCTCTATGGATCCGTTGGTCTGACATCCAATGCATATGCAGTCGGTGGTCTATACTTCTGCGCAGCCTTTTTCATTGTTGTCTACAACGTAACCCGTTCGTCGATCCTGCAGCGTTCCGTGCCTAATGAATTGCTCGGGCGTGTAGGGAGCGTGTTCAGGTTCCTGTCCTTTGGCATCAGCGCCATTGGCACCATGCTGGGCGGATTGCTCGTTCGCGTGAGCGAAAATTTCTTTGACCGCCTGTTCTCCCTGCAGTTGCCTTATCTGCTGCTCAGTGCAGTTTACATCGTCGCCTGCTTCCTGTTTGCTTCCAAAATGCGAAATGTACCTGAACAGCAACAGCAGCACTCTTCCATATTATGATGTAGTTCATTGTTCACACTTGAAAAAAGAACTGAAAAAAAGCGGGCTCAGTGGGATGCATCCCACCAAGTCCGCTTTTCATCAATGAATTTTAGTCTACGTATGCTCTAATTAAGCCTGGTTCAGTTCCGCATTCAAGCAGATCGAACCGTGCTGACGCACGTTAACAACGATTACTGGCGTATCCAGCATACCGCGCATCCAGTTCATATATTCTTCAGCCTTATCGTTTGGCACAATCGCCAGAATAACGCCTGCGAATCCACCGCCATGCACTCGGCATGCGCCGTCTCCCAGATTGCTCAAATAGTTCTCGGTCAGCGCAAGCGCAACGGAGATTTCCTGCGCACGAGTCGCACCGCTTTGATATACGTTTTGCAGCCATTTCCATGACGAGTTACCGGATGCAGTGATCAGTGACAAGAAATCATTAAAACGACCGTCACGCAAAGCCGATACTTGTCCGTCCACCCGTTTGTTTTCTTCCAGAAAATGCAGCGCACGCAATACCGCACGATCTCCAGCCGCTTCACGAATCGCAGGCAGCTTCGCATAGATGTCCTCTTCCGAAATTTCACGCACGTATTCAGCGCCAAGTGCCTTCGCGACAGCCTTCATCTCGTTCGGAACAGCAGCATAATCTTCTGTCAGGTCAGCATGGTTGCCGCCTGTATTCACGATGACCAAGGAATATCCGTTCTCTTGGAAATTCCATTCCACAGGCTCAATCACAGGTTCAGCCGGATTGGCAAAATCAATCGAGATCAGGCCGCCATATGCGCAAGCCATCTGATCCAGAAGGCCGGACGGTTTGTTCCAGTAATGATTTTCCGCATACTGTCCGATTTTTGCCAGTGTTACCACATCCAGCTTGCCATCATTGTAGAAATGGTTCAGGATGGTGCAGATCAGCATTTCGAAGGACGCAGAAGAACTTACACCTGAAGCCGCGAATACGTTACTGGAAATGTCCGCTTTGAAGCCGCCAATGCTGTAGCCCAATTCCACAAAGCCTGCCGCCATACCACGGATCAATCCGGTTGTACCGTCATCTTCCGCGTTAGGCTTCAGGTCAGCAAGGTTGATCACATACTTTTTGTCGTATCCCTCGGAGTAGAACGTAATTACGTTGTCGCCCGTAGGCACGGCTACTGCAATCGTGTCCAGTGTAATGCTTCCCGCGAGCACTTTGCCATGGTTATGATCCGTATGATTGCCGCCAATCTCGCTGCGTCCCGGAGAACTGAACAGATGCATGTTATCCTGCTCACCAAAGTGTTCACGGAATGAAGCATCCAGCTTCACATAACGCGCACCCTGCTCCTCTACATGCTGTGGTCCGTACATTTGTGCAAGCAAGGCCTGTCCCTGTGTTGATTGAATAAGCTGTGTTACCTGTGTGGTCATCTCTATTCCTCCCATTTCATATGCAAGCGGCATGTAACCGCTATCCCTTATGTCGTCTAAAATCCTTCATCGGATTAGCCATCCCCATTATCTCAGCTTCTGCGCCGAAAAGGTAGGGCAGAATTGAAATTTTGGAAGCGTTTTTTGAAACATGTGTCCAATTCGAAAAAATGCAGAGGGGTTAGGTTATCCGATGCGTAACACACATGCTAGCAGAGAACAGAGAGAGGCGGAGCGACGATATCATTTCTATCTTATTTTTATTAAATTGATGTGGGACTATACATGCCGATAAGAAAGTTCTTCTTACTATGGCGTTTCCTGATGATGGTTCTGCAAAATAAAGAAACCTTCAAGACTCGCTCCCATGTGGAGCAGATCGTTAAATGTTCGAGACATACGGTGAACAGCAAATATGACTATATGTGAACTTAATGGATTGTTGCAGACTGTGCCGAGATCGAGACGTTGCCTTCCTTGACGATGATCTCGTTAAAGAAAGGCTCAAAAAATGTCACGGGTACATACATCACACCCTTTTTCGACTGCACAGCCGCAGGCAACTGCACATTCTGGGTCAGATTAATAATCTTCAGCTTGCCCGTAAATTTTGCCTCTGTACTGCCTTCCTTCACTAGTGCAGACTGTATACTCTCATCCACCTTCACAGCTTTCTCCTCTGCAATCCAGCTAACTTTATAGCCAAGGGCTTCCGCCGCAGCTCGCAAAGGCACCATCACTGTTCCTTTTTGTTCATAAGGCATCTGCTCTGCACGTTTAACTTCTACCACTCTTCCATTGACCGTTAAGCTGTATTCTGGCGTAGACGCGGCTGCGCTGACTTTGGCAGCTGAAGCATATAGTGCACCTGCCACAGATACAACGCATAGCGCAGCGACGAACATCATCATTTTTTTCATAGGAAGCCCATCCTCTCCTGGTATGTAGATTGGCTCAAGCTTCAGACGTACTTAGTGATTATTTTGTTTCACTTGTTCATTGAGATGCTAATGGGTTCCTGCACGTTCTGCTTCTTCCATCCGAAAATACTTAGTCAGATCAATTTGTTGGGCCCTCGTCAGCTGCTCGGAAGTCCTCTGCCTTCTTATCAATATATGTCGCAATAACATGAGCCTCTTCTTCGTACCATCGGCTAAATTTGTGTAAATCATGCGTCAATCGGTCTACAATAGGTTCTAATGACCGGCTTTCGCTGGTCTCGATCAATCGCAAGATTGAATTAATCGCCGTTGGCAAACTTGCCTGAAATTCCTGTACATGCTGCTCCATTTTCTGCCCGGCTGCTTTCAGATCCTCAACAGACAGCTGGATCGTGACCCCAGTTGCCGCTGCCGCATATTGTCCATATGCTCCCATTTTAGATCCATATTTTTGTAAAAGTTGATCAAATGCTTTCTGCATATTATCTTGTGCAACCAGTGATTTTAAATATGTATCAAAACGCAGGTTCTCATTGATCGGCTGTCCATCTACTGTTGAAAACAACTTGTTCTTAATGAATCCATGTTCATCAAACTGAAAATAAGCTAAATCATGCGTTTTCTCGTTGCTGAAAGAGTTCAAAAATTTCTTAAATGGATTTTGGTGAAAAAATGGGATGTCGATCGGGATATAATATTTGTCTTGCATACCCAAAAAGCTTTTGAAAAAGTTATACTCACTATACTTATCAGACTTCGGGATGGGGATATATATCCTTTGGTTCGCCTCATCGTATGTTTTATCGATGAACACACCTGTACCTACATTTTTCCTAGCGCTCATGACACCAGAACTAACAACATCCCCGGGATGTGAAATGGAATAGATTTTGTTCTTAAAATCTCCGTTATCTATTTTCTTGATAATATCATCTGACAGAACAGGCAATATATTGGCTGGATCGTAAGTTACTGCGGATAGATCATTTCGTGCTGCGACATATTCGGCTAATCCACCGCCCAATGAATGTCCTGTTGTCGTGATATCTGCTGTAGGGTACTCCTTCTTAACAGTTTTATACAGCTCTTCTGCCTGATAAAATTGTGTATCCTTATATCCTTCATTCATCAATTTTTGACTATATTTGCTTGGTAGTCGTTCTACTCCACTCTGATGCTGATTATATGTATTTTCAAGCTGTTTTGCTCTTCCAAGCACAACGTCCATTACGTCTGTTTCAAGGTCGGGAAGCTTTGTGCTCAGAGGTCGGTCTCCGGGTTCTGTACCTCTAAAACCTATAATTATTTGATTGGTATTTTCATTGTAAAATACTTCAGCGTCAAATCCAGTCTTGCTGTCGTGTAATGTAGCTTGGGGTTTAACAATTTTCCAGCCGGGGATTTCGTCAAATTCCTGCCCAATATTAATCTCCGTATCGTACACTTTCCTAGATATACTATGATATGTTTCTTCTGTTATATAGACGTTCATTAGTATTCTCCTTTCTTTAGGTTTATAGTATACTATGCTACACACTTTTTCCATATTAGGAGGAATTTTTATTATGTTAAGAAGGATTAGTAAGACTTCAATGATTTTATTTTTCATAGCTATTCTCACAAGCTGTGGTGGCCTCTCTAAGGCTGAGAAACAAGAATTTTATGAGAAAGCCATTCCTATTGGACAGGAATATTTCAAGAAATATTATGAGGCTGAGGTTGAGTTCAATCGTTACGAGGTACATTTACCAATGTCATCAACAATTGTATTATATGGTCATGTTAAAGATGACCCGTACACTTCTCTTTCTTTGTCTCTTTCTCTTCCATCTTTAAAAGTAAATTCTGCTGGAGGACCTGGAGAGTTTATAAAAAAACGAAAGAGTGAGGATGAGGCTAACCCCCAATGAAGCTTACAGCTGAAACCCTTATACAGATGTGGATAATTGGATTGCTCAAATATTTCCTCAAAATTGGGTATGGCTCATTTAGCCTTCCTTCACTAGGGATTGATTCAGAAGGTGGACCAAGAGAATTTATAAAAAAAGAAAGAGTGAGGATGAAGAGTTTATACTCAGTGAAATTTAGTTTTTCCTCTATAGGCTCTATAAAGAAAGGATAAATCCGAATAAAATGACATTCACATAAATTTTGAAAAAAGGTACTAGCTTGCTCAAAATCATCCGCTTAGGAATATTATTTTTAGGGGTTGTAGCTGTTACAAGTGGATGTGGAGGTTTATCCAACAAAGAGAAAAATACATATTATCAAAAAGCCTTGCCTATCGGGCAAGAATACTTCAAGAAATATTATAATGTTGAAGTGGAATTCACTGAATTTTACATCAATATCCCTATGTCTTCAATAATACTTTTAAAGGGGCATCTTGAGAATGATCCATATACAAAAGTTTCTCTGTATTATGACTTCACTTCTCTTAAAGTAAAGTCGGAGAGTGGCCCTGAAGATTTTATAAAAAAACGCAAAAGTGAAGAAGAAATTAATTCTCAGTGAAACTTTCCAATCAAACTTTCCTACATAATCCCCCATTCGTTAAAGCTGCTTCGATTTATGCGAAGTAGCTTTTTTCATACTGCAAACAAATCTCTTCTCTCTTTTTCATCCTACCTGTCACATTTTGTATCTCTCATTCCGTCATACTATATGTTAGGGGGGAATCACTTGGAAGAACCAATTCAGCAGATCATCAAGGATGTGCTGCAAGGAGAAAAAGATAAGTATGCCTTGATCGTCACTCGCTGTGAAAAATTCATCTTTAATTACTGTTACCACATGCTGGGGGATTACGGAGAAGCAGAGGACTGCAGCCAGGAGGTATTCCTGAAGGCTTATCGCGGACTGCATACCTATCAACCGGATCGACCTTTCGAAGCGTGGCTGTACCGCATTGCCTATAACCATTCCATCGATATGCTTCGCAAGCGCAAGGTCACAAGGCTGCTGCCTTTTTTGTACAAAAATGAGCGGGAGAACAATCACGTGGATCAAGCGATCGATCACAAATATTATAACCCTGCCGTTTTACACGCACTCGCTGCACTGTCCGCAGAAGAACGAAGCTTGCTGATCCTGCGCTGTGTCGAGGACAAAAGCTATAACGATATCAGTCTTGTACTGAATCAGAATACCGCTTATTTACGCAAAAAATTTCAACGTGCTGCTGCCAAATTCAGAAAGAACTACGTCAGCCAAGAGGAGGAAAAGCCAAATGAAGCACAACGATCCCGAACACGAGCTGAAACGACTATTTCAAAAAGTTGAACCTTCAGGCACTGCCCTGCAAGATCGGATCATGAGCCAGATTCACAAAGAATCCGCACCAAAAGAGCGATTCATCGTCAAACATCGTGTCGGGGTCCTGCTCGTGGCAGGCTTGCTGCTGACAGCATCCACCGGATTTGCGGCAATGAATTACCAGTCGTTATTCAACGATAGAGGCGATGTGCTTTTGGAAGAAAAACCACTCACTGCTGATCCTGTCCACCAACGATCTCAAGAAGAACAGCTGCGATTGGGACGTATGAATGAAATCTGGATGAATGAGATTAAACCGGGTGAAGCCGCATTGATCTATGTCGTTCCGAATAATCCACATCATCAGTTTGATATCCGCTCTAACCCGTTTAGAGTTGAAACTTATGAGCAATTAAGCCACATGGTTCATGTTCCTGGCATACCACTATCTCAAAAGCTATCAGGTGCTTCACGTACATATACTTTTCAGAAGGCAAGTGTGAGTATGGAGTACAAGCAGGATGTATATGAGCTTTCGGATGAGAAAAAAGAAGCGCTGGTTCAAGAGCTGCGCCTTCAAGCTCAAACCTCAGGTCAGGATCATGCGCTAATGTCTGTGCCTGTAACCGATCAATTCTGGCTCTCTTCCATGACCTACGTTAGCGGACAGAATGAAATCTCGCTAAGTATTATGAATAACAAGGATAACGAACCACTGATCGCTTCATATGATGAGGATCTCAACACCACCAGTCGCAAAATAAAAATTCACGGGCAAGATGTGATCGCGCGAACATACGGCGGTGATTTCACAGAACTAATGTGGGCTTATCAGGAGCCGAAAACCAAGTATGCATACCACTACACGCTTGGTGTTCGAGAAGGTGTGGTTCCTCTGGAAGAGTTAATTCACATTGCCGAGACTTTGATTCCAGCATCTGACCGATAAATTTTCCGAATCCCAATAGGAAAAAATAAAGGCTTATCCACTTCAACGAATGAAGTATGATAAGCCCTTTTTCCCCGTATATTCGGATCTCTATCTCTATCTTTATTTCTGCAGCAGTATGGTAAATATTCTTGCGGCATACTTCTCTTCAGAAACAACCCGTAGTTAACACGTTAATGATTGCAATAAAAACTATAAATTACATTATTTATTTAACCATTTGTCACACTATAACCCCTTCCTTCCGTTATATCCAGTGTAAGAAGGGAGGGGAAATGATTGGAGCACTTCGATCCCGGGCAGGGTCTGAAATTACGATTTCAGAAAGTTGAACCCGTTGGTAATGCCTTATGTCACCGGATTATGAACCAGATTCACCTTGAAGAAAAAATAAAAACAAAGGAGCGATTTTTCGTGAAATACAAAATCAGTTTTCTACTCATGTTAGGTTTATTATTAACCGCCTCAACCGGATTTGCTGCCGTGAAATACCAGTCTCTAACCAACGGCAACGGGGATGTCCTTTTTCAGGAGAAACCTATGACCCACGAACCATCTACTCGTACCGAGGATGACGACAAAAGAATTCGTCTAATGAATAACATCTGGGTGAATCAAATTAAACCAGGTGAAGCAGCGATCATCTTCATCGTACCCAACAATCCGAATCAGGAGCTCTACCTCAAGGCGAATTCGCATATTGTTAAAAATTTTACCACCCTGCAAAAGATGGTTAACATTCCAGGCAAATCTCTAGCTAAAGAGATTGCTGGCAAAGGAAAAGAAAAATATACGTTCCAAAAAGCAAGCGTGCATATGGAGCATGGAATGGACCTCAACAAACTCTCCGAGACGGAAAAGGCAGACATCGCTAACAAGCTCCTTCTGGAAGCACAGGCTTCAGGAAAAGACTACGCCTTGATGCCCGTTCCTTTTACGGACCAGTTCTGGCTCACCACCCTGACTTACACCAGCGGCAAAAATGAAATTTCTCTTAACATTCTGAACAGTCAGGACACGGGTACAGTCACGGCTTCATATCAAGATAGCGTGAAAGTCACTAGTCATAAGATTAAAATTAACGGGCAGGATGTCATCCAGCGGACTTATGGCGGTGGGTCATCGGAGTTCATATGGGTATATGAAGATCCAAAAACCAAGTATGCATACCACTACACCCTGAGATCAGCTAAAGGTAACATCTCCAATGAAGAGCTGCTTCGCATTGCAAAAACGCTGATTCCGGCAGCAAAAAAATAATGTTTTCTGCTCAAAACACATGAGAAAAAGCTTATCTGTTTCGCTAAGACGATGCAGATAAGCTTTTCTTTTGTTTGTTTTATGTCTACCGCTTCATCCCGTTCAAAGTAAGAATACAACCGAGATCGTTATAAAAATGGAAAACTAAACTCTTCTTACGGTGTTATACACTAATAAGAAACAATGTTAGTTTTGTTGCTTATTTATAGAAAGGTCGTTATCTATGAAAAAAATAATCATAAAGTTAGCCTCTATACTAGGTTATGGACTTTTAACTTCCCTTTTTATTTTCTTTCTTATAGCACTAATTGCAATTATCATTCTGGCTATCTATGAGTTCAGAAACTAATCACCACAAAAATATAAGCAACAACAAAGCCCATGTTGAATCAGCTTCGTTGCCGCTCATATCTTATTTAACTTATTCAACTAAACTATAGAGACAGGATTGCCTTTCTCGAAATACGCATGCAAGCGATACAAGCATACTTCCCGTGTCCAGCGATATAACACTGCCCGTTCCTCCGTATTTTGCACTTCTACATTCAGTGAAAACACGCCATCTTCGTACCGGGTCATACTGTTCTTTGCTCCGCTCCACTTGGACATGGGCATGTCGATAATAAGCTTTCTAATCTCCATTTCCGTTTTCTCATTCCATTCCACCAGCGAAGCTTTACCTTTGTCTGAAAAGTCCTTTCGTTTTCGATACTCCTTCTCTGTAAGATACCTATAGAAAAATTCAGCCATTTCTCCCGGGATGACCGGGTCCAGCCAGTGGGCTTCTCCTCGATCGAGCATATAAAGCAGCACGATCATTTTGTAGCTTTTGTTCATGATCGTCTTTTCTATATCTCGCAGCCATGCCTCGTGCCGAACATAGATATCTCCCTCCACAGGAGATAACAACTCCGCCCAGTACAGGAAACCGACATATGAGCCAAATTCGCTCCGGTATCCGATACTTTTAGACTGCCCCATAAGATGGAGCTCCAGATAGGTCGGGATACGTCCCAGCTCACGTTTGACATCCAGAAAATCCTGAAGCAGCTTTTCGCGGCGCGGCATTCGTTTGCGGCTTAGCTCCTGAAGCAAGTTCACCACTCGGGTCTCCAAATGAATACCGCAGTTGTCTGGAACTTCCGGTATAGCCGAGTCCAGTGCTTTTCCACTGCGTTCCTCATTCCCTCGTACATCAAGCAGGCTAAGCTTCACATCCGCATTGCGGTAATTCCCGATCAGGTCGATGATAACGCAGTGAGACTTTCCTTCTGACAACCTCAAACCTCGCCCTACCTGCTGGGTAAATACCGTAAGTGACTCGGTGGGACGCACGAAAAGCAACGTATCTACACTCGGAATATCCGTCCCTTCGTTAAACAAATCTACGGTCAGCACAACTTCCAGTTCACCCGCACCAAGCTGCCGGATGGCTTCCTCTCGCGACATCTCCGATGTACGCGAATGCAGGCTAAGTACCTTCACCCCCTGACTGCGGAAATATGCAGCCAGGTAGTCGGCTTGACGAATGGATGAGCAGAAACCGATGGTTCTTGTCTGCTTGTGCCGCATCCACGCCGCATAGATCGTTTCCACATGCTCTTCTTTCAGTTGAACAGACGTGAGCTGTTCTTCATCATATTTGGTACCGATCCAGCGAATCTGTGAATAGTCCGTATCATCAAATACGCCATAGTATTGAAAAGGCGCCAGCCATCCGCGCCGAATCGCTTCAATAAAATGCATCTGGTACGCGACATTCCCGTCACACAGTGCATATACATCCTTGCCATCCAGTCGATCCGGGGTTGCCGTAATGCCCAGCAAAAACTGCGGACAGAAATATTCAATGACCTTCATATACGTCTTCGCCGCCGCATGATGGAACTCATCCACCACGATCAGATCAAAAGCATCCGCCGCAAATACATCCCGGTGTCGTTGCAAACTCAGTGTATAGATTGAAGCATATACACAGTCTGCCTCTCCATCCTTTTGCTTGCCATTAAATATCCCATGACTGCGTTCTGGTATGATTTGCTGAAACGACTTTTTCGCCTGATTCAGAATTTCTTCCCGGTGCGCTATGAACAAAATCCGCTCAAACCTTTGGGCGAAAAAGCCCGCCAAATACGTTTTCCCAAGTCCAGTCGCCATGACCACCATGGCTTTTTCGTACTGCTCCTCCATCGTGGCGTTCAATGCTTCGAGCGCATCTAACTGAGCAAATCGTGGCTGAATAGGCAGGAGAGGCAAGACAGCAGATTCTTGTTCGGTTTCCTCCTCTGGCAGCCTTGTGCCGAACTCTGCTTCCTCCATCTCGGTGATCCGCTGGATCATCTCCGGGTTCTTCTGGTGATACTGTCGATACTCTTCTTCATACAACGCGATGGAATCCGGGTTCACTGGCAAGGTTGTCTCGTGATAAAAACTCTGCATAAACTTTTCCAAAGCCGACTGAAACGTATACGGCTCTGCCTCCGCATTCATTGCCAGATTCCATTCATACCCCGTTTTCAATGCTGTGAATGAAAAGTTCGATGAGCCGACAATCAACATGCCTTCCCCATGTTCATGATCAAACAGATACGCTTTCGGGTGAAAAGAAGTACCCATGCTTCGCCATAGCCTTGCTTCAATTCGTGAATCAACCTCACAGAGCGCCCGCAATCCTTCGGGCTGTGTGATGTACAAATAGTCTCCTGCGAGCATACGCACTTCTGCTCCACGTTCTGCCGCCCGCTTGAGATGTGGGGCAAGCAGCTTGACTCCAGATTGCATAATAAAGGATGTCATAAATCGAGTAGGAGGCTACCCATTAGTTGAGTAGCCGACCTCTCACACCACCGTACGTACCGTTCGGTATACGGCGGTTCAACCGCTTGCGTG